>DATKWS010000142.1:0-21583 GCA_035529435.1 Patescibacteria group bacterium
TCGGGTGTATATTTCACCCAGAACCAGTCGCCGCCCTCCGGATTGAATCCTGTTACCTTGTACATCGGGGTCAGGGCGACGAGTTGCTTCTCGCCGTTGTAGTTCTCCTTCATGATGATCGCGCCGTCGGGAAGAACGTCCTTCCCCTCACGCAGGGCCTTGAGGGCGATCGGGTTCGCCAGCACCCGGATCCACTCGCCGTGGGGGCTCTTGCCCCTCACGGGGACAATTTGTCCCGGCCATATGCCCCAGCCGAGATAGGGGCTTTCATTGGTCATATGCGCCCAGAGCGCCGCGCCGTCCGCCGCCGGCATGGCCCACTTCGCCTCTTGCTTCTCGCCCTGCCCGATGACCGGGAGGGAGAGGAGGAAAACGAACAGGAGCGCTGCCGAGACGAGCATTGCTTTCTTCATGGCGACCTCCTTGTATCATTCCGGGGGAATATGCTCAAGGGTCATCACCGTGAAAACGGCGATCCGCCGGACCCGCATCGGCCGAGCCGATCGATTTCATGCGACGATCCGTCTTTCGCGCGCGTCACCGGACACTATTACATTATCCCCCTGCAGGAGTACCTCCAGGCAAGCCTACTCTTTCAGGCGAGTGAAGTCAAGGCGGTAAAGCTCCGTTTTCTTTTTCCGCTTCCGTTCGGCCGGGCGATCGTGGATAATACATCCGGAGCAGTTGCACGTTCTGGAGAAAGTGAGTAATCATGGCTGATCTATCAACCACATACATGGGCCTCGAGCTGCAAAATCCTTTTGTCGTCGCGAGCTGCAGCCTCAGCAAGGATGCCGATGGTTTACGCACGTGCGCCGACGCTGGAGCTGGCGCCGTTGTGCTCAAATCCCTCTTCGAGGAGCAGATCTGGGCCGGGATCGAACAGACGGGACAGTACACGGGGGCGCTCTGGCATACCGAGGCGGTCGACTATGTGGAGAAGATGGGCCTGGCGCTCGGACCGACCGAGTATCTGAAGCTGATCGAGGAAGCAAAACGCACCGTATCGATCCCCGTGATCGCCAGCCTCAACTGCACATCATCCGGCGTGTGGGTGGAATACGCGAAACGGATCGCGGCGGCGGGAGCCGACGGGATCGAATTGAACATCGCCATGATGCCGAGCGATCCGAAGCGCGGCGCAGGTGAGATCGAGGAACGATACTTCCAGGTCGTCGAGAATGTCAGATCGAACGCCGATATACCGGTAGCGGTCAAGATCGGATCGCATTTCACGTCGATCGCCCAATTCGCACGCCAGCTCCAACTGCGGGGCGCGGCCGCCCTCGTGCTGTTCAACCGTTTCTACCGGCTCGATGTCGATATCGAAAAGATGGCGCTCGCTCCCGGCTACCGTTTCAGCTCCCCGCACGAGATGAGCATCCCCCTGCGCTGGATAGCGCTCCTGGCGGGGCGGCTGGAGATCGACCTCGCGGCCTCCACCGGTGTGCACGACGGAGCCGGCGCCGTCAAGCAGCTCCTCGCCGGCGCCACGGTGGTCCAGCTCTGCTCGACGCTCTACCTCAACGGGCTCGAGACGATCGGGCGGATTCGGGAGTTTCTCGAGTCGTGGATGCGCGGGCACGGATTCGATTCGATCGGGCAGTTCCGCGGGAAGCTGAGCCGGATGCAGAGCGAGAAGCCGGAGCACTACGAGCGTCTCCAGTATATCAAGGCCCTCGTCGGCATCGAGTAGGGATGCGGCCACGCGGGATGCGGTGCGGGAGGGGGGAACATTATACCGGTGCGGCCTGCCCGGAACCGCGTGACCGAACCACCCGCAATCTCTTCAACACGATTTCACCGGTCCGTGTCAGGAAGACCGCGGTGTACAGGATCCAGAGCGGCTCGATGTATATCCGTTGCTTGAGATGGACGTTGGTCAGCGGAATCAGGAGAAATATGTATCCCAGGATCGGCCAGACGAGGGGCCGATGTTCCCGTTCGTAGTATCTCGCCAGTCCCAGGAGCCCGCAGATCATGACGAACAGGTATCCGTACGCGGCTATGTAATTGATGTTTCGCCTTTGCCGGCCGTCATCGCCGGATATAGTGCCGGTCCAGCCTTTCCGCAATATCGTCGACGCGTTGTAGTAGAGCTTGTGAACGGGTCCCCACTTTTCATACCGGGCCGAAAACTTCCGCAGATCGATCTC
This sequence comes from Patescibacteria group bacterium, assembly GCA_035529435.1. Taxonomy (GTDB): domain Bacteria; phylum Krumholzibacteriota; class Krumholzibacteriia; order Krumholzibacteriales; family Krumholzibacteriaceae; genus DATKWS01. The sequence continues at coordinate 2,157 of DATKWS010000142.1, forward strand.
GTACGCCTTGCCTTCATAGACCGGTGTAATCCCGTGCCGCACGACACTGTTCCGTACCGCCCACGGAGCGAGTAACGCGGCCGCTACGGCGATGAACAGCACCTTCTTTTTTGATGTCAAAATCATTCCCGGAATCATGTACACGAGGAGCGGTCTCACCAGTATTCCAATGCCGATGAGTGCGGCCGAGATGTAGGCCCTGCGCTTCTCAGTCATGCCGGTCACCGCCGCCGCCATGATCAGCACGACGACGATCATTGCGAGTGAGTCGGGATATATCGTGAGGTTGTAGATCAGGAAATTCGGATAGGCCGCACTGATGGCGGCCGCCGCGATGCCCGCGGCGCGGTCGCATAACAGCCTGCCCATAACGTACATGAAAAAGACCGTGATTGAACTCAGCACGCCCTGGATGGTGCACACGGCGGCATGGTTCGAGTCGCCGGCGAATGTGTATACCACACGGAGAAAGAACGGATAGAGGGGAGGATGAAACGTGTCCCAGCCATCGCCGAGAGCGATCCCGTCGAATACCTTCGATGCGTCCGTGATGGTCGAATTCGGCGAATAATTGACGACGAAGGCGAAGTAGATCCGGAGAAACAGCGCGGCCGCGAATATGATCAAAAGGATGTCGATATCATCCCGAATCATGGCCGGAATACGGAGTTTCCGAATACTTACGAATTGACGCCGGATCTTCTTGAAATGGTCTTTTCCCATGTGTGTCCTATCAACATGCCGGTGTACATGATCAGCATCGGTTCAACGAGCACGCGGTATCGAAACTTGAATATCGCGAGGAAAATAGAAAGCGGCAGGTAGCTGAACATCATGTATGCGATGGTCCTGTTCCGCCGGTCGTAGAGTCTCACCAGGCCGATAAAGCCGAATACGGCGACGGGGAGGTAGGCGTACATCATGATATTATTGATCGTGGAACTGCCGCCGGCGAGGTCCCGCAACACGAACGTATCCCAGCCCCGCGAGAGGAGAAGCGCCAGCTTGTTGTAAGTGATGTCCATCGTCTGCCACTTGTTGTGTATGATGAATGAGAGGGCTTCCCTGACATAGGTCATCTGGTCGTGATCGTAGGTCTTGAGCGGGGTTTCCTCGGCCTCGACATGGCGCGAACCCGTCGCCGCGGGATTGTAGGTCGCATAGAAGTTCAGGGCGCCCGTATCTGATACCGGCGCCAGTTTCTCGTGAACGACGGCGTTCCATACGATCCACGGCGAGAGGAGGGCGATGAGCGCGACGACCAGAATCAGTCGTTTCCTGCTCACGAGCAGCGTCGCCGGTACGAAGAAGATGATCGCCGATTTGATAAAGATCCCGGCGGCCAGGACGCATCCCAGCACGATCGCCTTTTTGGTGTCGCCGAATGGTCTGAACAGGAGCCACACGAGCAGTACGACGATGAAGATGCTGAGCGACTCGGTCATCGTGGTCAGGCTGTATGCGATGAAGTTCGGGTAGACCGCACAGATCGCGGCGGCCGAGAGGGCGGCGATCTCGTTCGCGATGCGCTTCACGATATCGTACAGCATGAGAATCATCAGAGACGATATGATACCCTGCGTGATATAGACCGCCCTGTAGTTGTAGTTGCCGAACACCGTGTAGACGAGACGGAGAAACAGCGGGTAGAGGGGTGGCAGGTAGGTGTTGAATCCTCCCTCGACGGCGAGCTCGTTGTAGTCGTGCATGTCACTGAAGTTGGACAGGAAACCACACGTTGTGGCAAGAGAGATGCGGATCGCCATCGCCGCGATGAAGATGACGACAAGCACGATCATCGCGCGGTTCACGTTATGATCTTTCAGGAGCGACCGGATATTCAATCTGGAAATTTCCTCCGATCACGTTACGACCGTCACGCACCAAATCCTTATTATTGTACAATATCAAAGTTTTCTTGTAAATAGCGGCCGGGACCGCGGACGCGTTCACGGCCGCTCGGGATCAACGGAATACATGTCTACATTGACGCGATGATCGCCGATGAGGTACTCGGCGAAGTAGTCGGCGGTGAGCCGCTGAAGGTACCGCCACTGGTGCCGTTCCCCGTAGCCGTGGTTCGCTCCGGGAATGACGAAGTAGTCGAACCGTTTCCCCGCGCGGATCAGCGCGTCGGCGAGACGTGCGGAGTGCGCGGGGTAGGCGACCGAATCCATGCTTCCGTGTATGATCAGCAGGTGTCCTTTCAGATTGCCGGCGATCTCGATGTTCGTCTCCGAGGGGACCTCCCACGAGATCGAGCCGTCCTCGTTCTCGATCATGTGCGCGCCGTTGTACCGCTCGTGCCAGATATTGTACATGATCCTCCCGTCGTGCGGTCCCGATATCGCGACGCCCACCTTGAAGAAATCGGGCTCGGTGAGCATCGCCGTCGCGGCGCAGTATCCCCCGGACGATCCGCCGAAGATCCCGACCCGATTGATGTCGATGAACGGATGGCGGCCGGCCAGTTCCTCAACGACGGCCTTTTTGTCCGGGATCGGGTAATCGCGCAGGTCCCCGCGGCCGAAGGATCGGTACGCGAACCCCCGTTCGGGGGTACCGCCGCGGTTGCCGAAATCGACGACGATGAATCCGAGCTGCGCGAGGATCCCTTCGGTGGCCCAGGGTGTGAATGCGTGGGGGATGTATTCTCCCTGCTTGCCGGGGTACGTGCGCACGATGATCGGGTAGCGCCTGCCGGGATCGAAATCGAACGGTTTCCACATGACCCCCCAGAGAACGGTGACGCCGTCCGCGGCCATGGCCGAGAATACCTCGGGCGGCTTCCAGCCGGCATCGGCCAGCGGGGTGATGTCGCAACGCTCGAGTTCGAGCACCATCTTCCCGTTTCGCGCACGGAGCACCGATACGGGAGGCGTGTCGACGCGCGAATAGGTGTCGATGAAGTAGCGTTTCGAGGGGGACATCGCGATCTTGTGCTCGGCGTCCTCCGGCGTGAGGAGCTCGAGTTTCGTTCCGTCGAGCCGGACGCGGTAGAGGTGCCGGTAGTACGGATTTCGTCCCGGTTCGCGCGCGTTCGCCGTGAAGTAGACGAAGCCGGACTCCTCATCGACGCCGACGACCTCATCGACGTTGAACTCCCCCTCCGTAAGCCGTGCGATGAGCGTTCCATCCGTACCGTAGCGGTAGAGGTGGCCCCATCCGTCACGCATCGACCACCAGAGAAAGCCGTCGTGCTCGGGAAGCTCGGTGATCGGCTTTATATAGACCATGTCGGTCATGCGTTCCTCGATGAGCACGGTGCTCTTGCCCGTGAACGGATCGGCCGTGCAGAGATCGACGCTGAGGTGGTCGCGGCTCCGGCGGATGAAGTAGAGGCGTGAACCGCTGCCGTCCCAGTAAACGGTCGGGGCGAAGAGGTCCCAGAGCGTCTGGTCGGGCCAGCGTTCGATGTCGATGCGCACGAGCGTCTCCGGTATGCAGTCATACACCCACAGCTCGTGCCGGTAGACCGGCTCGCCCGGCATCGCGCACTTGAATGTGGTGAGCGTCGGGCGCGGCTCGGCCAGTTCATCGATCAGCCACAGGTCGCCGACCTCGCGCGCGTCGGAACGAAGGATGCAGAACCGCCGCGAGTCATTCGACCATTGAACCTCCACGTACCCGTACACACCGGGTCCGCTGTCCGTATCGTCCTCCTGGCCTCCCCACCGGTACCCCGGTACGCCGTCGGTGGTGATCCTGCGTTCGGTGGCGCCCGGATCGGCGGTCCGTGCGATGTAGAGGTCGTTGCCGCGGGAAAAGACGAACCACGCACCATCGGGAGAGACGGACCGCACCGGTGTTTCCGGTCGGGATGCGATCGAATCGACGAAGACCGCTTCGCCGGAGCCGATATCGTATTCGTACCGGGCGGAGCCGAGCGTGAAACGCGCGCGTGTCCCGTTTTCGATGACCTCGACGGTGGCGGGATCGACGCCGGGAAGATCCCGCTCCTTTCCGGTGGCCCGCGAGATCACCTCACCGATCGTTTCCGTGTCGAAGAGGAACCGCCGCCCGCTGCGCGCGGGATCGACGAGGTACCAGCTCGTTCCCGCCCCCGTGCGGTACGAGTACCAGAACCGGTCGCCGTCATCGATCCATTTCGGTGTGAGTTCGGTGCTCGTAATGCGCGGGTAGAGCTTGGCGTGCTCCCATTCGGCGAGGAGCGGATAGTTCGCCTCCGTGACGGGAACGGGGGCGGTGACCCCGCCGGTGACCCCGCCGGTGGCGCCGCCGTTTTCGGCGGGTGAGCCGGCCGGTATCCCCGGTCCCGCCGGTTGCCGCCGATGCGACGCGGCGCCGGCAGGCGCCGGGAGGTGCGCAAAGAGAACGGCAAGTAACGTCACAACGAGAGGGATCTGTACGCGAATGAGCCTCTGCAACATATGCGGACCTCCATTGCATCGAAGCCGGAGCGGCGATCGCGTGACGGGTCGGCGTCATTCGGAAACGGCCAGCCGTTCCGCAAGCCATCCGGCGACGAGGGCATGTCCCCGTTCGTTGTAATGCCCTTCACGGAACCAGAACTCGTTGACGTCCACGCCGCGGAACTCGTCCGTCAGATCGATCAGCCGGTAATTCTCGAGGTGTTCCGAGAGTAACCGCTGGGGCAGATCCAGGTCGAACCCCTCCGGCGCGTGCGTGGAGCTGATCTGGACCTTCGCGGGGAGGTACACGACGGTCAGGGGAATCCCCCGTGCGCCGAGATCGGCCGCGATCTCGGAGAGGTAGCCCGCGGTTTCTTCCAGCAGGTGGTTCGATCGTCCCGTGAATACCCCCTCGAGGGGGTAGGTGACGAGCCCGAGGGCGTCCCGGAGATTCTTCGTGCGTTCGCTGACGAAGGCGAACGCACGTGAATGCGCGTTGAGAAATTCCTTGAACCGTATCAGAGTTCTCTGGCGGCTGGATGCAGGCTCCGCCTGCACGCTGTCACCCGCTCCGAAAGCCGTTCCCGTGCGCTCCTCGTTCCGGTACCTGACGTTGTCGAATATATCGTTGATGTAGAAGCACACAACCACCTGGTCGACGCCGAGCGCCACGGCATCCTCGATGTACTCGCGTTCGTCGAGGGTTCCCGAGCCCCAGACGCCGAAGTTCATCGTCTCGACGGACCGGTTGCGGTGATCCCGCAGATTCCGTTCGATGAGACGGGGAAATGCATGCGCGCTCCCGACGCCGTGGCCCATGGTGAACGAGTCGCCGAAGAATGCGATGCGGGGCACGCCCGGATCCTTGTCGCGTTTCCACTCACGGTCGAAGTAGCCCATCGAGTTCGACCGGTACGTGACATCGAATTCCTTCGTCACATGGTGGATCACCGTGTTCGCGTGGAGCGTGCGCACCCGCAGGGTTCGCGGCGTTCCCACCTCCACCCGTTCGACGATCTCGAATGTGCGCGTCCAACCGGCGGCACGGAGACCTATTTCCAGGACCGCGAGGATCACGGCGAGGGCCACGGCCGCGACGATGAGCGAGAATACGATATTCTTCAGCAGGCCGCGGCCGCGACGGTCCGGCCGTCCGGCTGCGCCCGCGGCGGTCTCGGGCGGGTGTTTTCTGTTCTCGCTCATACGCTGCTCCCCTCCGGGGACCGTATCGGCTCCGTGGACACCATGTGGCAAAAATACGGGATGTCTCACCGGTTGACAAGCGCGGAATAGGCGGCGGCGCGGCAGTGACTCCCGCCCGTCCCGCATGGTACCGCGGGCCCTGCCCCCCTGCCGGGAAACCGGCGCAACGGCACATAGTTACGCGGAGATTTGCTCAAGCACCAGGGGTGGAGTCCTTATCTATTTTGCAATTGACGCAGTAAATCTTTTTATGATATAATAATTTATACATTTCCGAGGGAAGATTTCCTCGGTATTGTAAATCAACTTCGTTGTGGCGCACGCACAATGCACAACGGGGATCAACGGTATTAGACCTCCTCACGCAGCATGAGGGCGGTTCACCTTTTGGCAGGAGGTTGTCCAACTATGAAAACTGCAACGGTCCTTGCTGCATTGCTCGCACTCGTTCTTCCCGCACTTTCCTTCGCAGCCGACGTCATCATGAATGACAACGGGTTTCTTTTCGTGGATGGGGGATTCCCGTACAGCAGCGAGGGAGATATCCTGTCGGGAGTCGGTTTCGTGAGCTCCACGACGCCGCCCCTGAGCGCCGATCTTTCACTCAACGAGCTCACCTGGAGCATCAGCGATCTTATCGTTGCCGATCAGTTCACGTACGGCACCACGGTCTATACCAATTATTCCGGAGGGACGATCAAGATCTTCCTCGATCCGGCGATGAATGCCGATTACGGCACCAACCCGCCGAATATCAGCTCACCCGTAACGTTCGAAGACGGCGAAATGTTTCTGGTCGGGACGATCATCATGGCGAGGATGACGTACAATACGGTCACGCAGGCCGGTGTGCTTCAGGCGCTCGTCAACTTCAACTACGGTACGGCCCTTCCCGATCTCCCGAATCCGAACGGCACCATCGTCGAATTCACCTTCGGTCCCAATGATCCCAACATACCGTACGGTTACGTACTCCAGGCGATCGGCAGGATCACGGCGCCGGCGTTGTGTACGGTCAAGGGGAACGTGAGCTACGTGTTCGATTCGGGCGCGTGCGAGCGGTGTAACGGGATCACGCAGCTCGTTCTCAACTACACCGGGGCGGGGGATCTCTCGACCGTCACGATAACCGGCGGCGTCCAGTTCGAGGTGATGGGCAACCAGTTGATCATTACGTCGAATGAGTGCGAGGGCGAGCTTCCCGGTAACATCACGATAGCCGTCGGCTGCGATGAAATTCAGATCCATACATCATGCTCGCGGCCTATCGATCCGGGTAACGTGATCGGCGATTTCACCGTCACATCGGTCTACAAGATCATCGTTCCGTGCGAGGAAGAGATATGCGAGGGGATATCGCGCCTCGTGCTCCTGTACAACGGCATCCATGATCCCGCGACCGTAACGGTCTCGGACGGCGCCGTCACGAGTGTCGATGATCATCTCATCACCATCCTTCCGACGGGCGACGAGCTGAAGGGCAACACAACCGTCACGATCGATGGCGACGCAGCAACGATACATACATCGTGCTCGCAGCCCCTCGAGATCGGATTCGTCTTCGGCGAGTACGAAGTTGTCGCCGTGGACAAGATCTTCTCCGGCGGCGGCATGATGCCGGGCAGCGGTCCCGTCGTGGGCGCCACGGTCGATCTCGTCGACGGCGAGGGGAATATACACAGCACCCTCACCGACGAGGAAGGCAATTACATCTTCCCCGACGTGGCGATATCAAGTATCACGGTCGGCCTCGTCGTTCCACTGGGCTACTATCCGGTGACGCCGACCGAGGTCGAGTTGACCTGCGCGCCGGGGGATGTCGCGATCGTCGATTTCGTCGTCGAACGGGTCGCCACCCAGGACAAACCGCGCAGTGTCGGATTCTGGAAGCACCAAGTTACCAGCGCGCTCAGTGGCAAGCAGAAGGGCGTGCAGGTACCGGCCGACCAGCTTATCGCGCTGTTCGACCAGATACACGACCGGTTTGACCAGTACTTCGTGGTGTTCATCCCGGTCATAACGCTCGAGGATTTCTACGAAGTGCTCTCGATCAACGGCGGCACGATGTACGAGAAGGGGCGCAAGCAGTTCGCCGCGTTTCTCCTCAATGTCGTGTCGAACCGTCTCAGCACGTGGCAGTTCATAAGCGATGACAACGCCACGGTGAGCCAGGCGATCACGTATGTCGGGAACATGCTCACCGACGATGACGGTAGCAACGATGAGCTCGCCAAGGATATCGCCGAGATCATCGTCAACGATCAGATCGTCGGAGCGGGGATTATCCCGCTCGATATCGGTCAGATCGCCTATTCGCCGCCAAAATCAGGTTCCGTGGATGACGTAACGTCGATGATTCTCAGTGCGGGCAATTACCCGAACCCGTTCAATCCGATGACGACGATCACCTACGAATTGCGGCAGCCGGCGGCGGTCGAGCTGGCTATTTACAATGTACTCGGACAGAAAATCAGGGATATTATCCGCGGTGAGATTCAAATGGGCCTCAACGCCGTGAGTTGGGATGGAAAGAACGATGGGGGGCATCAACTCGTCTCCGGCGTCTACTTCTATCGCCTGAAGGCCGGAAGCGAGGTCGTGACGAACCGTATCGTGATGGTTCGCTGATGCGGATTCGGATGCCGGGCGCCCCGGGCGACTCCGTTCGCCCGGGCGCCCGGTATCGCGTGAAGGAGTGGTGTAACGACTCGCATTGATCATGACGTTTGATTCTGTCTCGCAAACGCTGCACGATGTAAGGGAGGCATCTATGAGAATACTGCTCGTTGCACTCTGCGTGGTGTTTCTGTTTCTATCCGCGGACGTCTCCGCTCAGGATCAGGAACAGATTGCATTGTACGGGCACAGCTACTTCATCCCGCCCGAGGATGTTGGAACAATTACGACGGTGGTCGGGGAGCTTGAACCGCCGGTCGGATTCACCTATCCGTTCACGGTGGATTTCGGTTCGTACGAGTACACGTTCTATTTCGAGACGATGATAGTCGCCGTCATGCCGGGTCCGTTCAGCACCGATATCTTTTATGCCGATTCGGAAATATTCATATACGAGGATCCGGCGCGGAATGCGGATTACGGAACGAATCCGCCCAACGGCACATCGCCGTCGAGCTTCAGGGATGGAACTCTTGCCCTGCGCGGGACCTTCTCGAGCATCATGCGGTCCGACGACCCGTTCGGCTTTTTCGAGCCGGTCGTGACGTCGAACTGTACCTTCACCGGTGGAACGAAGTTTCCCGAGCTCGCGCAGGGTCCGAACTGGTCGGCCCACGGCGGCTTGATACTGAACGATCCCTCTACTCCGCCCGGATACCAGCACGCATGGATCCTCAAGATATTCTTCACGGGCCCGATGCCGGTGCAGGACACGACGTGGGGAGGTATCAAGGCGCTGTACACGGACGATTAGAAACAGGGCCTGATGGCTCATTTCGATGGACGGATCGAATCCGCGTACCCGGTGATTTCGCTCCGGACGCGGCGTGGGCATGTGTTTTAAAAAACGGAACACCCGCTCCCCGCACGGTGGGGGGCGGGGTATCCCTGCGCCCTCAACGTGCCGGATCCGTGAAAGCCCCATCGTGCCTCCCGCCACCGGAGCGGACGATCTCCAGGCCCGCCGGCGTGCACATGCCTCGGCATCCCATGTACAATCCATCGATCAGGAACCTCCCTTGCGGACATGAATTTTCTGGAACAGAGTACCGGCTTCGCGCGTAAACAATTATGTAAGCTCTTACGTAATTGTGGAGACGTATACCAATGGAAACGGAGGGGAGGCCCGTCATGGATCTTCTGAGGGAGCTGGGAACGTTCGCGTTCGCCAGCAGGCTGAAAAGGCTCAGCGACCGTTTGAAGTCGGAGGCGACGACTTTGTACCACCACCGTGGCGCCGATTTCAACGACAGCTGGTTTCTGGTCGGTTACATGCTCTCGAAGGAGGAAAACCTGACCGTGACCGAAATGGCGAAGGCGCTCGGTATATCCCGTCCCGCCATCAGCCAGACGGCGAGCGAAATGTCGAAAAACCGGCTCATCTCCGTGCGGATCGATGAAACCGACAAGAGACGAAAGATTCTCGCACTGACCGACCGCGGGCGGGACGCGGTCGAAGCACTCGAACCCATCTGGCGTGCGGTGGCGGAGTGTACCGCGGAGCTGGTAACCGAATCCGGCCAGGATGTATTGAAGGCGATCGCCGCGATAGAGGATGGTATCGAGTCCCGCAGCCTTTTATCGCGCGTGCTCGACCGGCTCGGGGATGATGGACACGGGCAGGCCTCGAGCGGCTGATTGCGTGACCGGACGGGCGCGTGCCGGAAAATCCGGAACGGTGTAACGGGAGGCCGGGAGCCGGCGGATTCAGTAAACGGCACACGGGCGCGGCACGGTGAATGTCCGCGCTGACGAGGGCGCATCCGCGGGCGCCAATGAGGATTCATGCAGTGCTACCGGGCGGATCGTGCCGCCGTGAGCGCCCCGTACAGTTCGATGTAACGATCCGTCACGGCATCGAGCGAGAAGCGCTCCACAACGGTTTTTCTCCCCGCTTCCCCGAGTTTCCTCCCGCCGCCACCGAGAAGCCGTTTGATCGCCGCGGCGAGCGCCTCGTACCCGCCTGGCGGAACGAGAAGGCCGTTATCGCCGTCCGTGATCAGATCGACGACGCCCCCGATCGCGCTTGCGACGGCGGGGATGCCGTGGCTCATCGCCTCGAGCAACACGTTGGGCATCCCCTCTCCATGGGACGGAAGGATGAACAGATCGGCGACCCGGTAGATATTTTCTATTTCCGTGGGATCGACGGCGCCGGAAAACGATACATTCGGGCCGAGCCGGAGGGTCTGCGCCAATTGCCGGAGATTCCCTTCCTCCTCTCCGGAACCCACAACGAGGAGCATGGCACGGGGAAAATCCCGGGTGACCTCTTTCCACGCTCTGAGGAGTATATCGACACCCTTTCTCCTGATCAATCTCCCGACGAAGAGGGCTGCCGTACCTCCCGTAATTCCCAGCTTCTCCCTGAGTATCTTTCGCTCTTCGGGTGTCGTGGGAGTGAAACGCGCCGTGTCCACGCCGTTCGGAATCAGCGTGATCCTTTCCTCCGGCACACCGCGTGCGATCAGCTCCCGCCGGATCTGCTCCGTCGTGGCAATGAAGGTATCACTCATCCTCAGCAGGGAGATTCGCGCATTCCCCAGCAGGGCGGTTTCGGCGCCGTGGAGGTCCCCCTCGCCGGTCCCCGCGGTCGAGGCGGTGGCGACCTTTACCACGACCGGTTTGTCGATGAACAGCTTTGCCACGTTCGCGGTCATGGTCATCTTGCCGGCGCCGTGCACGTGGATGATGTCGATCCGTCTCCTGTTCCGGACGAGATAGCGGAACAGGCCGGTCATCATGTGGAGGGACGCGATCTTGCCTTTGGGCTCCATGCGGCGGTAAACCGTCTTGATGCGGTGAACCGGTATTCCGTCGATCGATTCGTCGGGTGGCAGACCGGGGTACCGGCAGGTGACGACGAACGCGTTGACGTTCCGATCGCGCAGGTGCCGGGCGAGGCGCTGCGCCTGTTGTTCGGCCCCGCCGATGATCGGGTAAAACCTGCTCGAGAGCATGCAAATGTTCACCGTCGTGCACCCCGTGGATTCATTTGACCGCCGCCGCACATATAACGGGCAGAAGGGATGCCGATATCCGTTTCGCGGTGCGTGCCGGCAGTAGATCGAGCACGCCCTCGTAAAGCGACAACAGCCGGTACGGAACTCTGATGACGATATCCCTGCGGTTTCCGAATGTCAGAAAACGGCGGTAGGCCGCATTCGAGATCATCCGCTTCAGCTCACCGTACGTCCATTCCTTGATGTGAAATCCTTCGGGTTCGTCCGAGAAGTAGCCCGATATATCGTGCGGTCCCGCATATGCGTGCGGTGTACGAAATATGTACACACCCCCCCGTTTCAGAATGCGCCAGGCGAGTTTGAAGTGAAGCATCGTGTCCTGGGGGTGGATGTGCTCGATCAGGTGGTCGCTGAATACGACATCGACGCATTCATCCTCCATGTCGAGCTCGTACCCGTCGTAGACGATCAGCCGGAGATTGGCCGGGAGGGATTCGATACGGTCCCGCTGGTCCGATATGTCGATGGCGTACACCCTGTCGGCGCGTCCGGCGATTTCCACGGCGAAGCGGCAGTCGCCGGGGGCGAATTCGGCGAGCACGGTGGACTCGTTGATGAAATTGCCGATGACGGCGAGTTTTTTTCTGTTCGACAGCGCGATCCGATCCCGGCTCTGTCCGCGTTTCAATCTCGGATGATCCGGCACGCGGTAAAACAGCTCATCGTACATCGTGCGATAGATTTCTTTGCGTTGCTCGCGGTTTGCCTTCTTCAGCCTTGACGCGATCTCTTTTTCGACGAGGTAGTGGTTTCTGACCTGATCGAGGGTCCTGTCGGGCGGTAGCGGTTTCTTCAGTTCCACGCGGGTACTTCCATTGCTGATACCGGCGCCGGCGGGGCGACCGGTTACGAGGCGGTCCGGTGCCGCAATACTCTACGTGACCCGTTACGATTTGTCAATACGCCGGCGTGGAGTCGCGAGGGACGGTATAACGCATTCCGCCCACGGTCGGGTTGTCCCGGAGTCGAATGTATCCGTGTCATCTGACCAGCACGATTTTTTTGATCTGGCTGCGTTCCCCGGTGTCGAGCCGCATAAAATAGACACCAGGCGAGACCTGCCGCCCCTGCGCGTCACGGCCGTCCCAGAAAAGCGAGTGCCGCCCCGCATCGAACGGTCGTGCGGCAAGCGTCGTCACCTTCCTGCCGAGGACGTCGTATATCTCGAGCGTGGCAGGGGCCGGCCCCGGCAGGGAGAACTCGATCCGCGTGCCGCCGCTGAACGGATTGGGAAGCGCGGAGATGAGTGCCGGGAGACCGCGCGGGGGTGAACCGTCCCCGAGCCCCGTTACGGTGAGATCGAGGTAGACATACTCGCCCGCCTCGATGTCGCCGTTCCCGTTGCCGGCGGGCGCCTGTCCCTGCAGGCCGCCCCCGTCGGGGGAACCGTACCCCGCAACGGCGAGGTGGATACCCGCGGGGAGCGAGCCGCCGAGGTATGTTTCGAGTCGGATGACTCCCTCGAGATAGTCGCCCGATGCGCAGCCGACGTCGGTGGAGAGGACGTTCTCCGATGCATCGAACCAGCCGCACCAGTTGTTGCCGTCCTCGTTGCCGAGGTACAGGGTCCGGTCTGCGACGTTCCCGGACTTGGCCCAGGGGGCCGGTACCGGCGTCGAGAGATCGACGCCGATGATGATGAAATGATCCCAGCCCGAAGTGCCCCCCACACCCTCGGCGGCCACGTAGAGGTATTCCCCGTCCCAGTCGGCGTAGAGATTGAACGGTCCGTCCGACGCGAGGTGTGTTGCGGTCTCATCGAGATCGCCGTCGATCACATGGGTGGGGCTTTCCGTCGCTTCCCCGATCCAGACGTGCTGGATCGGGCTCCGCTTGACATTCCCCGCCGAGTCCTCCGCTTCGACGTAGTAATCGACGAGGACCTCGGAGAGCGCGGTCATCCGGGCGTAGAATTCATCGGCGATGTAGTCGGGGAGCACGGAGAAATTGATGTTCGGGTCGCTGAAAAAATTCCCCTTCGGAAAGATCCGGCGCGTCATGGCGAGCGTCTGCCACGCCCCGACCTCCGCGCCGCCCGCGTATGTCTCGTTCTGATCGCTCGTCATCGGGTTCATTCCGTCGGTGTCGATGCGGTACTTGAGCTCCGCGCGCGCCACGCCGGAGACATCGTGGGCGAATGTCCATATCCAGAAATCGCTCTCCATCCCGGTGCCGTCCCCGCCGGGGTAGCCCCAGAGTGAACCGCCCCCCCTGCCGCCGGGATTCCATGGGAGGCGCTGGGGGAGCCAGATCGTCGGGGCCACGGTATCGTCACCGCCGCCGGCGATCACTGCATCGGCGTAGAGGACCGCGGCATTCGCCGCGAGGGTGGCCTTGACCTCCATGTCGAGCACGGTGCCGTAGTACATGTATCCGCTCTCGTACCCGGAGAGTAGGTGATGCCACGCCTTTTCGACGTCGCTCGCACCGCCGCCGTACGGATCGAATATCCTCTCCGGATCGGGCGGCACGCCGGAGATGGCCTCGGCCGTCTCGACGCGGTTCTGGGCGGCGGTCAGGACGGCCCAGTTCCGCTCGTCCTCTGCCCAGCCGCCGGGGATATCGAAAGAGCCGTACTCGTCGACGAGCGGCCAGTTCCAGTTGATGAACTGCGGAGAGCCGAAATCGCCGTCGGCGTTCACCCAATCGCCGTCCTCGACGTGCACGACATCGTCCGGATCGACCGGATGGTCGGCGAGGTATTCATCAACCGTCGATGGCTCGTATCCCTGCGAGGCGGCCGCGTGAGAGAAGCTCGTGACGTTTTCGTTGTAGTACGAGTAGCCTCCCGACCAGGCGTTGTCACCGTCGTGCGCGAAGAGGACCAGCATGGGACGGGCCGGGTCGTTGTACGGAGCGATCGCATCGATCTCGCCGGTGCCGTACATCCCGTACCCCTCGTTCCAGCTCATCGCGTTGGCCGCCGGGACGACGATGATCGAGTCCGCTTCCCCCGTTCCGGGATCGACGTAGCGCGCGTAATGGGGCCTGAACCCGAACGGCGGTGGTATCTTCACCGTGACCCCGCGGCTGATCGAGACGCTCTCGTAGTACCCCTGGGGAGGATTGAGTCGATCGGCAGGGTTCGGCGGATCGCAGTTGTCCTCGTTCGCCGCGTAGGGGTAGTCCTGGCAGGCGCGTGAGATGTGAATGTCCGCCACGACGGTCCACTCGATCCCCAACTCGACGAGAATGGGGATCATGCGCTCGGAGAAACATGTCTCGGCCGGGAAGTACCCCTTCGAGTAGTTGTTGTCTCCCCACGCGACATCGTACGCCGCCTTCGCGACCTGGATCTCGCGCCGCAGCGCATTCTCGTCCATGAGTGGGGCGATCGGATGGTGGGCGGCGACGAGGAGCTGCGGCATCCGCGATCTGCCGCCGGAGGTCGTCCACGATCGGGCATTCCGGTAATCGGCGTACCAGTTTGTCGCGTACCGCCCGCCGTTCCAGCTGTTGTCGGCGAGGCTCTTTATATTCTCGACGAGCGCGGCGGCGAAGCTGATCTGCACGCCCGCATCGGGCAGATCGAGGACCATCGAGACGGCCGTCTTCGGGTAATCCTGGTAGTCGTGGACGCGGTCATCCTTGTTGAAGATCCCGAAGACATCGCTCTCCGAGTGGCCGAGTGTGATCGTCTCGTACGCCGTCTCGTACCGCGAGGGGTACCAGGTGCTCCGGTCGGGCCAGTAGATGGGTTGGTGCATGTGCCAGAGATACGTTGTGTGAATGGGGGCGGCATGTATGTCGGCCGCCGGGAATGCGAGCATTGATATCGAACAGATGGAAATCAACGTGACCGTGTGATGCGACACCTTCAGCCCCCCTCGCTGGTCCCGATCCATTCCGTTGCGTCTGCGATGGAACGGCCGGAACGTCACCGTGCCGGCCGTTCCTGACGAAAACCATTCTTCAGTAAGAATAACACGATTTACGGGTTACGGCAATGATGTAACATGGAGTGAGAGGGGAGCCGGCAAGAAATCCATCACTCCCGTATTCCATTTCGGTGTCATGTCGTGTATCATGGCAACCGTATGAAACAGCGCGATCAGTCGAAGCGCACAGGCGAGGAATCGGGGAGCGCTCCCGGCATCCAGCGGCCGCCGGGGCCTGTCGTGATCGTGTACCTCGCCCTTCTCACCGTGCATGCCTTTCCCCTGCTGGTGGGTGTTCCGAAGCTGTGGGGAACGGACCAGTGGCAGTACCTGCCGGGGTGGATTGCATTCTCGCTTCTCGTGTTCGGGCTCCTCGTTCTCGTGACGGAATTCAGGGCTGCACTCATCCGGGCGGCGCGCGGCGCGGGACGTGCCCTGCGCATCGCCTGGCTCGCGAGAAACGCATATGCCGGCTATACCGTACTGCTCGCCGTGTCGGCAGCCCTGTTCTGGATTTTCAGGAATGCAACGCACCTTCTCGGGGACGGCGACCTCTGGGCGAATCATCTCCTGAAGGAGATTGCATTCAACGAGCCGGTGAGCTCGTGGCTGTATCGCGAGGTGTACCGCCTGCTCATGGGACTCGTGCCGTCCGCTGCGATTTCCACCGTCACATCGGCCGCCGTCCTGAGCGTGACTGCAGGACTCGTCTTCATGGTGTACGCCGCACGAACCGCCCGCCTCCTCGCAAACGGGGGTGACGGCCACGGACTCGTCCTGATCGTGCTGCTGTCCACCGGGATGATGCTCCTCTTCTTCGGCTACGTCGAGACCTACCCGCCGCTCGCCGCCGCCATCATGGCATTTACATTTTACGGACTCTCGTTCACGTGGGGACGGGCCGCCGCCTGGAAGCCGATCGTCGCGTTCGCGGTCGCCGTCGTGTTGCATTTTTCGGCGATCGCCCTCCTCCCCGGCCTGGGGGTGCTTCTCTGGACGGGGGGCGGAAGGACGATCGACAGGGGGAGATACTACCGGCTGCTCTCCGCGATCGTCGTCGTGGGACTTGCCGTCTTGTGGTCCTTGCAGCGCTGGGGCGCATTCGGCAATTTCTTCTTCGAGAAATTTCTCCCCCTGTTTCCCGGCCCGCCGCGGAACAGGATCGCGTATCCCCTCTTCTCCTGGAAAACGCTGTTCGATTCGTTCAACCAGATCATGTTCGTCTGCCCCATGGCGCTGTTTCTTCTCGTCGGCTTCGTGCGCCCGTCCCGGCCCCACGACGGTTTGACCCGGCGTGCCATCCTTTTTCTGGAAACGACGGCGATCTTCTATCTCCTCGAATTTCTCGTTTTCAACAAGAATATCGGGGTCAGCAGGGACTGGGATCTTTTCGCCGCCATGGCGATTCCTCTTGCAATGCTCGTTACGCTCCTGCTGCTCACCCGCTATCCGCGGTCGACGCAGGCATTGTCCGTGATCGCATTCGCCGTTCTCGCCGTCCATACGGTTCCACTGGTCGGTATCCATGCGGGAAAAAACGCGTCGGAGAGGCGTTTCCTCGATCTCGTCCATACGGGATACTGGAGCAGTTACGCGAAGGGGTACGGGTACAGTACGCTCGGGTTTTACTACGTACGCTCCGGTGACAGGGAACGGGGACTCGAGCTCAACGAGATGGCGGTGCAGGCCGATCCGAAGAATCCACGGTACTGGTACAACGTCGCGACGATGTATTACCAGGACAAACGATTCGATGAGGCCGTTGAACTCTACAAGAAGGTGATCGATCACGATCCCGAACAGCTCGAGGCGCGCAACAATCTCGGGGTCGTGTATGCCGACATGGGCAGGACCGATCTCGCCGAGCGTGAATTCTCATCGATACTGAATAGCGATTCGACCTACCTGCAATGTTACGAGCCGCTATCGTACATCTACTTTCAGACCGGTCAGCTGGACAAGTGCCGGCGCCTGTACCGAAAGGCGTCGGAGCTCGGGCACGACATGACGCCGTTCTTGAAGGAGATGACGAGGGTGCACCGGGAGGATGCGGACATCGAACGATCGATACACATTCTCGAGATGATGCTCGAGAATGTGCAAACGGATCCCGAGTTGTACTTTTCCGCGGCCAAGCTGTACCGAAGACACGGCGACCACGAACGGGCCCTCGACTATTTCGGGCACGCGTTGCGCCTGGCGCCGAACAGCCGGGATTTCAACTTGGAGTACGCGCTGGAACTCTACTTCATGGGCAGGAGGGACAAGGCGCTCGGCTACCTCCTCCGTCT
Organism: Patescibacteria group bacterium; assembly: GCA_035529435.1. Lineage (GTDB taxonomy): Bacteria > Krumholzibacteriota > Krumholzibacteriia > Krumholzibacteriales > Krumholzibacteriaceae > DATKWS01. Next base: position 19,601 of record DATKWS010000142.1, read on the forward strand.
CTACGAGCAGGATCCCGGCGATATCCGTATCACCAACAATATCGGTGTGATCTACAGCGAGGGGGGCGAACACGAGAAGGCAGTGACATTCTTCGAGCGCGCCGTTCAGGTGCACCCCGGCAATGCAAGTCTCCGCGTCAATCTCGCCCGTACCTACGTCGAGCTCGGCGATTACGGGAGCGCGTGGGAGCAGGTGATAACGGCCGAGAAGCTAGGCGCGCCGGTGCCGCCGGACTTACTCGAGGATCTCGAAAAAGTCATGCCGCGGCCGGAGTAGCGGTCACGTCGATTGTTCATCGAACGAGCGTGATCTTGCCGGTCGTTTCGATCCCCCCGGCACGCAACCTGGTGAAGTAAATCCCCGAGGGGAGCTGACGCCCGCCCGCATCCACGCCGCGCCAGTGGGTCTCGTGGCGGCCTGCCGGCAGTACCCCGTCGACGAGCACCGCGACGCGCCGCCCCGATACGTCGTGAATGGAGAGACTGGCACGGCCGTTACGGGCCAGCATGAATGGGATCGTCACCGCCGGATTGAACGGATTCGGATACGCGGGGAGCAGTCCTTCCGCCCTGACCGGCGGAGCCGTCGCGCCGGCGAGATTGTTCGATCCACGGTACAGCCGGATGAGCCCGTCACCGTACCCGAGGAGGATATCACGGGCGCCGTCGGCGTCCCAGTCGCAGACGAATGGGCGCGAGCGCAGGGCGCCGGGGAGATCGATGGCGGTGCCCTCCGATTCGATTTGCATGTATCCCGAAAAGACGGGCGCATCGTCGTTCCCGGCGTTCGGGTAGAACAGGAGCTGTCCCTCGGTATTTCCCGTGAGGAGATCCTTTCTGCCGTCGTTGTCCATGTCGACGATCTCCGAACTGGCCCGGAGCGTCGGGATGATCATGTCCGTCCCGTCTTCCTGCACGAGCCGCTCGAGACGGAAATCCCAATCGGAATCGGTCCCCTCGTTTATGAAGAGGTGCACCGTTCCGTCCTTGGAGCCGACCACGATATCGCGGCGTCCGTCATTGTTCCAGTCGACGACGACCGGCGTCGGCCGCTGTCCCACGTCGATATCCGCCTTGGCGCCCGGAAAGCCTACTTGCAGAAGGATACCGCCGTCGAACCGCGGGTCGTCATCCGTGTTGATATTGCCATAGAGCCTGAGAGTTCCCTCGGCCTCCCCGATGAGGAGGTCCTTGAGACCGTCATTGTCCGCGTCGACCACGCGGGGAAAAACGCCCATTCAACCGCTGCTCGGGCTGACGAGGTCGGTTCCGTTCGATTGCACGTAGAAAAAACCACCGAAGGCGGGATTTCCCGGGGCGCCGGCATTCAGGTACACGCGGACCTTTCCGTCGTCGAGGCCGAGACCTCCCTCGCCGATCACGAGATCGGGCAGTGCGTCACCGTCCCACCGGACGAATGACGGCACGGAAAATCCCGGCACGTCGATATCGAGGCCGCCCGCTTGTATGATCTCTTCCGGTCCCGCCGGATCCAGTCCGGTGGCGGGTATTGGCAGCAGGGCCTGCGCGGCGAGGAGGCAGAAGATTGTCTTTATGATGGTGCGGCTGTTGTGGCGCATGCAACGGGCCTCCCGTGATGAATCGGTTCGTTTCGTTCCGTGTTCGATTGGTCAGTTGCGCTGCGTGAGCCCCCGGTATCGTCGTCCCGGTTTCCACGCCGCGAGATCGGCGAGCGTTATGCCGTTCAACGTATCCTTGATGACGGCGGCGGCCGTGCACCATACCTGTCTCGACGGGCACGTGCCGGCCTTCTCACACACGGATGGATCATCCACACACGGCACGAGGTACATACCGCTCTCGAGCGCACACACGACATCGCCGACGGTTATCTCCTCGGGTGGGCGGGCCAGGATATACCCACCGCCCTTACCCTTGGAGCTACGCAACAATCCGGCACCGCGCAGCAGGTTGAGAAGGCGGTCGAGATACTTCTTGGAAACGTCTTCGCATGCGGCGAGC
>DATKWS010000143.1:0-15909 GCA_035529435.1 Patescibacteria group bacterium
AGACTTTTATAGTATTTCACGATAGGGAATTCAGCGAACTCCTACCGCTTCCATCTGACGTCGATCCGGTGAAACACGAACATGTGCAGCGCCACCACCGAGGCCGCGTTGAGGGATATGAACACCGATGCCAGGTTCGCCGGCCGGATTCGGCGTATGGCGGCCGAAAGCAGCGCCGCGCAGCCCAGTAGGTACGCGAGCACCTGTGATGCGAAAAACACTCGATATGCGATTCCGCCCTGCAGCAACGAGCTCGCCAGCAGCACGATCAGCGCGTACGGAACGAGGAGCCGGAAGAACTTGTGGGAGATCGTCTGAAGAAATATCCTGTTCCTGAACGGGTTGAAGAGCCACGGGTTGCGACTGAAGAGCTGGAAATTGCCGGCCAGTGTCCGCGTCTTGCGTCCGAACTCGCGCCCGATCTCCGAAACGGCCGCATCGTACGCCACCGCCCCGGGCTCGAAGATCACGCGGTACCCCTTCTTGAATGCCTGGAGCGGAAACTCGATGTCATCGAGCACGGTATCGGGGGGGATCGGTCCGACGAGGTCGCGCCGGACGGCGTAGATGGCCCCCGTCGCCCCGAGCGTCGAATCGATGTCGCTCTCCGCTCTCCGGATGATCTTCTCGTATGTCCAGTACAGGCCGATGCTCCGCTCGGTGTCATCGCGCGGGTCCCTGAAGACCAGCTCGCCGCTCACGGCGCCGACGGCCGGATCGTCGAAGTCCTCGACGAGCCGCTTGATCGCGTCTTCCCGGTACATCTGGCGCACGTCACTGAAGACGACGATCTCGCTCGTGCACCGCTCGAGCGCATCGTTCAGGCGCGACGGCTTGCCCAGGTTCCGTCCGTCCCGTATGAAGAGGAGGCCGTCCTGTTTTTCCAGGATGGCGTTGGTCCCATCGGTCGATCCGTCTGAGACAAAGCAGACGGTGAGGAGTTCCCCCGGGTAATCGAGCTCGCGGCAGTTCCGGAGCTTGGCCTCGATCCTTTTCTCCTCGTTGTACACGACGATGATCAAGGTGACGGAGGGCGGGGAGTCCCACCCGCCGTCCCGCATCCGGGCGTGGTGCCGGATGAGACGGCTCACCCGGCTTGCGAACACCACGAGGAGCGGGTAGAACAGGTACGTGTAGCATACGAAGACCAACGATATCCAGAATACTGTGCGCGCCATCGCTCCATTCTCGTGTTGCAGGGTAATGCCATTGGATGAGAATCTAGCATAAAACGGGTCAAAATGCTCCAGTAATGAATGGATTTTGTGCCCGTTCGATATCGATTCTCGTGTGCGGGCCGTGGCCGCAGTAGACGATTGTCTCGCCGGGCAGGGTGAGGAGCTCCCGCCTGATCGAGTCGAGGAGGGTGTTGAAATCACCGCCGGGAAGGTCCGTTCTACCGATCGATCCCGCGAAGAGGGTGTCGCCGACCAGCACGAATGTATCGAAGACGATCGAGATGCCGCCCGGCGAATGCCCCGGTGTGTGACGGACGACGCCCTCGACCGCTCCGAAACGGATCGTGTCGCCGTGCGAAAGGGTCACATCGATCTCCGGTTCCTCGATCGTTCCCATTCCCCAGAGCGGGGCCTCGATGACGGAGGATTTCACGATCTCGCGCGCCTCGGCGTGGATGGCGAAATCGACTCCGAACGCGGCCTTGAGGGTGGACACCGCGGCGATGTGGTCGCTGTGTCCGTGCGTGCATATAATCTGCACCGGTTCGAGCTTTTTCCCGCGAACGATCTCTATCACCAGATCGGGATCGCCGCCGGGATCGACGATAACCGCCTGCTTCGTCTCGGGGCATCCGAGCACGTAACAGTTGGTCGCGAGCGGGCCGACCACCGCGCAGATGATTTCAGCCGATATGGTACCGGCCATATCCCGTCCTTCAATCCGGCGGAGTCGCCGGGGTGCGTTCACCGCGGCGCCGCCTGTTCCGAAGCCCTGCCTATCGTACCGTATCGCCGCCGGGTGCCGGGCACCGGAGCGCCCCGGTCGGGCAAACAAATGCCGCCTGCCCGCAGGGGCGGCAGCGCTCGGAGATGACGACAAGCGTCATTCCCTCGAGAATGAGCGCCTCTCTCGGGCAGACGGCTGAACATGCTCCGCAGGGGATGCACGCATCCCGGTCGACCTTGACCACTTCTACCGTTGATCCTTCGCGCGTTTTTGCCATCCCTCCAGTGGTGCGTGCATCGCCGCCGATTTGCGGCTCAGCGGCAGCGCGACGCTGGCCGCTGCAGCTGCACATCGCTGGTGCGGCGCGAAGCGTCCGCGCCAGCGAATGTTCGATCTCCGGTTAATTATATCCCGTGCGGAGCCGCAGCGCAACGATCATGATGTTCCGCCCCCGGCGCTCGTATCTTCCCTCCCGCCGATCATGAGCCGCAGCACCCTCGACAGGAGCCGGGGGTAGGCGAACACGATCGCCAGGATCATCCTGACCGGCTTCACCCCTCCCGGGTCGAAGACACCCGGCACCCGGGACACACGCCGTATCACGCGCTCCATCTCACCGTCCGAGAGGTTGAAGAATACCCGCGCCGCGAGGAAGAACGCCTCGTTGGTTTTACCGACCGAGCCATTCCACGCGCGCGTGTAGGATACGAGGGACTTCACCGAAGCGGTGCCCGATTCGAGCGCGCCGCCGATCGCCGCCGCCGCCATGTCCGCGCCTTCCAGTGCGTTTATGATTCCGCCCCCCGAGAAAGGATTGTTCTGGTGCGCCGCCTCACCCACGACGAGGTAGCCGTCCGTTGCAAGTGCGCGGAGCCCCCGCGCCACGGAGCAACCGCCGGCGACGAGCCGCCGGCGCTTGCCGTCGGGGCAGCGGTCCGCGATGAACGCATCGAGATAATCACACGCCGTTCTCCCGCCGGCGCGGAGCGGGTTGAGTCCCACACCGACATTTGCCTCCCCGTTGCCCTTCGGAAAGACCCATGCGTATCCGCCCGGCGCGAACCGGCTCCCCAGGTGAAATTCGATGATCGGCCCGGGCGGCAGATCGATACCGCCGATAAGTTCCTGGGCGCAGGTGAATATCTCACCCGGCCGGAGGCTGCCGGCGATTCCCGCCCAGCGTGGCGAGAGGCCCTCGACGCCGTCGGCGCCGACCACGATCTTCGCGTCGACACGGTATTCCCGGCCGGTTGCAAGGTCCCTGACGGTGAGCCCGGTGACGGCGCCGCCCGTCTTCAGCAGGGAGATCGCCTGCTGTCCGCATCTCACGTCGGCGCCCGCCTCCGCGGCCGTTTCGGCGAGACGCCGGTCGAACGCTTCCCTGTCGACGATGAAGCCGATCGCATCGATATCGGTACGTATCGTTTCGCCGCGCGGCGTCCTGACCAGAAAACCGTTCACCGGAGATGACAGGATCGAGGCATCGAGCCGCAGGTACCGTTCCACATCGTGCCGGGGACCGATTGCTTCGGCGCAACGGACCGGGTACCCGATCCGCTCCCGTTTCTCGAGGAGCAGGACGCGGTAGCCCGCGCGGGCTATGAGGGTGGCGGTTCTCGACCCGGCGGGTCCGCCGCCGATGACGGCAACGTCACATCGTTCCGCTTCCATCAGAAGTGGTAGTTCAACGCAAGTCCGAGTGTGAAGCCGGCGTAATCGATGACGAAATTCGCGTTGTGATGGTAGAACTTGCTCTGGGCCATCTGGTAGCGGCCCTCGAGGGCCGCCGAGTACCGGTTGGTGATGTAGTAGACCATCCCGAATATCGTGTGCAGACCCGCCTCGAAGCTGTTGCGGGAAACGGTCTCGCCGGGATTGTCGAATGCCTCTCCCGTACCGCTGATGAAGCTTTCGGTTTCAAGACGTGCGAGCGGGATCACCGCGGCGAATCCACCTCCGACAAACGGCGAGAACCGGCGCACCTCGGGGGGGACGAAGTAGTACAGGAATCCAATGTCCACCGAGAAGAGGTATACCTTGAAGGTCCGATCGACATCGAGGGGGAGATTGACGTCGTTCGTATCGGGCAGATCGACAATCGCTACGTAGTCTCCCAGGCTCGAGAGGTCGAGATAGGAGAAGCATACGGTCGAGCTGAAGAAATGGTTCGGTGAGAGCTGTCGCTGATAACTTACCTTGGCGAACGGGGAGGTGGAGAAATCCTCGCTCGTTTCCCGGCCGCCGCGAGCCTTGGTCCACAGGTTGAGATGGTCGGTTAAAAACTCCGCCGAGGGACCGTCGATGAATCCCACGCTGACGCTCAGCGTGTTGTAGGGAATCGGGCCGAAATATTTCTTCTGCTTGAATCGCGGCGGTGAAGCGCCTGCATCGGCCGTAAGCATAGCGAGCAGGATAATCGCTACAGCGCTCATGTACCTTTTCATAAACACTCCAATCTCCGAGACCTCCGTCACTGAAGCCGCTTTACACTAAAGGTAATTCCACGGCGATCCTTTGTCAAATATAACTTGCCTAATACGAATAAGTTCCGCGGAAACATGACCCCGTAATCCGTTCTCCCCGCGTATCCCGGCCGGGCGCCGCCGGATCTCCCTCCGATTCATTCGCTCAACTGCCTCGCAGCCCACCCGGCACGATACAGAGAAATTCGAGATTCGCTTTGCCGGTGTTGATGAAGGAGTGTTCCTTCGCGCCGGGTACGAAGATCACAGCCTCTCGGGAGAACGGATACTCTTCACCCTCGTAGACGAGGATTCCCTCACCCGCGAGAACGTAGACCTCGTGTTCCCACGTATGCGTGTGAAGGGGCGTTTTTCCTCCACGGGCAACCGTGAACAGACGGAGATGAAAGTTTTCGGCGCCGTCCTCATGCGATATCAACCAGCGGATCGTTACCCGTTCCGCTCCCGCCGCGGTGACCTTTTCCTCCGGGATCGATTTCGCCTTGGTGATTTTGAGATCAGCCACAACGTGCTCCTTTCGATGGGGCGGGAATCGAGTCAAATCCCCCTGAAGGCGCGCATCGGACGCCAGCCGCCTCGAACGGTGCGTTGGCGGTTCCCGCCGTACGATTGATGCTGGTGAGGATACGGCACGGTATTCGGGCGTGACAAGCAATTTTCCCCGCTCTGAATGCTTGACAGGATTCCCGCTCTGTGCCTAAGGTTGGCGTTCGTCGTATCGTTCGTGGAACCGCGGGGTGACCATGAAACGGCTTCTGTTCGTTTGTGCCGGAAATTCGTGCCGGAGCCCGATGGCCGAGGCGATATTCAGGGCGAGAATGCCCGCCGCGTGGGCCGGGTTTCTCGAGGTTTCATCGGCGGGAACCGTGGCATGGGAAGGCCAGCCCGCCTCGAATCTCGCCGTGGATGTGCTCGCCGAAGATGGGATCGATCTTTCCGCGCACCGCGCACGGCTCCTCACGCGCGAGATGATCGAGGACGCCGATCTCGTGGTCGTGATGGAGAACCGGCACAAAGAGAGGATCGGCCTGCTCGCTCCAAAGCTGGAAACGCCGATCGTGGTTCTCGGCGAGCTCGACGACGGGAGGGATTCGCCCGACATCGATGACCCGATCGGTGGGGACCGGGTGCGGTATGAACGGACCAGGGCCGAACTGTACGTTCTGGTCGATCGATTGATTGATTATTTTGTTGATTTATTTGATTTTAGTAAATAATCGGCGAAAGTGTCGCACGATCACGAATCGTTCCGCCCCCGCGGCGGGCGCATTTTCAGATTTTTCAGATTTTTTGTATTTTTTCTGTGAAAGGTGAAAATACTGGTTGCCACCCTATCGTGGTGGAACTATAATGACTTATAGCTGAACACGTATAAGGTGTTCGCGGACCGAGCGAGCAGAACAACGGATCACCGTACCCTACCGGTCAGTGTAAAAGGAGAGGAGCGATGCCGCTGAAGAAGAGTAAGAAGATCTGGATGGATGGAAAATTTGTCGACTGGGACGACGCCACACTTCACGTGTGTGCGCACGTCGTACATTACGGCACCGCCGTGTTCGAGGGAATCCGATGCTACAAGACCAAGAAGGGCTCCGCGGTATTCCGTCTCGAACCTCATATAAAGCGCCTCTACAATTCCTCGAAGATGTACCGTATGGGTTACGATATGCCGATAAAGGATTACATGAAGGCATGTATCGAAACGGTCAAGATCAACGATATGGAGGAATGTTACATACGGCCCGTCGTCTACCGCGGGTACTTCGAGCTCGGCGTGAATCCGCTGAACAATCCGATAAATTCATTTATCGTCGTGTGGGAATGGGGTAAGTATCTCGGGCCGGAGGCGCTCGAGCAGGGAGTGGACGTGTGCGTTTCGAGCTGGAACAGGATCGCGCCCAATACGCTGCCCGCCCTGGCCAAGACGGGTGCCAATTACATGAATTCACAGCTCATCAAGATGGAGGCCCTGCTCAACGGGTACTCCGAGGGTATCGCCCTCGATACGAACAGTTACGTCAGCGAGGGAAGTGGCGAGAACCTCTTCCTGATAATGAACGGCAAGATGTACACGACCCCGTTGGGCGCCAGCATCCTGCCGGGTATCACGCGCGATACCGTCATCACGTTCGCCAAGGAGTTGGGGATCGAGCTCATCGAGCAGTTGATTCCCCGGGAGATGCTCTATATTGCGGATGAGCTCTTCTTCACGGGGACGGCCGCCGAGATATCGCCGATACGGAGTGTCGACAAGATCCAGATCGGTGAGGGAAAACGCGGTCCGATTACAACTAAGCTACAGAAACTCTTCTTCAAATACATCAACGCCGAGGTGAAGGACAAGTACAACTGGCTGACCTTTATCGAGTAGCGTGGATTCCCATTACCGTATTACCAAGGTTCGATAGTGTGGTCCGGTAATGCGAGTGGCAGTTCGACACAAGATCGAATATATACAATGCAGCCTCCTGACGAGCGGATCGTGGGTGCGGTCCGCCGTTGGTTCGCCTGACACAAGGAGGGTGCCGTGCGAATCGCAATAGGATCCGATCACCGCGGCTTTCAGCTCAAGGAGCGTCTCAAGACATTGCTGGTCGAGGGCGGTCACGAGGTGATCGATGCGGGTTGTGCGGGTACGGAATCGGTCGATTATCCCGACTATGCCTTCCCCGTTGCAGAGCGTGTGTCCGCCGGGGAGGTCGAACGGGGAATTCTCGTGTGCGGCAGCGGAATCGGGATGTCGATCGCGGCCAACAAGGTGAAAGGGGTGCGCGCCGCCCTGTGCAGGTCGGTCGACGACGCCAGGATGACACGCGAACACAACGATTCGAACGTGCTCGCCCTTTCCGAGCACAGCATGGAAGATCCGGCGTTGGAACGTCTCGTTGCGGTGTGGCTCGAAACGGCGTTTCAGGGGGACCGCCACAAGAGGCGGATCGACAAGATTCATGCATACGAGCGGGCCCGGGATATCGAACCGGGCGATTACGTGTCGTGCTGAAACCGCCCATCGACGAATGAGGGAGCACGCCCTCGCCGGAGGCGGATGAAACCGTCGTGGTCGCCGTATGAGCAGTGAATTTTTATTCCAAAGAGGAGAGGCGCGAGCAATGTTTGAAGAGAATCTTTTTCCGTACCTCGAGAAGACCGATCCGGAAATCATGGAAGCGATCCGGGGAGAGATCGGGCGCCAGCAGGGACAGCTCGAGATGATCGCGAGCGAGAACTTCGCCAGCAAGGCGGTGCTGGCCGCGTTGAGCAATCCGATGCAGAACAAGTACGCCGAGGGGTATCCCCGGAAGCGCTATTACGGTGGATGCGCCTTTGTCGACAGGGCGGAGGAGCTGGCGCGCGAACGGGCCACAGAGCTGTTCGGGGCCGAGCATGCCAACGTACAGCCGCACTCGGGAACGCAGGCCAACATCACCGCGTACCTCGCGTTTCTGAAACCCGGCGACACCATCATGGGAATGAGTCTCTCCCACGGCGGGCATCTTTCCCACGGCCACCCGGTGAACTTCTCGGGTATGTTCTTCAATGTAGAGCACTACGAGGTCGACCGCGAGACGAGGATGCTGAATTACGACACACTCGAAAAGCAGGCGCTCGCGGTGAAGCCGAAACTCATCGTCACCGGCGCGAGCGCGTACTCCCGCGCGTGGGATTTCGAGCGGCTGCGAAGCATCTGCGACGCGGTCGGAGCCTTTCTCCTCGTCGATATCGCGCACATCGCCGGACTCATCGCGGCCGGTATTCACCCCAGCCCCGTACCGTACGCCGATGTGGTGACCTCGACAACGCACAAGACGCTCCGGGGTCCGCGCGGGGGATTGATCCTCTGCCCGGAGAAGTACGCGAAAGATATTGACAAGATGAATTTCCCCGGCACGCAGGGCGGACCGTTCATGCACGTCATCGCCGCAAAGGCGGTCTGCTTCAAGGAAGCGATGACCGATGAGTTCAAGGCCTACCAGCGCCAGGTCGTCGCCAACGCGAAGAAGCTCGCCGCGTTCATCATGGAACACGGGTATGACGTTGTCAGCGGTGGAACCGATACGCACCTCTTTCTCGTCGATCTCTCGAGCACGGATCTCACCGGGAAGGCCGCCGAGAAGGCCCTCGAGAAGGCCGGGATTACGGTCAACAAGAATACCGTCCCGTTCGATGAGAAGAGCCCGTTCGTCACCTCGGGCATCCGCGTCGGCACTCCCGCCTTGACGACGCGCGGCATGAAGGAGACCGAGATGGAGGAGATCGGACGCATGATGGTGCGTGTCCTCGATAATCTCGAGGATGAAGCGGTGATCGCCGAGGTGCGCGGGGAGGCCGCCGATCTCACCGCCCGGTTCCCCCTCTATCAGTAGACCGGGACGCTGCGGGGCGATTGGTCACGATGCGCATGACGGCGTGGTGGATGGTATGGGTACACGGACCGTGGATAGCACGGACAACAGACCGAGCTGGGACGAATATTTCATGAAGATCACTCGGCTCGTCGCGGAGCGATCGACGTGCCTGCGCCGCAAGGTGGGCGCGATCATCGTGAAGGACAAGCGTATCATATCGACCGGGTACAACGGCGCCCCCCGCGGGATCGCTCACTGCCTCGATATCGGTTGCATGCGCGCGCGGATGGGGATCCCATCGGGGGAGCGGCACGAGCTGTGCCGCGGTGCGCACGCCGAACAGAACGCGATCATCCAGGCCGCGAGCAGCGGATCGATCATGGAGGGGGCGGCGATGTACTGTACCACGGCTCCCTGTTCCACCTGCACCAAGATGATCATCAACGCCGGCATCAGGCGCCTCGTTCTGGGGGGGACCTATCCCGACAAGCTCGGCGAGGAGCTGGCCGGCGAGGCGGGGATTGAAACGGCCTACGTCGATGTGATCGAAACCGAAACGGAACGCTGACGGGGAGGAATACGTTGCGCTGTCCCGCCTGTGGTCACGAGGAGGACAAGGTCGTCGACAGCCGTGCGACCAAGGAGAATTCGGCGGTGCGCAGGCGCCGGGAGTGCCTCAAGTGCGGGCAGCGGTTCACCACCTACGAGTACATCGAGCACACGCCGGTCATGGTGGTGAAGAAGGACGGTAAACGTGAGCACTACAGCAGGGAAAAGATACTGAACGGACTGCTGCGCGCCTGCGAGAAGCGCCCCGTGCCGATGGAGACACTCGAGAAGCTCGTTGATGAGGTCGAGCGGGCAGTCTCGAACCGGGTCAGGGACGAGATCCCGACAAAGGAAATAGGAAAGGAGATCATGAAGCGCCTCGCCGCGATCGATCAGGTCGCCTACGTACGCTTCGCGTCGGTTTACCGCGAATTCAAGGATGTTTCCCAGTTCATGTCCGAACTGCGGAATCTGCTTGAGAAAAAGAAATAGATACCTATCATGAGATTGTCCCTGCAGAGTCCGGAGGGGTACACAGAGAGGAGAGAGCGATGATTTCGGTGAATCGGAATATGCCTGCCCGTTACAGGGGGATCCTCGCCTGCTGTCTCATCGCTATTCTGGCCGTTCCCGGCGTCCTGAATGCGGAAGACCAGAAAGAGGCGAAGCTCTCGTTCGCCATAACCGAAGGGGAGTTGCTGAACTACCAGACCTCGTGGGCGATGGAATACTACTACATGGGAATGGACATCGTCCAGAACCAGTCGTACGACGTCGAAATGAAGCTCACGAAGGTCACCGAAGACGGGAATTACCTCGTATCGTTAGCATTTACCGGAGCCTCCTCGAGCATGGTGGTCGACGACGATATACAGGACTGGAGCCCACCGATGCAGCTTGAGGGCGAGAGTATCATGGTGGAAGTAAAATCGAACGGGGGAGTGCTCAATGCGAAGCCGGGCGGGAATATCCCGGGCATGCATAGCACCGATGAACTGAAGAGCATCGCCGAGATATGGTTCATCGAGCTCCCCGACACGGTGAAGCGGGTCGGGGATTCCTGGCGGAAGAACATCGAGGAGGGTGGCGGCGAAACCGAGGATGGTGAGAAGAGGGAGCCCAATGCGAAGGGATTTGCCGATCTCACGTTCAAGAAGATAGAGAAGAGGAAGGGTATTCCGGTGGCCGTGATCGAGGTCGAGTCGAAACTCGAAATCAACCAGGCGATGCCCGGAGGCATACTGCGCGGCAAGGGCGAGGGCTCGGGGAGATACTACATCGCGATCGAGGGCGGGTACATAGTTGAAGGCAAATCGGAATTCGAGTTGAAGGGCAAGGTCGTCTCGGACGACGGCAAGGAAACGGATACCGCCATCACGCGTTACTACGAGACGAAACTCAAGAAGTAGAGTGGTTCGTGGTGCCGGAGGAAAGAGACGGACAGGAGGAGCAACTGGGGAGAATGAGCTTCCTCGATCATCTCGAGGAGCTGAGATCGACGCTCATCGCTTCCATCGTCGCCTTCGTCGGCGCGGGAATCGTCATCTGGTTTTTTTCCGGCCGCGTACTCGATTTTCTCCTCGCGGGGATTCCGGTGCGGAGCCTTTACTTCACCGCACCCATCGAGGCCTTTATGACCCGCATGAAGCTGAGCTTCGCGCTCGGCTTTCTCGTATCGTTTCCCTACATACTCTTCAGGGGCTGGTCCTTTGTTTCTCCCGGTCTCTTCAGAAAGGAAAAGAAGCTCGTCGTCCCCCTGATCGTTTCCTCGACGTTCCTCTTTTACCTCGGCGCCGTCTTCGCGTATTGGGTCCTCATCCCGGTCGTTCTGGACTTCCTCCTGAGGTTCGGTACGGAGATGCTCGAACCACTCATATCGGTGGGGAAGTATTTCGGTTTCGTGACGAGGCTCTGTTTCGCGTTCGGGCTCGTCTTTCAGCTTCCCCTCGTTATTGTATCCCTCACGGCCATGGGGGTCATCTCGGCCCGGGCCCTTCTCAGGCAGTGGCGGTGGGCCATTCTCCTCATATTCATCGCGGGGGCGGTACTGACGCCACCCGATCCCGCCTCCCAGCTCCTGATGGCGCTCCCGCTCGTGTTCCTGTTTCTCCTCAGCTCGGCCCTGTCCGTCATCATCGAGCGGCGCATCAAGAAGCGGGAATAATAATCAACATGGGGCTAAGTGCCGATATTTATAGTGAGATAGCTGAACGCCACCCGATCCGATGCTCTTGACATCGGACCGGACCGGTGATAGGTTAAACAGGCGCCGCATGTGGTTGTTGTCGAGAGGATTATCGATGGAGCCCCGAGAGGCCCGAGAGGCCCGCTATTACGAGGCCGTCAAGGACAAGAAGATACGGTGCCGCCTCTGCCCGCACCGTTGCCTGGTCGCCGAGGGCGCCCGGGGCGCGTGCAATCTCCGCGAGAACCGGGGTGGTATGCTCGTCACCCTCTCGTATGGACGCACGGTGACGGCCAATATCGATCCGATAGAGAAGAAGCCACTCTACCATTTTATGCCGGGGAGCCTGATCCTCTCGATCGGACCGAACGGGTGCACATTTTCGTGCGACAACTGTCAGAACTGGAGCATCTCGCAGGAGCAGGCGCCCACCCAATACATTCCACCCGACGAGCTCGTCGCACTGGCGGGACGCGGTGGGTCGATCGGTGTCGCCTTCACCTACACTGAGCCGCTCCTCTGGTTCGAGTATATCGAGGACGTCGTTCCCATGCTGCGCGCGAGAGGCCTCAAATCGGTTCTCGTGACGAACGGCTTTCTCAACGAGGAGCCGGCACGCGAGATTGCGTCCCTCGTGGATGGTTTCAATGTCGACCTCAAGAGCATGAACGATGAATTCTACCGGACGTACTGCGGCGGCAGGGTCGCCCCGGTCAAGCGGTTCATCGAGATCGCCGCCTCGGTTTCGCATCTCGAGGTCACGAATCTCCTGGTACCGGATCTCAACGATTCGACCGGGGAGATCACGGACCTCGTCACATGGCTCGCCGGTATCTCACGCGACATCCCGGTCCATTTTTCCCGTTTCTTTCCTCAGTACCGGATGACCGACCGGCCGGCGACCCCGCGGGGGACACTCGAACGCGCATACCGGATCGCGAAGGAACATCTCGACCATGTGTATATCGGCAACATTTTCATAGATGGTACGGAGGACACGTATTGCCCGGAGTGCGGTGAAACGATCGTCAAGCGTGCCGGGTACAGCACGACCGTGATCGGTCGAAACGGGATCTGCCCGAAATGCGGGACCCGTATCGGTGGCGTATGGGGATAGCAGCATCCGTCCGCCGTCGAGGCGGTTCGTGGGCGATAACAGGAGGGTACATGTATTGAAGCATATTGCACCGAAAGCACTCGCCAAGAGGATCATAAAGCTGATAGGGGATAAAAAAGCCGAAGATATCGTTCTTCTAGACCTCAAGAAGCTTTCCAGTGTCACCGATTACTTCGTCATATGCTCCGTGGGGAGCGACGTCCAGGCGCGGGTCGTCGCCGGCGCCGTGATCGAGGGACTCAAGGAGAGGGCGGTGATCTTGCACGTTGAGGGGTACGAGTCGGCGCGCTGGATTCTGATCGACTGCTTCGATGTGGTACTGCACGTTTTCCGGCCCGAGGTGCGTTCGTTTTACGGGTTGGAACGGTTATGGGGGGATGCTCCCCGGGAGGAATATCCGAATGGGCTCTGATGCGAAAAACAACGAATGCTCCGCACGGACCAGGGTGATCGAGGGATTGGCCGCCGCGGCCGAACTGGCGGGAGTGTGTTTTTCACGCGACGAGATCCAGATCGAACGACCGAACGATCCGGAGCATGGGGATCTGAGCAGCAACTTCGCCCTGATACACGCGCGGGAGGCGGGTTGGAAACCGAGGGAGCTGGCAGAAGAGATCATCCGGCGCCTCGCGTTCGACCCCGATTTCATCACGCATGCCGATGTGGCCGGCCCCGGTTTCATTAACTTTACCTTTGCGCACGTCTACCTGAGGGAACAGATGGCCTCGATAAACGAGCTCGGCGGACGGTATGGCGATTCCCGCCTCGGCGGCGGGCACCGCCTCCAGGTGGAATTCGTATCGGCGAATCCGACCGGACCGCTCGTCATCGTATCGGCGCGCGCCGCGGCGGTGGGGAGCGCCCTCGTCAATGTGCTGCGGAAGGTCGGATACGATGTGGAGGCTGAATACTACATCAACGATGCCGGCAGTCAGGTCGAGAAACTGGGACGCTCGGCGCTCGCCCGTTTCAGGCAGCGTCTCGGCGAGGATGTCCCGCTTCCCGAGGATGGCTACCCGGGTGCGTATCTTGCGGAAATCGCCGGCGAGCTTCCCGAGGAGGAGGGCAAGGAGTGGCTCGCACGGGACGAAAATGAGGCCGCCACGGCCTTCGGCCGGTTCGCCCTCGAGCATCTCATCGATCTCATACAGCGCGATCTCGAACTGTTCGGTGTTCATTTCGATATCTTCTTCAGGGAGTCGGGGTTGCACCCTGAAGGCGGTGAAATCGAGGAGATATTCAATATATTCAAGAAACGTGATGCGCTGTACGAGGAGGAGGGAGCCGTCTGGTTCCGTTCGAGCGATCACGGGGACGAGAAGGACCGCGTCATCGTGCGGAGCGACGGCTCGCCGACCTACTTTCTCGCCGATGCGGCCTATCATCTCAACAAGTACCGCAGGGGATTCTCGCATGTCATCGACATTTTCGGCCCCGATCATCACGGGCACATCGCGCGGCTCCAGGCCGCGGCCGAGGTATTCGGGGCGGGTAAGGGGTGGCTCGATGTCCTCACCGTCCAGTGGGTCAGGTTGATCGAGGGGGGAAAACAGGTCAGCATGTCGAAGCGCGGCGGCGAGTTCGTCTCCCTCCGCGACCTCGTCGAGGATGTCGGCGTCGACGCGGCGAAGTTCTTCTTTCTGATGAGAAAGATCAATGCCCATCTCGATTTCGATCTGACCCTGGCGCGTACCGAGTCGGATGAGAATCCCGTCTATTATGTCCAGTACGCCCACGCCCGTATCGCGAGCGTCATCGCGTTTGCGCGCGAGGAAGGCGTCACTGTTCCCGAGGACACCTCGTGCCTCGATCTCCTCCGTGAACCGGAGGAGATCGAGTTGATGCGCCGGCTGGTCGTCTTTCCCCAGCTCGTCGAGGGTGCGGCGATCACACGGGAGCCGCACCGGTTGACTTCATACGCCCAGCAGCTCGCCGCCGCGTTCCATCATTTCTACCATATCTGCCGGATCGTATCGATGGACCAACGGCTCAGCGAGGCGCGCCTGCTGCTCGCCGAGGCGACGAGGATCGTACTCGCCGAATCACTGAGAATTATCGGCGTTTCGGCTCCCGAGCGGATGTGAGCCGTCCGGGCCGGTACGGCCCACACGACACATGGGCACACCGCGCGCG
Organism: Patescibacteria group bacterium; assembly: GCA_035529435.1. GTDB lineage: Bacteria > Krumholzibacteriota > Krumholzibacteriia > Krumholzibacteriales > Krumholzibacteriaceae > DATKWS01. The sequence continues at coordinate 14,719 of DATKWS010000143.1, forward strand.
GCTGGTGCCATGCGGGAGCACACAGGAGGAGGTACATAGTGAGCATCGTCGTCGTCGGCTCGGTTGCGTTCGATACAATCGAGACGCCGTTCGGATCGGCAGAGAGGGCAATCGGGGGCTCGGCCACCTATTTTTCGATCGCAGCGAGCTACTTCTCTCACGTACGACTCGTCGCCGTCGTCGGCGAGGATTTCAGCGATGAGTACCGTGCGGCGTTTCTTTCGAAGGGCATCGACCTGGAGGGACTCGAGGTGGTGGCGGGGGGAAAAACCTTTTACTGGCACGGGCGCTACGGGAAGGACCCAAACGAGCGGGAGTCGCTCGCGACCGAGCTGAACGTATTCGAGGCCTTCCGTCCCATACTCCCCGCTTCGTACCGTGACAGCGAATACCTATTTCTCGGTAATATCGATCCCGATATCCAGATCGAGGTACTCAACCAGATGGAGGATGCCCCCTTCGTCGGCTGCGATACGATGAATTTCTGGATCGAGGGAAAGACCGAGTCGCTGCGGCGGCTTCTCGGGCGGGTTGACATACTGTTCATAAACGACGAAGAGGCGCGGATGCTGAGCGGCGAGCGCAATCTCGTCAAGGCCGCCGGTGCGGTGCTCGGCATGGGCCCCTCGGCCGTCGTGGTAAAGAAGGGTGAGCACGGCGCATTTCTCTTTACAAGGGAGTTCACCTTCTTCGCCCCCGCATACCCACTCGCCGAGGTAACGGACCCGACGGGAGCGGGAGACAGCTTCGCCGGCGGATTCATGGGATATCTCGCGGGGGCGCCACAACGTAACGGCCGCCACCTGCGCCGGGCGATGCTGTGCGGAACGGTGACGGCGAGCTTCACCTGCGGGAGTTTCTCCATAGAGCGACTCAAGGATATTGCCGAGCAAGATCTCGACGACCGTTTTCGAACCCTCGTGGATCTCGTCTCACTCGGGGAAGAATGAGCGCCTGCGCGGCACACCAGTCCCGGTACCGGTGCTTCACCCGGCGGCGGTAAGCGGCGCTCCTGCCTTTAGTTTTGCATCATCCACCATAGCACATATCATTCCGCTTATGCAGCTTTCAATTTATTGATAAATAAGGTTGTAATGAAATTGTGCATATGGTATAATGTATTTCGTATAAGTGGCCAGGTTTTTATAAACATCGATAGCTGAAGCGGCAGAATTAAGTAGAAAAGCGATC
>DATKWS010000144.1:0-4398 GCA_035529435.1 Patescibacteria group bacterium
AATAATACGCGCTCCGTCTCCTGTCAATTGATTACCGCGCCAAACCCGCGATCACCCCGTTCCATCAATTCGAAAAAGCGGCAATTTACTGCAGCAACACCGGCGGTATGGTGGTATAGTGAACCTCGAGTTTTTTCACGACAGAGCGATCAAGGGACCACGGCACGCATACACACGGAGGCCAGCCATGACGTCCACCGAGAAGGTGTACTCCGCGCCCACACACTACATCGTCGTTCCGCGGAACGACTGGTACGTGTTCTTCGATCCCCTGCATTTCAGCTTTACCCGTGTCAACGAACACGGCAAGGCGATTCTCGAATCGGTGGGGCAGGAATCGACGGCGCCGCGGATTGCCGAAAGGGTCGCGAAGCGGTTCGGTTACGAACCGGGTGATATCGAAAACGGCGTCGCGGCCTTCCTCGAAGACATGACCGCGACGAAATTCATTCACGAGGGTCCCTACAAGCCGCGGATCGCGGAGCCGCCGGATCTCGAGCACGGCAGGCCGGGCACGCTCTACGTACATCCCACGTACAGCTGCAACCTGAGCTGCATCTACTGCTACAACAAGAAGGAGCGGAAGGTGGCGCCCGTCGGGGAGCTCACGACCAGGGACTGGTTCGGCATATTCGATCAGGCCAAGGAGCTCGGCATCCACCACATCGTATTCACCGGCGGCGAGCCGCTGCTTCGATACGACATCTTCGAGCTGGCGCGATACGTAAACGACGCCGGCATGACCGGCCAGTTGCTGACGAACGGTCTTCTCGTCGGCGGGCACAACATCGACGAGATCATGAAGACATTCGGCGCGGTGGGATTCAGTATCGACAGCCACATCAGGGAGAAGAACGACTCCCTCCGGGGGAAGGGGGCGTTCGATGCCACGGTCAACGCGATGCGGATCATGCATGCGAATGACTTCTCGTGCACCGCCAAGGCCGTCATCACAAAGCACAACGTCGACGAGCTGCCCGATCTCTACCGGTTCTTTCTCGAGGAGTTCGGCTCGAGCAACCTCATCCCGAACCTTTTCATACCGCCGGTACGGGAGATGATCGACCTTCTTCCTGCGCTGGAGGACTATCTCGAGGCGATGAACCGGGTCGGAACGGTCGTGGAGGACTTCTACGGCGACGACAAGGCGTCGATCCTCCGCTTCCACGGGATACCGGCCAGGCAGTACCAGTGCGGTGCGGGAGCGGGCGAGATCAGCCTGGGCCCCGACGGCTCCGTCTATCCGTGCCAGGCACTGCACAAGGACGAGTTCCACGCCGGCACTATTACGGAGCGGAGCCTCCGGGAGATCTACTACGATTCGCCGGTACTGAAGAAACTGCGCGGCTGCACCGTCGACTCCCTCGAGACGTGCCGTGACTGCGACGTGAAGTACCTCTGCGGCGGCGGATGCCGCTCGCTCGCATACAACCTGTTCGGAGAGATCGACTGCCACAACTCGTACAGCTGCGAGTACCTCAGGAGCCTCGCCTACGCGATGCTGTGGAACAGCTCGTGCGTGCCGGTCGATCAGCTGCGGGCGCTGCAACGCGAGCAGAAGAAGGCGGGCATCCCGCAGGGCAAGGCGTTCGAGAAAGAGCCGGCTGCGGAGTCACGGACACCGTGCTAAATATGCGGCAGAAACATCACGGAGCCCGCCGAGATGATCGCCGTGAGCACCACGGCCACCGCGACGGCGACGATGTTGAATACCCACACGAGGATGGCCTTCATGAATGTCGTATCGAACGCCCACATGATGATCAGGATCGAGACGAGGAGTCCCACGAGGAATCCAATGCCGTTTCCGATCAACGGCAGGATACCGAAGACAAACGATACGATGACCGAGACGATGGACGATACGACCGCGGCGAGTATCGCACGCCCGAACGATGATTTCTTCACATGGGCGATCTTCGCGGCGATCCACATGAAGAATCCCCCGATGAAGATCGTGAAGAGCAGCAGAAACAGTACCCACGCCCCGAATCCGACAAAGAACGGCATTTATCGACCTCCTGTTCGAATCATGTTCGCCCGCAGCGGGAGATCGGCCGCCTGGAGTATGATCAGCCGCAGCCGCTCCGGATAGTCCGGCCGGTCTCCCAGAAAATCCCGAACCATCCGGACGGCGCCGTCCGAATGATGGTACAGCAACGTCGTCCCGATCCAGTCGCGGGGGAAAAAGATATCACCCGTCGAGCGGATCTCCTCGATCAGCTCAAGGCTCGGGAGTATGTACGCTTCGGATTCCCGCGCGCGAAGCGGGTGGTGCAGGTAGGAGAGCGCCTCGAGCACCCACGGCTCGTGCCGGCGATTCTCGACGTCCGAGAGGCCGGCGAAGAACGAGTCCCGCTCGCCGCGATCGGCCGAGGCGGCGCGCCTCGCGAAGCGGAAGCGTTCCCTGAGCTGATCATCGGTTATCCGCTCCTCCTGCACGTCCAGGATGCCGCGCCAATCCGGCACGCCGCGCACGGCGAGCGCGCACGCAAGGTCGCTGTAGTCCCGCTCGGAGAGATTCAGCCCTTCGATACTTCTCTTCTTCTCCCACACGTCCTGGAGAATCCGCACACCGTCCCCCGTGACCGCGATGGACCGGAAGGCCTTGAAGCAGGCCGATTTCGCCGACTGCTCCGGCGATCCGGCCATCTTCTCGAGGAGGAGCCGCTCGATCTCACCCGCCCGCTCCCCCCGTTCAGTATCCGAGAGAAAGCACCAAAAGGTTTCAACGAGATAATCGAGAATGGACTGGAGGTTCATCTCGGCCGTCTCGTGTTCGAGCGCCGACATGAGTATGCGCGTGAAGAGCGTGATATCCTCGAAGTCCCCCCCGAGCACGTTGTCGTGGAGCAGCAGCGCGTACGTGCAGCGGTGCAGCGCCTCTCCGAAATGCGGCGGGCTCCGTCGGAGGAACCGCCTGTTCGCTTCATCGAGCATGAAGTAACCGAATCCCGCCCCTTCCGCGCACGGGAGAATAAAATCATTATCCGTGATCGGCTCATCGAGTTTTACGCGTGCTTCGGCCCCGTTCAACTCGCACGCAACGATCGCATCACGTGAACCGTCCGTCACAAGGAGCGTGAACGCCTGCGGCCAGACGAGGCCGCGCCCGAGCGGGTCCTCCTGCACGATACGCAGCTCGCGGCACGTTCCCGATTCATCCCGCATTCGCTCCGCGGCGATGCGCGGCCGCCCCCGCTCCATCACCCACGCCCCGCTCCACGCGCGGAGGTCCCGGACGGTCAGCGCATCGAGGATCGCAACGAGATCCTCCCAGCCCGCGTTGGCGAACCGGTAGCTATCGAGGTAGCGCCGCAGTCCCTTTTGCAGCGGCCCCTCCCCCATCATCGCCTCGAGCTGGTTCAGCATGACCGGCGGCTTGTGATAGATGATGTCTCCGTAGAGGGAACCCGCCCCGGCGAGGTTGCCGAGTTCCTGGCGGATCTGATTCGTACCGGCCGTTCGCTCTACATTGTAGAGCTTGTCATAGTGCGACGCCGCGAAGAGGAGCCGGTGATCGATGCCGGGAAAGACGGGCCGGACGATGCGGTCCGCCATGAACTGGGCGAACGCTTCCTTGAGCCACACGTCGTTGAACCAGGTCATCGTGACGAGGTCGCCGAACCACATGTGCGCCGTCTCGTGGCTGATCACCGACGCCCTGCGGAGCCGGTCCATCTCGGTCGCGCTCTCCTCGAGAAACAGCCGCTCGGCGCGGTAGAAGATCGAGCCGGGATGCTCCATGCCGCTGTAGGGAAACGACTGCAGGGCAACGAAATCGAACTTGCCGAAGGGATACCCGATCCCGGTGTACTCCTCCATCCACCTGAGCGCCCCGGCGTGGAGATCGAAGATCACGTCGAGATTCCGCGCGACCTTGGCGGAATCGTGCTCCATGTGATAGAGATGCATCGTGCGCCCGCCACGCTCCGCGGTCTCGACATGAAACGCGCCGGCCGCGAACGCGAAATGATACGTGCTCAGCGGCGCCGTTTCCTCGAAATGTATCTGCTTGTGGCCGCCGTCCACGAACTCCCGCTCGACGGCCGCATTCGAGACGGCGGTGAAATCCTCGGGAATCGTCAAAACCAATGTGAAGCGGGCCTTCATGTCGGGCTGGTCGAAGCAGGGGAACACCTCGCGGGCCCGGGCCGGGACGAAGAGGCTGTAGAGATGATCTTCCTCTCGGTGGAGGGGAGCCTCGTCCGGTCTGCATTGAATATTGAAATGGTTTTCTCCAGGCCGGAGGTACCGCTGCGGGATGACCACGTGCTCGTTTTCAAAATCAAAGGCCACCGTGTCCCGCTCGCTCTCGACGCGCCCGACCGATTCTCCCGCGAAATCGAGAACGAGCGGCCCCTTGACCGCTGCCAGATCGAACGAAACGTGAGCGAT
>DATKWS010000145.1:0-11115 GCA_035529435.1 Patescibacteria group bacterium
GCTGGGGATATACCGCCCCCGTTCTATCGAATTGATCGTCTGCCGCGAGACGCGCATCACACGCGCCAGGTCCTCCTGGGTCACCTTCGCCTTTTTCCGGTGCTCACGGACGCTGTTCTTGATCGAATCATTCATGGCTGAGTGCGCTCCGTATCAAGGCGAACACGCTCAACGCGAATGCCAGGCCGAGCAACAGACCCTCGAAGAATGTCACCCACCGGGACCCGTCTGAGAAGAGGTGTCCCAAGAGGATCGAAACGGTGAGGGACACCATCGCGATCGGGAGTACCATCCGGTCATTTCTTATTAACATGCTATTCTCCCCGTTCGTGTTTAAGTGGCGCTTTTGCAGTATCTCGCGGGAACCTTATGCGGCGATCCCCATGATCGATCATGGGCGCCACCGCACGTTTCCCACGGATCGCTACCGCGTTGCGGCCCCGGTTCCGCCGCATCAAAATGTAAAGCTCGCTTTACATTTTGGAATATAGCAGCCCCGGCAAAAATGTCAAGCTCGCTTTACATTTTTATGTAAATTTTTTAGGGAGAAAGAAGCCGCAGGTCGTATATCATTCTATAATATAATAACATACGTACTATTACTCCTGGCGTCAGGGAGTGTTTCACGTATATCAAACGGCCATGGAGAGAGCGGTACCGATAGGAACTTCCACGCCACGCGGAACGTGTTCTCATGCGCTGGGGAAGGTCGACGGCGACCGGTACCGTGTCGTCTACGGCGGTCTCCACGTCGATCCGATCGGCGGCGCCGCGCTACCCAATCACCACATCGGCGAGCTCACGATAACGACGATGAACGAGTCCGGTTGGCTGCCGCAGGCGGTTATGAGGTAAGCCACCGGATCCACATGTGCATACGGCCGATAGCCTACTTCACCGGGGCGGCGCGCCATATCCTCATCCGCCGCCGGCTCCGTGTATCTTCCCGTAAACGGATTCAGGAGATACCCATCGTCCGGCATCAGATCCATGATGGTTTTGCCCGTCAACGTCGTGTCGGTGTCGATGTTCCAGGCATATATTCCCTCGTTCTGGCGGGAGAATTCGTCCGCCGCCATACTGAGCTTCACACAATTGGCCCTGACGATGTCTTCCCTCTCCACATCGGTCAGTTCCCGCGGGCATACGTTGCATGTGTCCTCGCTGCACCCGCATGTGTATAGGAGCAGTGATGCAATAAGTAGTATGATCGCGTTTCTCATATCGTAATCACTCCTTTTCAATCGATCCAAGTATAGGACCCCATTATAATGAACGCATATGACATGCCGTCTGATTGCATGATAATCATCTAGCTTCTATCTCATTTATTTTATATTACTTAAATATATATACGGGGCGCCCGCTCCGGCCGCCCCGAAACCATAGCGCGCTTTGACCGGTTACTGCATATATGCTAACATCGATCTGCGATCGCCTGGAGGCTGGATCGAGGTGCATGCGCTGTTCCGCCATGAATTCCATTGTTCGCAGCAGCGATGAGGTGCCGGCATGGAACGCCGGTGAATAATAAACGCCGAGGATCATAAGGCCATGAAAAATAACGATAAAACGACGTTCACACTCCCTGTCGGTTATCACCGGTTCCACAAGAACCAGCTCTTCAACTTCCAGTTGAACCGGTGGCATTCCCTCGGATACGCCCGGTTCGAGGATATGGAAGAGGCCGGGCGCAGGATCGACTCGTTCGATGACTGGAAAGCGGAAATGGTACGGTTGGAGGAAACGGCCCTCGCGGAGGAGAGGCTCATGAACGCGGCGTTCTATTACCGGGCGGCCGAGTTTTATACATTCCAGGGAGATCCCGATAAGGATCGTTTCTACGATACATTCATCGACCTCTTCTACAAGATATTCGAGAATGACGGCATAGAGCGATTCGAGGTCCCGTACAGGGACGCATTTCTACCGGCGCTGAGAGTAGGCGCCGCGGGCGATGACCCGAAGGGCGTCATCGTCATGCACGGGGGCTTCGATTCCTTTATCGAGGAGTTTTATTCCTGGATGCGATATTTCTCGGACCACGGATACACGGTGATCGCGTTCGAGGGTCCCGGGCAGGGCGCCGCCCGCAGAAAATGCGGACTCGCGCTCGATTACGAGTGGGAGAAACCGGCAAAAGCGATTCTGGATTATTTCGGGCCGGACGAGGTGACATGGCTCGGCATATCGATGGGCGGCTGGTTCTGCTTCAGGGCCGCGGCGTTCGAGCCGCGGATAAGGCGGGTCATCGCCTCGGGCATCGCGTATGATTACATGAAATTCGTGAATGTCGCCGGTCAGATGATGATGAAATTCTTTTTCAAGTATCTGAAGGGATTCTCGAATTGGATGACGCTCAAGAAAATGAAATCGGATGGAATGCATGCCTGGTCAATCGGCAACCTGATGTATATGACCAAGACCGAGACGCCGATGGACGCGGCCGGTATCGCCATGCGGCTCAATGCGGGGAACCTTCATTCGGATCTGGTGAAACAGGATGTCCTGATCCTCACGGGGCGGGAGGATCATTTCATACCATTCAAGATGCATGACATGCAGGTAAAGGCATTGACCAATGCCGGATCGGTGACCGCCCGGGTTTTCACCAGGGAAGAGCACGCACAGAATCATTGCCAGATCGGAAACATGGGTCTTGCGCTCGACGTCATGACGCAGTGGCTCGACGCACAATCGTGATCCGGGTACGATCGCGCTGCATGGAGTATCCAATGAGCACTACGGCAACGCCACAACCCTGGAAGGACAAGAATCTCTTCTGCCATGACCTGCCGACCGAGCCGCGCCCGGAGGTCGGCACGGTGCTTGTGACCGGCGCGTGCGGATACATCGGCGGGCGCCTCGTCCCCGAGCTCCTCGCGCGGGGGTACCGGGTGCGTGTCATGGTGCGGGGCACGTCTCCAAAGTGCACCTGGCCCGAAGCCGAGATGGCCGTCGCCGATGCGCTCGACTACGAGAGCCTGAAAGAAGCGCTGAACGGTGTCAGTGTCGCCTATTATCTCATACACTCGATGCTGCTCGGCACGAGGGAGTTCGCCCGGGCCGATATACGGGCCGCCGAGAATTTCCGTCGGGCCGCCGAAGAGATGAACGTCGGCCGGATCATCTACCTCGGGGGGCTCGGTGATGTCCGGAGCAAGCTGTCCCAGCACCTGCGGAGCAGGATGGAGGTCGCCCGGGAGCTGGCGCGCGGGAAAACGCCCGTGACGATCCTGCGGGCGGCGGTGATCATCGGCTCGGGAAGCGCCTCGTACGAGATCATCAAGCACATCGTTCTGAAGCTGCCGATCATTCCGATACCGGGCTTCGCGCGGAACCTGTGCCAGCCGATCGCGGTCCGTGACGTCATAAAGTACCTCGTCGGGGTACTGGAGAATCCCGAAACGGCGGGCAGGACATTCGACATCGGCGGCGACGAGATCATGACGTACGGGCGGATGGTCAGGATCGTCGCCGAGCTGCTCCGCAGGCGCCGGCTGTTCGTTCCGTTCCTTTTCTCCAACATCCGGTTGTACGCGTACATCGCGGGGCTCCTCACGCCGGTGCCCGATCAGATCACCCGGGCCCTGATGGAGGGGCTGCGGAACGATGTGTCCTGCCAGGACGATTCGATCAGGCGGCAGATCCCGTTCGAGACGATCAGCTATCGCACATCGATCGTGCGCGCGATGACGCGCGAAGAGCAGGATCGTGTGCACACGCGCTGGTCCGACGCCTATCCGCCGGCGCACGAGCTGGCCCTGAAGCTGAACGAGCTCGCCGGGGCGCCGAAGTACATGGCCGCCTACTCGATCATCGCGGGGAAGGACGAATCGGCGTTGTTCCGCTCTCTCTGCAGAATCGGCGGCGCGGAGGGCTGGTTCCGCGGAAACTGGATGTGGCGCATGCGGGGAGCATTCGACCGGCTCATCGGCGGCGTGGGAACCTCGCGTGGACGCAGGCAGCTTTCGGGTCTCTACGTCGACGATGTAGTCGATTTCTGGCGCGTCGAGGATCTCGAGGAAAACCGGCGGCTCCTGCTGCGCTCCGAGATGCGGTTGCCGGGAAAGACCTGGCTGGAATTCCGGATCAAACCGGAGGGAACGGCGAACAGGTTGTTCGTCAAAGCATACTACCATTCGACGGGCCTGTTCGGAAGACTCTACTGGTACATATTTCTTCCGTTCCATAGATACATCTTCAAGGGATTGATCAGGCAGATCGCCGAGCGGAGCTGAGGGTGCACGGCCCGGCCTGGATCCCGAGAAGCCATAATCACTTGTAAAATAAGATAATCCTATACAACGAGAGCCATTTGTGATATACTGGTAACGTGTGAAGGAGTAAACAAGATTTTACATGCAGGGGAGGTAAAGTCCCAACGATCGACCTGTTATAACGCCCTTTACATCATACATCCCTCACTCCCATTGAGCATGTGATCTCCCGTCCGGTCTCCGCATGCCGGACAAAGGGGATGCCGATAGTTGGCTGGAGGGGAACTGATGGGTATGGGAACCAGATCGCTTCCGGCGCTCTCTTCCAGTGTATCCGCGCCGATAGGGAAGTACGCGCCATGAGGACGGTCCTCTGCGGAAAGCGGGACCGGGATCTGGTTACGGTAAGAGGGGAAGCGGGGAGACGCACTTCCGCTTCCCCTCCGTGCGTACGGACTACATACGAAGCGGCGGGCATGAACGACCGGTGTCACGGACGGTACGCCGGTTCTCGTGAATCCGGTATCGATGGTAATGCCGGTGAAATCCCCCGTATGGTACAATGGAACACGGCAGGGGGTTGTGCATGAAACGCTGGGATCCGTCACAGCGGGTGATAGCACATATCGACATGGATGCGTTCTACGCATCCGTCGAGGCGCTGGACCGTCCGGATATCCGTGGAAAACCGGTGATCGTCGGCGGAAGCTCGCGGCGCGGGGTTGTATCGGCGGCGAGCTACGAGGCACGTGCCTTCGGCGTTCATTCGGCGATGCCGCTCTTCCAGGCGCGGCGGCTCTGTCCCTACGGCATTTTCCTGCCGGTGAGAATGTCGCGCTACCGGCAGGTCTCGCGTGTCGTGATGGGGTGCCTGCACGGGTTCTCGCCCCTCGTCGAGCAGGTCTCGGTCGATGAGGCCTATATCGATCTCACGGGGACGGAAAAGCTGTTCGGTGACCCATGGACGGCTGCCGGCCGGATCAAGAACAGTATCCGCGAAAAAACCTCTCTCACCTGCTCGATCGGCATGTCGACGAGTAAGCTCCTCGCGAAGATCGCTTCCGATATGCACAAGCCCGACGGTATCACGATCATACCGCCGGACGAGGTACGCCGGTTTCTCGATGAGCTCCCGATCGGCAGGGTCCCCGGCATCGGCGAGCGGAGCGAGGAAGGTCTCGCGAAGATCGGGATCAAGACGATCGGGGATGTCCTCGGTGTATCTCCCGGGTTCCTCATCGAGCGTTTCGGAAAATTCGGCGAACGTCTGCGGGCCATCGCCGAGGGGAGGGAAGCCTCGCCGGTGGTCCCGTTATCGCAGCCGAAGTCGGTCAGCCACGAGCAGACCCTCGAGGAGGATACGGACGATACGGAGATATTGAAACGGCACCTGATTCAGCAGGCCGGCAGTGTCGGAACGAGGCTCAGGCGCTACGGCCTTCTCGGCAAAACGGTAGTTCTCAAGATCAAGTTCGCGGATTTCAGGCAGATCACCCATAACGCCACCCTGGATCGGCCCACGCAGGTGGGCAGGACGATCTATGGTGAGGCGGTACGGCTCCTCGAGGCCGAGCGGCTCGCAAAGAAGGTCAGGCTGATCGGTGTCGGCGTCTCGAACCTCGAGCCCGCAGGCGATCGCGGCCAGCTCGATCTCTTTTTCGAACGATCGCCGGGCGAGGAGAAGTGGGAGCGGGCCGAGCGCGCGATCGACGAGGTCGTGAGGCGGTTCGGCAGGGACGCCATCAAACCGGGCAGCGCGCTCGATTGAGCGGCTGAGAACGGTAAAACCCCGCGATACATGATCGCGGGGTTTAATTGTACAGGTCCTACGTTCGCGGTGTGCCCGCGACCGGTTGGATCGTCCAGATCTCTACTCCGCGGTTCCCAGAGGGAATGCGACGCCCGCCATGAACGAGAAGGCGCTGTTTCGGATCGCCGCCTCGCCGGCATCGTCGATCGTCATGAATCCCAGTGTGTATCGCAGGTCGAAGAGGATCTCGGCGGAACCGACATCGAAGCCGACATTCAAGCCCAGCACGAAACCAAGATCCATATCACTCGTGATATCGCTCGCGTCCTCCTCGGCGGTCTGTCCGAGATACTCGCCCTTGAGCGTGGAATTGACATTGAACGCAAGCGCGGGGCCGAAAATGAAACCCGGCGTTACGGCGCTCTCCGTCGGGATCACTATCTTGAAGAGAATCGGGATCTCGATGTAGTCGAGGTTCCATGTGAGCTCGACCCCGAGAAACTCTTCCTTGATCCCTTTCCGGTGATAGAGGAATTCCGGCTGTATCCCGAATTTATCGTTGAACATGTAAGTGAAATACGCGCCGCCGAGAAATCCGGCCTTCATATCCTCGCCGGCGGTATCCTCGCCCCACCAGCTCGAAACGGTCAGGCCTCCTTTGACGCCGAGCGCGGCGCCGGCGCGGGCATGGGAGAACAAACACGGGGTGACAGCCAGCACGGCGATGAGCACGGCAATTGCCAATCGCTTCATACTATCCCTCCCTCGGATAAGGTGACAGGACTGGTATCCGTTACCGCATTGTTTCCCGTAACTATATTTCTGTCAACATTTTTATATGAAAATCATGGCGGGAGGGCGCCCCCGCGGGTTGTGATTATAGCGCTGCGCACGCGGTCCGGGTGCATTCACGCCATGACCGGCGGATATACCATTTTCCTCGTCACGCGTGGTGGATGGTGAATGATTGCCACCGTCGCCTCGGGCTGCTATTATTGCGTGAAAGCAAAATAACCATTGAACGGGGAGAGCGGAGGTCGATAAACAGTGAAGGATGGTGCCGCATGACGCGAATCCTGCCGTGCTCGTTCGTATCGATGACGCTGATCGCGCTTGCATTCATCTCCTGTGGGAATGACAATCCGGTACTGCCCGATCCACCGCCGGACCCCATGCCGTTCTGGGTCCAGACGGGCGGTCCCTACGGCGGCGAGGTTCACGCGCTCGCTCTGTCTCCCTTAGGTGATCTGTACGCGGGGACGAATGTCGGTGGAGTGTTTCTTTCGGAGGACGGAACTGATTGGGAGAGAGTGAGCGACGGGCTCTCCAACGGCAATGTGTACGCGCTCCTCATGTTTGATTATAGTTCCATCCTCGCCGGGACCATCGGCGGCGGTGTGTTCCAGACGACCTACGGCGGGAACAACTGGGTTCGAAAAAGCGAAGGATTCGGAAACGATATCGATAAGCTCAGTATCACGAGCTTCGCGACGGATTCTCAAGGAGCCGTATTTGCCGGCACGCACGATGGAGTGTTCCGCTCCGATGATGCAGGCGAGAGCTGGACCGAGGCGAGCGACGGCCTCACCTCGACATTCGTCTATGCAGTTGCCGTGGATTCCGGTGATCGACTATTCGCCGGTACGCAAAGCGGTGTATTCGGCACGAGCGACGGCGGCGCGTCATGGGAGCGGTCGGGCACCGCACTGGACGGTGCCGGGATTTACGATCTCGCCGTGAATGCGAGCGACCACCTCTTCGCCGCGGTGGCCGGCGACGGGGTATACCGTTCGACCGATCACGGCGAAGACTGGTCGCGGCTCGCCATCGCCGTTGAAGCACCCGATGTCCTCTCCGTCTCGATCGCTTCGGACAGTTCGGTCTATGCCGGTACGGCGGGGCGGGGCATCTTCCGATCCTTTGACAACGGGGAATCATGGCAGCGGATGGAGGAGGCCCCGCTGGGGCTGCATTACAACTGTCTCTTCACTGTTCACTACAGGTATGTATTCGTGGGGAGCGATGGGCAGGGGGTGTTCCGCTCGAACATTGACAGCGGGCAATGGCTGCATATAGTCAACGGCATGTGGAATACATTCATCTATGCGTTCACGCTCGACTCCGGGGGAACCCTCTTTGTCGGTACGCGTCATAACGGCGTGTTCGGCACCGATGACGGGGGGAGGAGCTGGCGGCGGATCAATGAAGGACTCGGCGGTGATTTCGTGACTGCCCTGCACGCGACCGGCGCGGACCTGCTGTTCGCCGCCACCGCGGAAGACGGAATATTTCGATCGGCCGATAACGGCGAAACCTGGCAGCGCGCCGCGGACGGCATCAACGGCGAAGTTATCTACTGCCTGGCGAGTTATGGAATGCAGTACATCTATGCCGGCGGCGACGGCGGCGTCTTCGTATCACAGGACGACGGCGGCAACTGGGTATCATGCGGCGCCGGCATCGACTCGAGGACCGTGCGCTCCATCGCCGTGAATGACAGCGGGTACGTCTTCGCCGGTACGGTGGACGGCGGGGTGTTTCGCTCGACGGGCGCCTGCCTCGATTGGGAGTCTCTCGGTCTCTCCGGTGCCGACGTGCGCGCCCTCCTCGTGGATGATGCGGGGAACATCCTCGCCGGCGCCTACGGCACCGGTGCGTACTACCACGCAAATGTTCCGGGGGGCGACTGGACCAAGATTGAAAACGGCCTCACGCGGAACTTCGTGATGGCATTTGCCCGCGGCCCCTCGGGCCGCATCTACGCAGGGACCTTCGGAGGCGTGTTTATTTCAGACGACGGCGGCGGCACCTGGAACCCGGAAAACGACGGACTGGCGTTCAGGAATATAATGGCGCTGGCCTTCGTCCCGGGGCATGGTATCGTCGCCGGAACGCTCGGCGGCGGAGTGTACCGGAGCAGCGCGGCGGAGGGGATGCAATGAACGTCGAACGCATCATCACACACAATGATTTCGACGGCGTAGTTTCGGCGGCCCTGTGCTCGGCGGTGTACGGATGCGACCGGTTCGTCTTCACCGGTCCCAATGCCATCGCCCGCGCAGAGATATCGATCACGATGGATGACGTCGTATGCGATCTTCCCTATCCCCTCGAGTGCGGCCAGTGGTTCGACCACCATTCCGGCAACCGCGAGGCGGTAAGGCTCCGCGGGATTGATCCCGATGCGATCCCGGGGCTGTTCGACGAGCAGCCGTCATGCGCACGCGTGATTCTCATGTTTTTCACCGGCCGCGGGGAGTCCCTCGCCGGTCATTTCGAGGAGACCGTGACCGAAGCGGACATGATCGATTCGTTCAATTACCGGAGCGTCGAGGAGTGGCGCGAGGAGACGCCGGGCAAGCTCGTCGATATGAGCATCAAGGCCTACTCGGCGACGCCCCGCGACCAGACGAAATTCCTTGACCATCTCACCGGGCTGGTACGGGACCTGCCCCTCCCACGGGCACTCGAAGATCCCGTGGTCGCCGCGCGCCTCGAGCGGTACCGCGAGGAGGAGCGGCACATGGTGGAATTCATCGAGCGCTCGGTGAGTTACCTGCCGCAGGACCGCGACAGGGAGCTCATCGTGCTCGATTTCACACCCCACAAGCGGCCGCCCCGCGTGATCAGAAATCTCGCCTACCTCGTGCAGCCACAGGCCCTCGGCGTGGTGACGCTGAACCCCCTCTTTCGCGGCGGCCGCAAAACAACCGACTTCTCCGTCTCGATGTCGCTGTCGATGAATATGACCGGCCGTGACCATGGCAAGGACATCGGCGAGATCATGCGCTCGCTGAATATCGGGGACGGCCACGTCGGTGCCGCCGCAGGCACGGTGAATTGCGATTCCAAGGATGAGATGCTCCGCGCCAAGAAGCGGCTACTCGGCGAGATATGGGATGCATGGCGGTCGATGCGGCCGGAGGATTCCGTGGAATAGCCGCGCTCACGCCGGGGGAGCGATGGGTGCTGATCCCTGACCGACCGGGGGAACGCGGGGCGACCGACCGCCATTCTATTTCTTCTTGAAATAATTTTTGATATTTTATATATATGTGCAGGTAGGAGTATTGCATCTCACTACGGGAAGGATGTCAGGTCGTACCGGGGATACGGTGTATTAGAAGAAATGCCGTCGAGTAATTCTCCCTTAAATGCTCACGGTAGTTCCATCTTAATACAGGGTTACCGCTCGGTGCACTTGCTCAACAAGAGGAGGAGCAGGAATGAACATATACGTCGGCAACCTTTCATACCAGTCCAATGAGGATGATATTCGTAAGGCGTTCGAAGCCTTCGGGACGGTCTCATCCGTCAATATCATCACCGACAAGTACAGCGGTGCCTCGAAAGGGTTCAGCTTCGTGGAAATGCCGAATCGGGAAGAAGCGACCGCTGCAATCGACGGTCTGAACGGCACCGATATGGATGGAAGGTCGATCAACGTCAGCGAAGCGCGTCCTCGCAGCGAGGGCCGCCGTGGCGGTGGAGGCGGCGGGGGCGGCGGGGGCGGCGGAGGTCGCAGAGGTGGAGGTGGAGGCGGCCGCCGCTTCTAGTCGACGGCATTGGGTTCATTTAAATAGATTCCTGCTACGATCCAAGCACGTCTCATTTGAGCATATCCGTCGTGTTGCACGGTCTGTATGGGTCGTTGCGTGCGGCGCGGGAAGCACTGCAGAGGCCTGTGGAGGGGCCGGAACCCGGCGACTCGCCACAGGCTGAAAGCGGACAGCAGGAGAGCGCCACCGGACCGGCCTTTCATTCCGGCCGGGAATCGGATAGAATTCTCCGATTGAATTCTCGGATGGAATTCTCCGATGGAATTCGATGACGGCGGGGTCCGGCTGTGGGTGTTCCTGTCGGGAAGAAGCGCTTTGATTTCGAATCCGCGGAATCTCATGAAGAATATACAGGCCGTACAATACCTCCTGTTGCTGTCCATCCTGCATGTGACGGGCTGTGCGCGAACGGAGGAAAATCAAAACATTCTCCACTCACCGGGTGACAGGTCCGGCATCGAGGCGCCGGCCGGTCAATCACACGACCGGGGTCTCGATCGTTCCGCCGGCAGGCGGGAGGGAGGCGGCGCCCCGAACCTGATCCAGTACGTAAATCCCTTCATAGGCACGAAAAACATGGGGCACA
>DATKWS010000146.1:0-3757 GCA_035529435.1 Patescibacteria group bacterium
GATCCGACGGTGATCAAGAAGCAGGTGGAACGCTACCTCCAGGACATGATGGACAAGAAGCAGATCCTGGGGTGGAAGGTGCCACAGTGCGATAAGGACGAGCTGGGCCGCTACAAGGTCAAGGTTCAGGTCAAATGGTCGGCCACGGCCGAGAGTTTCGAAATAGACGCGGAAAGCCGTGAGGAGGGAGAAGAGGGCAAGGAGGCGTAGTGAGTCGACGCCCCGTGCCGCCAAAGGTTTCCGCCGGTGTTTTATACACGTCAAGGAGGGTAACGCATGGTTATCGAGTTCAAGTGGAACAACAAGATCTACAAGGTGAACGCCTTCAGCGTTTCGCTGCAGAGTGCAGGATCCATGCAGCTTGCCGATTGTATCCCGGGTACGATCAACGTGAGTCTGGAAGTCCCGCCCAAGGCGTCTCCCGCCAAGGATTTCTTCAACTTTGCGAGGACCCAGCACGCAAACGCAAAGACGAAGGGCGCGGGCCAGATCTCGGTTTTCAAGGGGCACGACGGCAAGAAGGATGGTCAGGCGATCCAGACGGTGACGTTCGAGAAGGCCTGGTTCTCGGATCTCAGCACGAGCGTATCCGAGCATGATGATGAGTTCATTTTCAATATCAATTTCGTCGCGACATCGATCACCATCTCGGGTGAGAAATTCGAGCATGACGCTCGTCAGAGCCTGTTCATCGAATAGGATTGCGAAACGAACCGCTGTGTGAATCCCGTAGCGCGAGAGGTGGAGGTGTATCATCATGCTTGCTTTTGAGGGGAAACCGAAATTCCTGGAGAAGTACACCGTCACAGGCTTCGATGCTATCCAGACACTCGGCGAGATCGGCCGGCTTCAGATCAATCTGCACTCTCGAGAATCCACGAGCGAGCCTCACCTGAAAGCCTACGCGTACGTTCAGAAAAACCTCGGCGAGGAGATAACCTGCACGGTCGATGACTGGCGTTTCGTCGGGACCGTGGAGGACGTCGCCTACGATTCGGCTTCACGGGATTTCCGGCTCACGCTGCACGACGCGCTCTCGAAATTCGATAGGGCGATCGGCTCCAACGTGTTCGCCGATCAGACGATCAAGGATATTGTCTCCGGTGTGGCTCCGGGAGGCGTGAAGGTCGAGTACGTGGGCGGCTTCGACGGCATCAAGGTGAAACTGGCCATCCAGTACCAGGAGTCGGCGCTCCGATTCGTCAAGCGGCTCCTCTCCGAGTTCGGCGGCCAGATCTGGTGCACCAGTGACAAGGTCTATGCCGGCCTGGGCCCGATTCCCCAGTCCAAATCGCTCAAGCTCGATAAGGACATCATGGAATTCTTCATTCACACGCGGCTCGGAGCCGAACAGGTCGAGCTCGAATCGATTCCGTATATAAAGAAGGGTACGAGCACCTCGACAATCGAGCTGAAGGGGGGACGCTTCGGCGCGATCCAGGAGGACGCCATCGATCTGCGCAAGAAGGGTCATGACGCCAAGAAGATCTTCCATGTCGTTCACGAGGATGCGAGCTACAAAGACACCACGCATTTCGCGAACCGTTTCCTGCGCTCCCAGGCGGCGGGCCGGTTCGTGATCGAGGGTCGCGTGATGGCACCGGTCAATCTCGGTACCAAGGTGACGGTGCAGGGCATCGGTGCCGGAGCGGGGGAGGAAACGGCGATCGTCCGCAGCGTCCGGTGTGTCGGTGACTATATGAAAAGCGAGGTAATCTGGCAGTTCGCGGCGGTCAATCCCGAGGCGGTCTCCGCTGATGGGTTCCGGCAGCCGGGTGCGCTCATCACCTCAACGGCCGTCGTCGAGGAAACGTACGACGATCTCAACCGGGTGCGGGTGAAGTTCCCGTGGGATGGGAAGCATCGCGTAACTCCCTGGTTGAGAATCGCATCATCGTCGTGGGGAGAGAAGCACATGCGTTTCCTTCCGCCACGGAAGGGTGACACCGTGCTGGTCGTTTGGGGGCAGAATGACATGGACCCCGTAGTACTCGGCTCCGTCACGGCCGGAGATAAGGTCGGCCAGCCCAAGTCGAATCTCGTACTGAAGACGGTGGACGGTCAGACGATCCTTATCAGCAAGGACACCATCGAGATGAAGAACAAGAATGCCGTGATCCGCATGGAGCAGGATCTCATCGAGATCGATGCGGCCGGATCGAAAATCACAGTGGATCAGATGGACATTGCACTCAAGGCGAAGGGATCGATCACCCTCGATGGCCCGACAGGCATCAAGCTCAAGACAATAAAACTGGACGTTGGCTGAGAAATGGTTGGTATGAGACATGCCTTCAAAGAAAGACGACCATCAGAAGCAGCTGCTCGAAGAGATCGAGAGCTTCACCGAAAGCAAGATCCTCGGTGATTTCTTTCAGGACGCAACGGGGCTCTTCATTCCCGGTCTCGCGGCACTGCCCGCCGTCTCCATTCTCTCGAGTGAATCGTGGATCACGAGAATGAAGGACGGCCCCGAACGCTGGCGGCCCGGCGATCTCATCTCGCTCAGGACGGATGATGAAACGGCCTGCGAGACTCCCTGCGAGATTGCGTTCTTCACGCCCGTCCTGGATGTGACCATTCCACTCATCGACATAGAGCGGGGCAAGGAAATCTCGAAGTTCGAGAAGACACTGGAGCTGAAGCCGAATGATCGATGGGAGAAGGTCGATATTCATTTTGCGGTGCTCCCCTGGGATTACCGGAGAGAGCAGCGGGTCTGGGCGCCGGAGGAGCTCCTCGCCATCAGCCGTACAATGGAAAGCATAGGGCGGGAGATCATCGTGGAACTGCGTTTGAGGGATCATACCCTCGATCTCGAGCCCCGCTGGACGCTTTCATCATGGGTGCCCGAGCGTGCGGCGGAGAGTCTCTGTTTCCCGCTGAATTACGCGAACCAGTTGCTGTCGCCGTTCGTGTTCCGGCTTGAGTTCGGGCCGCAGCTCATGTCCCTCGACGGGCAGAAGGTGAATCTCGAAATGGATTCACTCGAACTGCACTTCCGGCTTCGCGAGGAATCCCTGCAGAGGCTCTACCGCGACGCCGGTATCGGTGAGCCTTCACTCTCGGGGATCTCGATTTTCGCGAATGTTCTTCCGGTCATGAACGTCGATCTCAAGGCTTGGGAGCCGAATGAGACATTCGCCGATTTCGTGCACAGCTCGGGGATGAAACCGCTCGGACCGGCCGGCATTTTTCCGTTCCGCAAGGCGGGGACGAAGGAGCACCTCGGACCCGTGGATGCGGGGAGTCCGGTTTTCTCGATTCAGATAGATCCCTCCGGACCGGTCCTGAGCCGTTACAGCCTTCCCGGTGAGAAGGATACCGAGAAGAAAAAACAATTCTTCATGTGGATGACGCACGGGAACGTCATATCCGGATACAAATACAAGTACAACGAGACTGACGTATTTCAGCCGCTTCACAAGGCGTCGGAGCTCCTTCAATCGACCTTTACCATCATGCCCTGTTTCGGGGGTGGCGATTGCGCGAGGTCCGACGAGTCGGACTGGTACAAGCGTCTGATCCTCGGCCATGCCATTCCACCCCAGAAACTTCTCTACCGGGATACGCTGTTATCGACGATCGAGGATCTCATCACGGGACTCGGATATCGAGACGTGGAGATCCATGAGCCGGGAACGGAGCTTCGGGTTGTCGGGGGGGCACGGCAGCGCGTCACCGTCGTGTATGTGCGTAATAGAGGCGGCAAGCCGCTCGATTCGAGGGATGTCTCGATGATCCAGGGGTATCTCAA
>DATKWS010000147.1:0-7988 GCA_035529435.1 Patescibacteria group bacterium
CCCGAACATGAACCGAACCACCGCCACCATCACCAGGTACGCCATCATCACTCCCAGCGCACCAGAGAGCACCGAGAGAAAATTCACCCGCTGCGTCATAGTCAGCGGCAACGGCAGCATCGTGAATACCCGCCCCACCAACACGTACAGCGGCGTCCCCGGTGAGTGCGGTATCCCTAGTATGTACGACGTCGCTATGAACTCACCACTGTCCCAAAACGACGCCGTCACCGCCATCGTCTCCAGGTACACCACCAACGCCACCACAAACACCAACGCGGCAACGAGCGTACGGATCGTTCTGTCAGACATTGTCACGCACCTCTTTGAACGCACAATAATGCAACTCGTTCACAGTACACAAATCCAATCACGATGGAAAGCACGATTTGATTCACTCCCGCCTGAGATGTCGCTGAAGAAAGAAGGCGCCGCCGATCAGACTCACCGCGACCATGACGACATAGGTTATGAATTCGAGGAGCAGCGCCTGCTCGTTCGAGAATCCGACCGTCGTGAAGAGGAGTATACCGGCTCCCTCCCGGACACCGAGACCGTTCAACGAAATCGGTAGAACCATGACGAGACCGAGCAGCGGGATGAATACGTAGAAACTGAGAACGGAGCCGGCGGTCAATTCCACACCGAGCGCCCTGCCGACCAGTACGTGCGTGGCCACGCGGAGAAACTGTACAACCAGCGCGAGGAGCAGCACGTTGAACATCAGGGCGCGGAACGTCCTGAAGCTCCCGAGGTGACCGAATATCATGTTGAAGCGCTCACCGAGTTTCCACACGTTGAGCCTGCTGAAGAACATCCGTACCGCCCGGGAAAGGCGCCTGTTGAGCGCGAGGAGCAGGATCGGGGTGATGCATCCGATGAAAATCAGGATATATACCGGCAGGTTGTCAACCGTCCTGGCCCTCAGTAGCAACAACGAGGCCATGAGGGCGAGGAGGCAGAGCCCACTGATGCCGATGACGCGGTCGAGGAGGGTGATCGCAAAAACCTGGTGCGGATCGTTACCGCTGCGGGTGACATCGAATATCTTCACTGCATCACCGCCGACGTTGGTCGGGAAAAAGTTGTTGAAGAAGAGTCCCACGAAGTAGAGCCGGAGGGTTTTCACGGGAGTCAGCCTGATGCCGCCGGCCCGGAGCAGCAGATGCCACTGGAGCGATCCGAGGCAGCTGCTCACGAAGAATACCGCCACGGCGCCGAACAGAAAGGGGAGGTTCATGTTCCTCAGGTGGGGAACCAGCCTCCCCGGGGAAATCTTCCATACGAGGAAGGTGATAAGCCCCAGGCTGATAACGATCTTGAACAGCTGCTGCAGCGTCCGATTCATCAGCACCCCGTCCCCTTCACGAGTGCCCGGAAACGACGTCCCGCACTAATTCCTCGGCTTCCCGTGAACACCGCTCCCAGGTCAGTTCCCGCACGCGATCCACCGCATTCCCGCTCATGCGCCGCCACTCGGCGCCGTCGCGCAGGAGGAGCAGCGCTTTCTCGGCGAATGCGCTCACATCGCCGTACGGCACGAGATAGCCGGTCTCGCCGTCATGAACGGAATCCCGGAGGCCGGGGCGGTCGCTCGCAACGACCGGCACGCCGCAGGCGTTGGCCTCCACGACGGTGAGCCCCCATCCCTCCTTGGGACTGGGATTGAAGAGTAGGTGCGACCGGTTGAGAAATTCGACGAGCTCCTCACGATCCATGTACCCCTTGAATTCCACCGCGTCGCCCAGGCGAAGCCGCTTCGCCTCCCGCTCGAGGGCGGCCCGATGCGGACCATCGCCGATGATGGAGAGACGGGCATCGGGAAAAACGGCCCTGATCGGCGCCATCGCACGAATCGCCACCTCCGCGCTCTTGTACTTGCGAAGGCGGCCGAGGTGAACGATCGTCGGGCGCCGGAACCGTTCCAGATCGAGGTTCCGGTAGACGGCATGATCGAGCCCGCACAGGACGACCCTGATACGGTCCGGGGCGATTTTGCGCCGTACGAGATCATCCTTCGTGCTCTGGCTGATGACCATGAATCGACAGTTCCGGTAG
Organism: Patescibacteria group bacterium; assembly: GCA_035529435.1. Classification (GTDB taxonomy): domain Bacteria; phylum Krumholzibacteriota; class Krumholzibacteriia; order Krumholzibacteriales; family Krumholzibacteriaceae; genus DATKWS01. The sequence goes on from DATKWS010000147.1 coordinate 2,059, forward strand.
ATCACGGGGATGAAACTCTCCATGAACACGACGTACAGGGCGGTGATCGGACCGGCTTCCCTGAACACGGTCGTACCGAACAGGTGCGGGATGACCGGGATCACCGGTGTCCTGGTCACGAGCGGCACATAGAACGGGACCTTGTTGATATCCTCGAGAATGACGTCGTACTCGTTCGAGGCGAGATGACTTCGCAGAAATGAGGGTATCGCGAAATTCGCATTCCACCACTGACCCTTCCGTATGATCCGTATGCCATCGATCTCGTCCTTTGGCCCGCATCCGGGGAATGTGGCGCTCACCTGCGTCGCGCTGTGGCCCCGGCGCACGAAATGAGACAGTATCTCGTGAAGGTGGACTTCAGCGCCCCCCGCTTCGGGATTCTTGATATCCCTCCAGTTGATCGCAAGCACTCTCACGTTGCGTTACTTCTTTCTGGCGATCGTTCCGATGACGAGGGCCGTGTAGATCCCGAATCGCGTGCCGAGCACCGCCGAGCGGATACCGGCCGACCGGTTTCGCACCCACGTGAATAGGGCCGGGTACATCGGCAGGTGGATGCCGGCCGGTAGCAGAGCACGCCTCAGCATGCGGAACCATATCGGCGGATTTAACCACTCCCCGTAGCTCCTGACAATGGAAAAGGAGTGGCTCCGCAAGAGCTGTTCGAGCTGCCCGATGGAATATTCCGTCTCCCATCCGGCGAACCACCGGCCGAGGGCGATCATGATATGCTTGACGAGGGAATAGTAATGGTACCGCTGCGGCACGTCGACGAGAACGAGCCCATCGCTCCGGAGAACGCGATGATTCTCGGCGACCAGCGTTCCGGGCGAGCGAAAATGCTCGAGGAGACCCTGGTGAAACACCACATCGAACACGCCGTCCCGGAATGGAAGTGCGCAGGCGTCACCGCAGCAGAGAACCACGCGCTCGCCGCCGGCGAGCTGGGAACGGATCATACGGAGACTGGAGGGACTGTAATCCAGCGAGACGACGAATGCGCCCTGCCGCGCCAGCTCGATCCCGTCACGCCCCGTCCCCGCTCCCACCTCGAGCATCCGCTTCCCCGCGGGGGACACGACCCGTTTCAGATGACGCTCAACACGGCCCTCGTTGGAGTAGACCTGATCGACATGCCCCGCAGTATCCCAGAATTCATCCCAGTGTTTTCTCTCCGAAACCCGTTCCGCCATGAGCTCTCAATCCTCACATTCCTTCGAGCAACCGCTGACCGAGGAATTCCGGCAGGCCCGCCCTCGAGAAATCCTCCATTTCGGCCGCAACGTCGTACTCGCACCGGTGGAACGTCACCGTACGGCCCTCCGGATCGTACACACAGCACGCAGCCCGGGGATCGAGATCGCGCGGTTGTCCGACGCTCCCCGGATTGATTATGTAACGATCCGCCGGATCGAGCTCGTACGTACCGCCGTCATCCGGCCGAATCTCGCCCTTCTTGAACGAGATGACGGCCTGCACGTGGGTATGACCGACGAAACAGAGCGGGAAGTCCCGCTTGTAAAAAACCTCGCCGGCGTCGATCGACGTCAATATGTAGGGCCACTCCTCCGGTTGCAGGGGAGACGCATGTGCGGCGCAGAATCCGTCGCCGCTGAAGTCGCTCTGGAATCGATCGTGAATGACCCGTTCAAAACGATCCCGGAGCATCGGTTCCGACCAGAAGAGCGCCCGCACGGCAAACTCGTTCATGTGCCTGCGCTGCTCGTGGTCGAACAGCGCCGCCTCGTGATTCCCCATGAGCAGGTGCGAACGAGGGAGATTCAGGATGCGCTCGAGGCACGCATCCGGGTGCGGGCCGTAGCCGACGCAATCGCCGAGAAAGAGAAACGTGCACGGGTACACGCGTCGGTAGAGCGCGAGCACAGCGTCGAGGGCCCTGACGTTTCCGTGGATGTCGGCGCAGACGAATATCTTCAAACCGCGCGAACCTCCCGTGCCAGGGAATCGAGAATACCGTTGACGAACCCGCCCGCATCGCTGGAGCTGTACCGGTGAGCGATCTCGATCGCCTCGTTGATGATGACGTTCGTCGGTATATCGGGACAGTGGAGCAGCTCGGCAAGACCGATACGGAGAATGATGAGATCAATTTTCGATACCCGCTCCAGCGTCCAGTTCTCGAGATGGGCCCGTATCATCGTATCGAGCTCGTCCCGCCGGCCGGTCACCAGCACGACGAGCCGCCTCGCGTAAAGCACCGCTTCCTCGGAAGATCCGCGCCGGGTGATCGTTTCCTGGAGCGCCTTCTCCCACCCGTCAGGCGATATCTCCTCCGCATACAGCGTCTGCAAGGCTATCTCACGGGCCTTTCTCCGTTTACTCATCGGTCCCCCACCCGCTACTTCTGCATTTCACGCCACAGGTCCGTCATCTCGAGGGCCGACAGCGCCGCCTGCCAGCCCTTGTTCCCCGCCTTGCTCCCCGCCCGCTCGAGCGCCTGCTCCTGCGTATCAGCCGTGACAACGCCGAATGCGACCGGTTTCTTCGCATCAACGGCGATCCGGGAAAGATCCTTTACGACCTGGTTGGCCAGAATCTCGAAATGAATGGTGTCCCCCCTGATCAGCGCGCCGATGCACACGACGGCGTCGACACCGGTTTCCAGCACGCGGCTCGCCGCTTGCGGGATCTCGAAGGCGCCGGGCACCCAGTAGACGTGCACATCGTCGTCCGCCACGCCGTGCCGGACGAGACAGTCCAGCGCCCCGCCGAGGAGATGCTTCGAGACGAGCTCGTTGAACCGTCCGACGACGATGGCGAACCGCTTACCGGTGCCGATGAGCTTTCCTGCCTTCTCCACTACCATCCTACTCTCCTTTTCCGTCGCACCGACAGGCGTCCTCATGCCTGTCACTGGTGACGAGTCCATTGAAAAGATGCCCGAGTTTGTCACGTTTCGTCGCGAGGTACTGAATGTTGCGCGTGTTGGGAGAGACCTCGATCGGAACCCGCTCGACGATCTCGAGCCCGTACGCCTTGAGGCCGATGATCTTGCGCGGATTATTGGTCAGCAGCCTGATCTTGTGGAGCCCGAGATCGGCGAGTATCTGTGCCCCGATACCGTAGTCGCGCAAATCGGCGGGGAATCCGAGCTCCTCGTTGGCCTCGACGGTGTCGCGTCCCCGATCCTGCAGCGCGTAGGCCTTGATCTTGTTGACGAGACCGATCCCCCTCCCCTCCTGTTGGATGTAGAGAAACACGCCGCTCCCCGCGCGCTTGATCATGCAGAGCGCCTGCGCCAGCTGCTCGCCGCAATCGCATCGAAGCGAGCCGAACACATCACCCGTGAGGCACTGCGAGTGAACGCGGATGAGGGCGCTTTGCTCCTTTTCCGGTTCACCCATCACGAGGGCGACGCTCTCCGAGTGGTCGATCGTTCCCTCGTACGCGATCAGCTTGAACTCCCCGTACCTCGTGGGGAGAATCGTTTCGGCCTTGCGTCTCACGAGCTTCTCCATGCGTCGGCGATACTCGATGAGATCGCAGATCGTCACGATCTTGAGACCGAACCGCTCGGCCATCGCGACCAACTCGGGGGCACGGGCCATCGTACCGTCCTCGGCCATGATCTCGCAGAGGACCCCGGCTGGCTCGAGGCCCGCCATGCGGGTCAGATCAATGGCGGCCTCGGTATGTCCCGCCCGCCGCAGGACGCCACCCGCGGCCGCCCTGAGCGGAAAGATGTGGCCGGGGCGCGCGAGATCATCGGGGCGTGTCCCGGGGTCGATGAGCACCTTGATCGTCGTTGCGCGATCGTACGCCGAGATGCCCGTCGTCGTGCCGTGAACCGCATCGACCGACACGGTGAACGGGGTCTGCATCTTGGCCGTGTTGTCCTGCACCATCATGCCGAGCCGTAAATCATCGAGCCGCTCGCCGGAGAGGGACACGCAGATGAGTCCGCGCGCGTGACGCGCGATGAAGTTGACATCGTCCGGCGTCACCATTTCCGCGGCCATCACGATATCCCCCTCATTCTCCCTGGACTCGTCATCCGTCACGATGACCATCCTGCCCCTGCGGATATCCTCGAGCGCATCGTCGATCGAACTGAAGACACTCACCGTACATCACCTCTCTGCAGCCGTCCTGCGAATCGCTCCATATACTTCGCGAGTATGTCGATCTCCACGTTCACCTTTCTCCCCACACGGACCCCGGCAAGGTTCGTGCTCTCCCACGTATGCGGAATGATAAAAACGTCAAAAACTCCCTTGCCGAGTTTCGGCCCCACCGTGAGGCTGATGCCGTCCACAGCGACCGGGCCTTTCGGCACGAGGAACCTGATGATATCGTGCGTGACCGCGATGCCCAGTATGCGCGATGTCCGTGATACGCGCGTTACCGTACCCAGGCCGTCGATGTGGCCGTTCACGACATGCCCGCCCAGCCGGTCACCGGACCGCAGCGCACGCTCGAGATTCACCACCGCTCCCGGGTGGAGCAGGCCGATAGTGGTGACGCGGAGCGTCTCCTCCAGCACATCGCACGAGAACGCTTCACCGTTCCGCCCGGCGACCGTCTGGCATACGCCATTGACGGCGATACTCTCACCGATACCGAGCCCCTCGAGCGCGGATGAAACGGTGAGGACGGCGCCGCGGCCGCTCCGGCGAAGCGCGGTCACCGTTCCCGTGCATTCAACCAATCCCGTGAACAAGGGCTCCCTCCTCGGTCACGATACGCAGATAGTCGGTGATGCTCCGACGGTCAAATGCCATCACCACATCCTCCCCCAGACGGTGGAGATTCACCGGCACGAGCTCACCGCGGTCGAGCCACGGCGGGGCGGAGTGCTCCCCGTACCATGGAATCCCTGCGGCACCGGAAACGAACGGCGCGTACAGCAGCACGAGGCGCTCGAAAAGGCCCGCACCGAGCATCGATGTCGCGACGCGGCCGCCCCCCTCGACCAGCACCGAACCGATGCCGCGCCCCGCGACATCGTCCAGCCATGCCGTGAGATCGAGCCTACCGTCATGCACCGGAAGCGGCGCAACGACGGCGCCGGCCTCCTCGAGACGGGCGCGACGAATCGCATCGACCCCGCCGCCGCAGTAGAGGATCGTCCGCTCGCCCTTTTCCAACCACCGATGGCCGGGAGGAAACCGCAACGCCGTATCGAGCACCATACGGACCGGCGGCGGAAGCGCCTCGCGGCAGTACCGCCGGTCGAGAGCCGGATCGTCCGCCTCGACGGTGCCGATCCCCACCGCAATCGCCTCGGTCCAGCTCCTCAGATAGTGGGCGTACTCACGGGCGGTCCCGCCGGTGAGCCACTCCCTTCCCTCCACGGTGAGGCGGCCGTCGAGCGTGGAGGCGAGCTTTAAAACAACGAACGGCCGTCCGGTGATGCTCCGGTGCACGTAGGGGAGATTGAGCTCAAGCGCCTCGCGGGCGCCGATCCCCACCGTTACATCTATTCCCCTCTCCCTGAGAAAGGCGGCCCCCGTTCCCCTGACCCGCGGGTCGGGATCATACATGCTGAAGACGACCCGTGCAATTCCCGCCTCGAATATCGATTCGGTACATGGTGGTGTATTTCCGTAATGGCAGCAGGGTTCGAGGTTGAGATACAGCGTCGCGCCCCGCGCTCGTTCCCCCGCATTCCCGATCGCTTCCCGCTCGGCATGCGGACTCCCCGGTCCGCGGTGGTATCCCTCACCCACGATCTCGCTGCCGGATACCACGACGGCGCCGACGAGGGGGTTGGGAAATACGAACCCGAGCGCTCCCCCGGCGAGCGCGAGCGCCCGCTCCATGTACCGTTCCTCTTCGATCACCGATGCAATCCTCCACGAAGACGTGCGGGGGAGATATCTCGATTGCCTGATGACTTCGGGGAATGATACCTGATGGGGGCACACCGCTCGACACGACCGTGCACAGCGGTGACACTGTTCGAA
>DATKWS010000148.1:0-5136 GCA_035529435.1 Patescibacteria group bacterium
GGCTCTTCGCGGGTTTGAGTGGGTAGTTTAGCCGATGTCTATTATTCAGATGCAAGTGGGTCAAGGGGTTATGTGGAATGTTGGGCATTGAAAAGCTGTACGGATTTTCGTGCCTGTATGATAGCATGAGGACATGAAGACACCGAAATCGATTCGAGAGTTGTTTTCCCTGCCGGGATTTGTTGCCGGCATGAGGCTTCGAGGCTACTTCGGAGACCGGTTTGCACGAGTGGTCGTGCTGAGACGCCGAAAAAAACAGCGATCTGCTCCTGCTGTGGTCGCCGGTGCCGAGGCCGCTATGACAAGCGCACGTGTCTGGCGCGGGATCTTTCCGTGGCCGGCTGGCGCATCTACGTTGAGTTCGAGCGCTGGCGGGTCTATTGCCCGTGGTGTCGCGCCGTGTTTGTAGAGCGTCTCGATTGGTTGGCGGAGAACCCGCGCTACACGCAGCGCTATGCGATGCACGTGGGGGCGCTGTGCCGGGAGATGAGCAACAAGGCGGTTGCTGAGCTTGAGCGGCTGCATGACAGCACGGTCAAGAAGCTCGACATGATCTACATGGCGAAGCAGGTTGCGCGGGCGGGGACTCCCGCGCCCCGCGTGATCGGCGTGGATGAGATCGCGATCCGCAAAGGGCACGACTACCGCATCATCGTCAGTGATCTGGACCGCGGCCGTCCGATCTGGGTTGGAGGCCGTGGCCGCCGCGAGGAAGACCTCAACCTGTTCTTCCAGGGGATGGGCACACGCAAGGTCGGGCGCATCAAGCTGGTGGCGATGGACATGTGGCAGCCGTTCTTCAAGTCGGTCAAGAAGAATGTCCCCGGCGCTGAGGTGGTCTACGACAAGTTCCACATCATGCGGCACCTCAACGACGCCCTCGACGTGGTGCGGCGGCGCGAGTACCACCGTCTCGCCGGCAAGGACCGCTCGTTCATCAAGGGCCAGCGGTATACGCTGCTGTCGCACCGGGAGAACCTCACCCTGGAAGGGCGTCGGGCGCTGCGCAAGTTGTTCAAGGCCAACAAGAGGCTCACGGTGGCCTATCTCCTGAAGGAGTCCTTCGGGCAACTGTGGGACTACGAGACCGAGGGCTGGGCGCGGCGGTTCTTCGAGCGCTGGCGCGAGGCGCTCAAGTGGCAGCGGCTCGATCCCTATGTGAAGTTCACGGAGATGATCGAACGCCATTGGGACGGCATCGCCTCATACTGCCATCCGGGGAATAAGTTCAGCCTGGGCATGGTCGAGGGCCTCAATACCAAGATCCGCGTTCTCCAGCGTCGGGCGTACGGCTACCGGGATGAAGAGTATCTCAAGCTCAAGATCGTCGCGGCGTTCCTGCCCCCGTTGGGGAGAAAGGCATCAAATGACCCACTGTAATCCGCGAAGAGCCATAATGGAGAAGTAGTAGCTGTTGCTCTTCTCTGCTGCCCCCCAATCGTTCCGAGAATGATATTCTTCTAGTGTGGCATGGAATATCCGCGCTACAGACGGAGCTATTCTAGCAGATTTCGATGTGCCTGGTCAAATATTTCTGACGGTCGTGCCCGGGATAGCCGGTTTGGTGCGGTTATTTATAATATTTACAATGAGTTAATGTTAAGGCCGGTGTGGTGGCGGATAGTTTCCTCTCGATACGGGCGATGGGCGGCTTCGTTCTCACTCTTGTCCATACGATAAAAATTGGCTCGGCGGCATGCGCAGCATCGGGTAGTATAATCGGACGTTTGACGATCACCATCATTTCAGAGACGTGAGGGAGTGTCATTATGCAAGATAGGAGATCCTTCCTGGAGCAGATCGGATTCGCGGCGGCCGGGCTCTTTATCGCCGAGGGAATTTTGGCCGATCCCGCGCGGCCCGTCGATGTCTCCGGATTGACGGATGTTGCCGGGACGGCTGGCACGGAGCCCGCCGCCTGGAGCCCGATTCGAATCCGGGGAAGGGTGCACGCCGGGGGGCGGGGGATCGAGGGTGTCGGTGTGTCGGATGGATTGTCTGTTGTGCGGAGCGGCGGGGAGGGGCGTTTCGAAATCGTCTCGAGCTCGCGGCGTCGATTCGTCCACGTGTCTCTGCCGGCTGGGTATCGCATTCCGGTGAACGATACCGGGACCGCCCGGTTCTACCGGCCGATCGAGGTGGGGCGGGACGGCGAGATGTCGGTCGAATTCGCCCTCGATCCCGCGGGCGTCGATGATCGGCGGCACGCATTTCTCCTGATGGCCGATCCCCAGATGCTCGATGTCGATGATGTCGGGCGGCTGCACGGCGAATCGGTCCCCGATCTGATAGGAACGGTGCGGGGCCTCGCGCCGCTCCCCGTATTCGGCGTCGCGTGCGGCGATGTCATGTACGACCGGCTCGGGCTGTTACCCGAGTACGAGCGCGCGGTCGAGCGGATCGGCATTCCCTGTTTCCAGGTCATGGGGAATCACGATGTCGAGGTCGAGGCGGGGACCGACGAGCAGTCGGCAGGCACATTCGAACGGCACTTCGGGCCGGCGTACTATTCATTCAACAGGGGAGAGATACATTATATCGTTCTGGACGATATCTTCTGGTTCGGGAGGTACATCGGCTACATGGATCAGACGCAGCTCGACTGGCTCCGGGCCGATCTCGCGCTGCTCGAGAGGGGGCGGACGGTCGTGGTCTTCATGCACATACCGCCCTACATCGAGCACCACCTGCGGCACGGAAAACAGCAGCCGAATAACACCACCGTGGTTACGAACCGGGAACTTCTCTACGAGGTGCTGGAACCGTTCAATACATACTTCGTGTGCGGGCACATGCACGAGAGTGAGTTTCTCCGCGATGGCGGCGCGGAGATTCATGTATGCGGGGCCCTGTGCGGCGCATGGTGGACCGATTCGATCTGTTACGACGGCACGCCGAACGGCTACATGATCTACGGGGCCGATGGGAGCAATCTCGCCTGGCGCTACAAATCGATCGGAAAGGGGATCGACCACCAGATGTGTCTCTATGCGCCCGGAGCGGTTCCGGAGTTCCCCGGGGACGTCGTGGCGAATGTGTGGGGCGCCGATGGTGATTGGAAGGTCGCGTGGTTCGAGGGTGGAATGCGCAAGGGGCTGATGAAACGGCGCCTCGGGACCGACCCCACCGCCGAGCGGCTCTTCAGGGGGCCGGCGCTGCCCCCGAAGCATGTCTGGGTCGATCCGGTGAGGACCGATCATCTATTCACTGCGAAGCCGTCCCCCGCGCTCCGGGATGTCGTCATCGAGGCGGTCGACCGGTGGGGACGTGTCTACAGCCAGCGTCTCGCGTGGTAGGAGATCGGATCATTGCGCCCGGCGGGTTTGACTGTCGTTGGTGATTTCACAGGCATCGCCGCTCTACCGCATTTCCGGCGCCTTCTCACCCCGTTTCGCCCGCAAAAGGACCCGTATCTGCTCGGCGATCTCTTCTTCACGCGCCGTCTCGGCGCCCGCGAGGGCCCGTTCGAGATGATCGATCGCCTCCCGGGTGCGCCCCAGATTCAGCAGCGATGCGCCGAGGTAATAGCGGATCAGGTACGAATCGGGATTCTGCGCGAGGGCGCGCTCGAGGTGCTCCACCGCCTCATCGGGCCGCCGCTGACGGTTTCGGATGAGGCCGAGGAACTTGTGGGCGTTGCCGTAATCGCGCCGGAGCCGCAGCGCCTCGTTGAGATGGAGAATGGCCTTGTCGAGATCGCCGCGCTTGCTCAGCTCGAATCCCACCGAGCAGTGCATCTCGGCCCGGTAGTCATAGCGCTCCGTTGCAAATGGGCCGGGGAGGCTCGTGAAAAATGCGATCGCCGCGACGACGCCGGCCATGACGGCGGCCGGGCGCAGGCGGCCCTTCCGAATTGAGTCGGCGAAGTGCCTGAGTCCCATCGCCGCCGGCACGGCGAGGACGGGGACGATCGGCGTGCGGTATCGCGCCGAGACGAACACGAAAATGATGGCGGCGGGATAGAGGACGGCGTAGAGAAACAGCGGTAACGGGATGCGCCTCCGGTACGTGTACAGACCGATGAGGGTGAAGGGGAGAATCAACCCGAACGGAAACCCGAATCCGCGCGCCTTCCAGGCGAGCGCGGAGAGGAGGCGCGAGTACCGTCGGTAAATGTAGATATCGACGTTTCGCGGCAGCTCGCGGGAGCCGAGAAACTGTACGGTCTTGCCGAGCAGCCCGGCGATATACCCGCCCGGTGACGATTTCACATAGCCCCAGAACCGGTTCATGAAGAATGCACGGTCGCTGGCGCCGCCGGTCGAGCCGTGGACCGTCGGCAGCCGCGTGAGATCCCGCCATTCCGCTCCGGGGCGAATCATCAGTGTTTTGTCGGTATCGGGATTGTTCCCGATATAGAGGTTGATCGGCCCCGACTGCGGGAGAAATGAGAACTGCCCCGTTTCGGTGTGGCAGAGTATCGCGATCGGTATGGCGACGACGAGGAAGCCGAGGGCGAGGATGCCGCCCCGCGCGGCGACCGCGGCCCATCCGTGTTTGCGGTCCCCGCCCCGCGTGGCGGTCGAACTGCTTCCATGTGTATGGTCCCCGCCCCGCGCGGTAATCCCTCCCGTTTTTCTTCCACGACGATTAATGCGGACGAGAAGCCAGATCGCCGCCGCTATGATAAACGGCAGGAATGTCGCCCGCGTGATCGTGCCGAGCCCGGCGCATATGCCGAGAGTGAGGTATGACCCGATCGATCGCCTCCTGTCGGTCTCGAGTATCAGGAAAATCAGCGCGGCGCTCCAGAACGCCGCCCATCCCGTGGCGAGGAGCTCCTGCTCGAAGAAGATGAGCGGTCCGCAGAGGGCTGTGATTGCCGCGGCTATCACTCCGGCCTTACGGTCGAAGATGCGCGCGCCGATAAATAGCACGAGAACGCAGGTGAGGGCGCCGAGCACGATCTGCGCGACCTTGGCTGCGATGATCGATCCGCCGCCGATTTTGTAGACCATCGCGAGAAAGAGGGGGTAGAGCGGCCCCTGCCAGAAGAGCTTCTCGTTGATCTCCCCGCCGAAGGCGATCGCCCGCGCGATCGTATCGTAATTCTCCGCATCGACGACCGGCACGCGGAAGGTCGGGCTGTCCGACATCTCGCCGAGGTACACGAGCCTGATCGCGAGCGCCGCAATG
>DATKWS010000149.1:0-7656 GCA_035529435.1 Patescibacteria group bacterium
GCGCCAGCTTCGGACTGATCTCGACCCGTTTCCTGGTGACGCGCAGGTACCGGTTACCCTGTCCCCATAAACACTTCATGGCTTGCTCCACGTGTGCGACGAGAAGGCGTTGCGGCCGGGATAGATGGCTATCTCGCCGAGCTCCTCCTCGATTCGCATCAGCTCGTTGTACTTGGCAACGCGATCGGTCCGTGAGAGAGAGCCCGTCTTGATCTGACCCGCGGCGGTGGCAACGGCGACATGGGCTATCGTTACATCCTCGGTTTCCCCGGATCGATGTGAAATGACCGATGTGAACCCCGCTCGTTTCGCCGTCTCGATCGCATCGAGCGTTTCGGTGAGGGTGCCGATCTGATTGAGCTTGATCAGTATGGAATTCGCCGCGCCCTCGCCTATTCCGCGCAGGAGCCGCTCGGTGTTCGTCACGAAGATATCGTCGCCGACTATCTGCACCCTGTCGCCGAGGCGCCCCGTCAGGGTCTTCCAGCCGTTCCAGTCGTCCTCACCGAGCCCGTCCTCGATCGAGATGATCGGGAACCGTTCAACGAGTCCCTCGTAGAATTCAACCATCCCCTCGGCGTCCAGCACCTGCTTCTCGGCATCGAGGTGGTAGCCGTCATCCTGGAGAAACTCGCTCGCCGCCGCGTCGATGGCCAGCGCAATCTCCTCGCCCGGTTTGTACCCGGCCTTTTCGATGGCGCTGACCAGCATCTCGAGCGCTTCGGCGTTTGATTGCAGATCCGGCGCAAAGCCGCCCTCGTCCCCGACGGCCGTCGCGTATCCCCTGGCCGAGAGGAGTTTCTTCAATGCATGGAATACCTCGGCGCCGTACCGTACCGCTTCCCTGATACAGGGAGCGCCGACCGGAACGATCATGAATTCCTGTATGTCGACATTGTTGTCCGCGTGTTTGCCGCCGTTGAGTACGTTCATCATCGGGACGGGGAGGATACGGGCGTTTATACCGCCGATATACTGATAGAGCGGAATGCCGAGGGCATCGGCGGCCGCATGCGCCACGGCCAGTGAGACGCCGAGAATGGCGTTGGCGCCGAGCTGACTCTTGTTCGGCGTTCCGTCCAGCTCGCGGAGGAGTTGATCGATGTAGGCCTGGTCCAATGCATCGAGTTCGAGAATCTCCGGCGCAATGATTTCGTTTACATTGGAAACGGCGGTCAAGACCCCCTTGCCGCCGTACCGTTTCTCATCCCCATCCCGGAGCTCGACCGCTTCATGTTCCCCCGTCGATGCTCCAGACGGCACGATCACGCGCCCCGCGCCTCCCCCCGCGAGGAACGCCTCAACCTCGACCGTCGGGTTTCCCCGCGAGTCGAGCACCTCACGCGCGCCGATGAACTCGATGGACGTCATTGCCAGCTCCTTAATAATTCGCGCAATAACAATTGACAACGAAAGAACTTATATAATGGAACCGATGGTAAATATCAGGGAAAACCTTGTCAATATAAAATTTAACTGAAATATGCGTGGAGGGATATTATCATGGCATAGGGGAGGACACCATGCGCGCGCCGTGTCAATTGGATGTGTCCTGAGGCCGCTGTATGGAATCTCCGGATGTGGCGACAAATTCGACTTCCCAAGGCAGGGCGAACTTGCTATGTTTTTCGCTGGCAGAGGATGTGAGAGAGACATACCACAATTTTTACGATGATCTACCGGAAACATAATTCTCAGGCGTTCGTATGGTAAGGTGTAAGGGTTGAGTCGAGAAGACGCGAAACAGATTGAGCGATGCCTGAGAGGAGAACAGAAGGCTTTCGAGGAACTTCTCGACAAGTACAAGAGACCGGTATTCAGCATCTGCTACCGGATGGTAAAGAATCATGACGACGCGGAAGATCTGGCACAAGAAGTTTTCATCAGGACCTTTTCGGTCCTCGATCGATACGATCCGGCGTACCCTTTCTCGAGCTGGCTCTACCGCATCACGTCGAATCTCTGCATCGATCATATCCGGAGAAGGCGGGAGGGGATGTTTTCACTCGATCAGCCTGTTCAGGGGAAGGATGGTGAGATGTCCCGTCAGGTGCCTGACGATGGCGTCAAACCGGACCGGGATATCGAATCGAAGGAGATGATGGAAGTGCTGGAACAAGCGATTCAAACCCTTCCCGAACATTACCGGGTGATCGTGATCCTGAGGCACCAGGAAGAACTATCGTACGAGGAGATATCGGACAATCTCGGGATTCCGCTCGGAACGGTCAAGGCGAGAATACATCGCGCGCGGAACATGATACGGGATTATTTCATTGCGAGAGGATTTCTCAAAGATAGCAACCAAGGTGGTGTCGAGTCATGATTTCGCACTTTTTCCCCATTCGATGCGCTAAAAGGATGTTCGTGATCGGCGCGATCACGGCACTTGTCACCGGTGGCGCTACCGTGGGCGAGGCCGCTTCGTGGTATGAGGAAACGGAACAAAGGACCATCTCGGTGGAAGGCGAAAAACTACTCGTACTCATCACGCAGAGTGGCAATATCGTGGTCACGGGGGAGAAGGGGAGGGGCGAGATCGCACTGCGGCTTATAAAGAAGGTCAAGGCGGACGATGCCGATGAAGCAAAGCGGCTCGCATCAATGCTGGAGCTCGAGATCACCCGTCGTGATCATGTGCTGCGGATCAGCACCGAGTACCCGAAACAGGACAAAGAAAAGAGGAGCCTCCTGTCGTACCTCTTGAACCGGTACCCGAGGATGCAAATGGAGCTGATCCTCTCGGTACCGGACGGACTGGCGCTGGAGGTGGAAACGGCCAGCGGCGACGTGTCCATCGATGATATGCAAAACGAGATCGATGTCACCGCTGCGAGCGGCGATGTGGAGATGAAGCGTATCGGCGGCACGCTGGCTGTACATGTGGCGAGCGGTGATATCGATATCACCGATGTGGCGGGGAACGTGAAGCTGGTGAGTGCGAGCGGCGACGTCAAGGGAAGGAATATAGCCGGCGACTGTGTTATCAACACCACGTCGGGGGATATCGACCTTTCCGACATCGACGGGGATCTCGAACTGCGATCCGTGACGGGAGACGCGACCATTGATGGAGTCGGTTCGGTTGAATACAACGGGATGAGCGGCTCCGGGAGGTTCATCGATGTGAGGGGAGGGGTATCGGCCTCGGCTGCGAGCGGGGATCTGTCGCTGCAGCTCGTACCGGCGGGCGATTTCGATTACACCGTTCGCACATCGAGCGGCGGCATCGAGGTGCGTTTTCTCAGTATAATGGCCGGCGGCTACGTTCTCAAGGCAACGACCACGACGGGTGATATAGAAGCGATTCTCCCCATCAACATCTCGAAGGTCGGGAGAAATCATGTGACGGGAATCGTTCGTGACGGCAGATCAAGGATCATTCTCGAGACTGCGAGCGGCGATATTTCGATATCGGAACCCGAGGAGTAAGTTCCCATGGATTGTCATCTGTTCAGGATACTCTTGCAGCGGTACCATGACGGAGAGCTGGATGCCGTGGAACGGGCGGAGTACGAACGTCACCTGACACGGTGCACCGCCTGCCGTGAGCTGGATCATCAGTTCACCGAGGTGTTCAGGGCACTCGATGGGATACCGCTCATGGAGCCTGCGGATGATTTCAACGCGAGGGTCATGACGCACGTGAACGTGTCGCGGTACCGTGCACGGAGGGGGCGCAGGGCGATCAGGGTGATCGAGAACGCGTGGTGGTGGGTGCCGAGACCGGTCAGGATCGCGATACCGGTGTGTGCCGCATTCGCGCTCTTCGCCGTTGTCTACACACCGGTGCTGGAATTTCTCCTCGCCACGGGAGAGCGTGCCCTGGCCTTCGCCGGTTCGAGCCTGCTCGTCATCAAGGAACTCGCGGGGCGTTCCGGCGCGGTGCTCGAATTCCTCGGCACCGCGGCCCATTACCGCGTTGCCGGTGAGGTTCTCGTGAGGACGGTTCACCGGATTGCCGCCGAGATTCCGATCACGTATATCGGACTGGCCGCCGTGGCGCTCGTGTTTGTATTCTACATGGTAATACGAGCCGCGCGGATCGCCTGGAAAAAAGGAGATACGAATGCTGGCACTTTTTAACGCCATTGTGGTCCGTGCGATTCTCGTCTGCGTATCATTCCTGTTCACGCTCGCTCCGACGACGGAAACGCTGAGGCGTGTGGGAATCATACCCCGCCTGAAGATCACTGCGGCGACTCGGGGGGACACCACCGCCGCGGCGGAATCGAAGCAGGCACAATCCGAGGAGGAAACCAAGGCGGCCAAGGACAAGAAGAAAAAGAAATCGATCAGCATTTCGATAACCGACGAGGGTCTCAAGGTCGGCTCAGACGACGAGACCGAGCTCATCCTGGAGTTCGACGCGGAAGATATCTCGCGGGCGCTCGATGGGATTGAAACCCTCGAGTCCCTGCCGGAGTCGATTCTCGCCGGCCTCGGCGGTGAGGATTCCCGGCGGTTCTACGATGTCAGGGGAAACGATCTCGTCAAGTTCGGCGAGACGATAACCGTCGGCGAGCACGAACTCGTGCGCGGCAACGTCGTTTCGATATTCGGCGACATCGAGGTGGAAGGCAAGGTGATGGGCGATATCGTCTCGGTCATGGGTGATATCGAACTGGGTCCCGGTGCGATCGTCAACGGTGAGGTCGTCTCGGTGCTGGGCGCACTGGACAAACACGCGGATGCGCAGGTGCGGGGGGAGACAGTGATCGTCGGCAGCGGCTCGGTACCGTTCAATATAGGCGTGCCCTTCTTCCAGAGGGGATTGCTGTTCGGCGCCGTCTCGAAGACCATCATCTTCATCATCGGCGTTCTGCTCCTCGGGATCGTCATGGCATTTCTCTCCGACCGCATGAAGCGATCCTCCACATTCGTCTTCGGCTCGTTCTTCAAATCGCTGGGTATCGGAGCCCTCGTCCTGATTGTCGGCGCGATCGTGGTCACGATACTCGCCGTCATATTCAGCATCACGATCATCGGGATACCGGTGGCGATCCTGATCGTCTTCTCGTTCATCGCGCTGTGCATCCTCGGCTATTTCGTCAGCGCGATAGCTCTGGGTCGCTGGATCGGCACGAAGATGAACTTCGGGAGCGATTCCCCGTTCGTACACGGATTGATCGGGTTGGTGCTGCTCGCCGTTCTCGGGCTCGTTTCGTCCTTTATGTTCTTCAGCCCCTTCATCACGCCGCTGCGGTTCTTCCTGAGGGCCCTCGGCGGATTCATACAGTTCATCGCGTTACTCGCCGGGATCGGCGCGTTCATCACTTCGAAGGCCGGCACAAAGTCAACGGAGACGATGCCCAACCTGCCGGTGTGATGCGATCGTTCTTTACAGTCATCCAACTCCTTATTATTTTAAATAAGGTGATTTTTGGAAATGTAACGAGTTGGATGTTTACAGCTTGATAGCGCGAATCCTGACCATACTGGTTATCCTCATCGTCGAATCCGCCTCGACATCACCTCTGTTTTCCCACGAGATCGCTCAGGGAGCGGGTTGGTCTCATCCGGGCGGAGTGACGTCGAGCGCGGAAAGCGCCCCCCGGGCCGCCGCCGCGCCGACCTGGCTTCGGAATCGGTTCAAATCGGGCGCCGACGATGCCTTCGACAACGAGGCGTGGTGCGAGGAGATCGGCCACCGGCTCGAGCCGTTCTACGGCTGTACGGTCGATACGATAATCGTTGTCGGTAACACACGGACGCGGCGCGAGACGATCGTCAGGGAGATGGCAACGCGGGAGGGAGCACCGCTCGACGAGGAACTGATCCGGCGGGATACGACGTACCTGCGCGGTCTCGGGTACTTCTCCGAGGTCGACATATGCGCCGCCCGCACCGCGACCGGTGGTTGCCTGATAACCGTCACCATCACCGAGCGCCCCAATCTGTTCATGAAGTACCCGTACCCCGTGATCAACTATGATTTCACCGACGGCGTGAGCTACGGATTCAGGTGGACGATAAAGAACTTCAGGGGGCACGGCGAGCATCTGTCGATATCGGTGCTCAAGCGGCGGGATCTCGATCACGGCGGCGGCATTTCCTGGAATGTCCCGTGGGTGGGCGGCCAGCGGCTCAGGTTCGACACGCACCTCTACACCTTCCGGAAGCTCGAAGAACCGGAATCGGAAGACTTTATAAAGGTGAGAAACGGCGGGAGCCTGAATATCGGGATTCCCATCACCAAGAGTCTCGTCAAACAGGTCTGGATATCATCGATCCTGTCGTTCGAGCGGAGGGAATCGCGTCTCTCCCGCGGCGACAACATCAGCGCCGACGCCGATTACTACCAACAGAACATCGTTTCGACCGGCCTGCAGCTGAGTTACGACAGCAGGGACAACGTTCTTGCGGCCTTCAGGGGTGTGTTCGGCCGCTACAGCATAGTACGGAACACCGCGGTGTACGGGCTCGCACAGCAGTACACCTTCTACCACTTCGAGAACCATATTTACATTCCGCTCCGATGGCTCGGGAGCCTCATCCTTGCGTTCGATGGAGATTTCAGGGACGGGGACCTCCCCGAGTTCTTCCGGATGGATCTGGGGGGGAGAAACAGCCTCCGGGGGTACGACAGGAGCGGAAAAGGAACGGCGAAGCTGATCCAGAGCCTCCAGCTTCGAAAAAGAATCCTCGAACCGTACATATTCGATATACCTCACATCGGTAAATTCGATATCACGATGAATGCGATCGTCTTTGTCGATAACGGTGCACTGTCGGACGACATCACCGATTTCGACGGAAGCCGGTTCCATACGACGGGCGGTTTTGGATTCGAAATCCTCTCACCGATCCAGGATATCCTCCGCTTCGAGGTCGCAATCGCCGGGAAGGGTGAAGCGGCTTTCTACTTGATATCGGGAGCCCGCTTCTAGGCGGCTCAGAGCGGTTCGGTTAAAACGCAGCTTCTGAGTTGTTGCGCTATTTTATTTAATTATAAATGGTTACGAAGTATCGAGTAAAGTTTATTTTTTGGGCATCTTTCCGCAGTTCCCCCTGAATTTAGTTATTTTCTTATAATTCAAAGAGATAACACGATTTTACACCGAAAATAGCCGTGTAAATATGGGGAAATACGCCCACAATCGTTCAGTATCATGCATGTACCGCCGCCATTTTCCATAAAAAAATGTCGCTCGGCCCGTCCCGGCACATGGAACCGCCGAGACTCCCTGTAATGCTATAATTCTTATTAATTCATGTGATTATACGCACCGTTGTTGTGGCTGCGCGGAGCGATATCCGGATAGTGCGCGTCGCACCGGGGATTTGTAGCGTCGTAACGGGAATATGTGTTGCAATTGTTACGGTTACGGGTAAGAACGCGCCCGTTTTTGAGGATTTTTTCATATATGGCGCGGGAGTTGAGGCCGGTTTTGATGAAACGCATTATAAATAAAGTGCTTATAGTGGTTTTTGCGGCCGTCGCGCTGGCGGTGCCGGTTGCTCCTCTATCGGCCGGCGACCTCTACCGGCACGTAACACTCGATAGCGGTATCGAGGCTACTCTCTGTACTCCCGAGGCGATTCTCGAGCATCTCTCGGTACGGGACGGAGAAGGCCGCCTCATATTCCGGGTGCCTGGTGGGGTGTCGTATCTCTTCATCGAGGAAATATCGGATCCGGCGATCATCAACAAGG
>DATKWS010000150.1:0-5579 GCA_035529435.1 Patescibacteria group bacterium
AAGCACAATCCCTCCGAACCTGGAAAAAGGGCCCGCAGTCAATATGAAACTCGCTGCCGTGGAATCGCTCGACAGCGGCAGTGGCGGGACGATCCTCGTTACGCTCTCCCTCGCGGCCGCCCGCGACATCACCACGATGGCGCTGGGGATCGATTCCGGCCTGGAAGGATTGGAGTATCGCGGGTGGACGCCCAACCCCGCCTTCCCGGGGATACCCGTTGCCTTCACAACCGATCACGACGGCCGCGACTTGATCTTTGTCGCGGCGCTGAACATGCAGCCGGAGGGAGACGGCGAGATTGAGTTCGGAACGATCGAATTCGCGTTAAAGGATGAGGGTGGGGGCTACACCGTACTGAACGAAGGACTCTCCTTCACATTTGCCGAGGCGCTCGGATCCGACGGCAAAATCAGGCGATTGCAAATATCCGCGAGCGCTGGCGGCGATCCGCAGCCGCCCCTCGTGACCCGGCTTGGTGACAATTACCCCAATCCGTTCAATCCCACGACGACGATCGAGTACTCGATCGCGCGCGATGCCCACGTGAGCCTGGCCATCTACAACGTCAAGGGTGAGCGGGTGCGCACGCTGGTCGATGCATTCCAGAAGAGGGACGGATACCGGGCCGTGTGGGACGGTACGGATACACACGGCAACGAGGTCTCGAGCGGTGTCTATTTCTACCGGTTGAAGACCGACGGCTTCAATGAATCGAAGAAGCTCGTTCTTCTCAGGTAGTGCGGCGCCTTATGTATTCACAAGAAGGGAAGCAGCGTGAAAAGCCCCGCTTCCCTTCTTTATTCTCCAGTACGTCTACAGGACGAATATCCGTTCCGGGACGAGCCCCTACCCCAGCTCCGCCTCGAGGCGCTTGCGGATGGCGCGCATCGTCGCCGTGTCGGCGATCTTCCCGCCGGCGGCGGTCTTGACGTAGAACGAGTCGGCCGCCACGCCACCGCGCGTCGTGATCTGGGCGCTCTGTATATCGAGACCTTCCTCGCTGAAGATGCGCGTCACCCGGTAGAGGAGTCCGGGCCGGTCGGCGGCCGTGAGATCGATGACCGTGCTCTCCCCGGAGAGATCGTTCTCGAACTCGACGATGCACGGGACGGGGATGCCGCCCGCGGCACGGCGCTTCCACCGTACGATATGGGCGCTGTACTCCTCATCGAGCTCCACCCTGCCGCCCAGCACGGCGTGCAGATCCCTGTTCAGTTTTTCCCATGCATCCCGGTGCATCGAGAGGCCACCGTCAATCCCCTCGACGTGGAAGAGGTCGATCACGATCCCGTCGGCGCGCGTGAATGCGTACGCGCCGAGAATGTTGAGATCGTTGATCGTGATGACGCCGCAGAACTGCGAGAGCCTGAATGGGCGGTCCTTCGTGCAGATCGTGATCTCGAGCGAGCTCCGCAGGCGCCTGAAGTGCGTCACCGAGAGGTGCCGCCTGAGCTGCGATACCATCGTGATGTGCGCCCGGGCCCGGGCGGGTGTTACGAGCATGGTATAGCGGTTCGGAAGGCCGTCGAGGTGCTTCGCCATTTGATCCTTCTCCCCATCGTCCTTCATCGATTCCACCGTCCTGCGCCGTTTCGCC
This sequence comes from Patescibacteria group bacterium, assembly GCA_035529435.1. Lineage (GTDB taxonomy): Bacteria > Krumholzibacteriota > Krumholzibacteriia > Krumholzibacteriales > Krumholzibacteriaceae > DATKWS01. Next base: position 1,599 of record DATKWS010000150.1, read on the forward strand.
GCGAGCACCTCCCCGTACGATGCGCCCCCCTCCGTTTCCTCGGCCAGCATCCTGCTCGCCTTGAAGTAGAGATCCTCGAGCAGGCTCTCCTTCCACTCCGTCCAGACCCCCATCCCCGTGGCGCGGAGGTCGGCATAGGTGAGAAGGTACAGGAGCTTCAACGCGACATGGCTCTTCACCTTCTTCACGAACTGGAGGCTCGTGTCGCGGTCCTCCATGTCGCGCCGCTGGCTGAAGTGCGAGAGGAGGAGGTGACTCCGCACGAGAAACTTCGCCAGCGCGCGGCTCTTCTCCGGGAGGGGGAAATCCCTGAGAATGGTATCGGTCATCATGGCACCGGCCTGCGCGTGTTTGTGCAGGCTGATCTTTCCGATATCATGCAGCAGCGTGGCGAGAAACAATTCCGTTTTCTCGGCTACCTCGCCGTAGATACGCGGCATCAGGCCGGACCGGCCCTCGGCCAGTTCCTCGAGATACGCGACCGCCTGGAGGGAATGCTCGTCGGCCGTGTACTGGTGATACAGATCGTACCGCTTGAGGCAGCGCAGCTCCTCGAACGGAGGAAAGATATGCCGAAGGACCCCGAGCTCGTGCATTGTCCGTATGACCGGCGCCTTGCTCCCCGGCATCTGAAGCAGCCCGAGAAAGGAACTGCGCATCTTCTTGATTTGCGATGGAGGGAGTTTTCCTTTGAATTCATTCCTGATACGCTTCTCCATATGGGGCGAAAAGCGCTTGCCGCCCGCCAACTGTTCCTTGAACATGAAGAGCGGATCGGCCTGCATCTTATCCCTGCGCAGCTGCATGTCGAGGTGACCGAGCGCCTTGTCGCCGACCCGCCTGTAGAGCGCGCCGTCGACGATCCTGAGGGCGCCCTTGCCCGTTGTTTCCTCGAGGACGCGGTCTATCACCCGGTAGACCGACCGCGTATTGGAATAGTAGTCCCGCATGAAGCGCTCGACGCCGAGAAGGTTCCGCCGGTCCTCGTACCCGAGCCCCCCGGCGACCTGCCGCTGCATCTCGATCGTCAACACATCCAGCCTGGTCTGCGAGTGGAAGTGGAGCTCGTTCCGCACGCGTACGAGAAAGTCGAACGCCCTTTTGATATCGCCGATTTCCTCGCGGTCGATAATCGCGAGCCGGTACAGCCCACGCAGCGTCCCCTCCCACGGAAGCACGATACCGACCCACCGTATCGTCTGGTAATCCCTGATCCCCCCGGGGCTCTCCTTGACGTTCGGCTCTATAAGATGGTAGCTCCCGCCGAATTTTTTCCAGCGCCTGCGCGTCTCATCGAGCTTCGCTGCGAGAAAGTCGCCCCCCTCGCGCTCGATGATCTCCGTCTTCATCGCATTGAGCCGTTCCCTGAGATGCTCGTCGCCGCAGAGCCACCGGCCGTCGAGAAGGGCCGTCTTGAGATCGAGGTCGCTCCGGAGCGCCTTCTGAAGCTCGGCGAACGTCCGCACCGAGTGGCCGAGCTTCAGCCCCGAGTCCCACATCATACGCACGAGGTATCCGGCGAATGTGCCGGCATCATGTCCCGTCTTCGTGCCGCGGATAAAGAGGAGGTCGACGTCGCTCTTCGGTGAGAGCTCACGGCGCCCGAATCCCCCCAGTGCGATCAGCGCGGGAACGCGGCTCGCCCTCAATCCCATCCACTCGCGGAGCGAATGATAGAGGTGCTCGACGATGACATCCACGGACGCCGAGCAGGCCCGCGCGATCTCGAGGCCCGCCGCGCCGGTCCGGTGCCGCGCTTCGAGATCGCCGAGAAATTGGTGGTAGATCCCGCGCACCTCCCCGGCGAAGGATGTCATATCTTCCGTGCCCGTACGCCCCTTGAGGGACGGAAGGTCGGAACGTTTTATCCTGGGTGGATTCATGCCGTACCACGTTCGATTCATCCTTCGATACCAACGGCGGTGAACGGCCTATGATACACCGAAACTAGATGTCGAAGTAAAGGCAAAACTCGTACGGGTGCGGTCTGCTTTCGACAGGTGTGATCTCGTTCTCCCGCTTGTAATCGATCCAGGTGCGGATCACGTCTCCGGTGAAGACATCCCCTTTGAGAAGAAACTCGTGATCGTTCTCGAGGGCCGCGAGCGCCGCCTCGAGGTTCGCCGGCGTCTTGCGCACATTGGCCAGCTCCTCCGGCGGCATGTCGTAGATATTCTTATCGAGCGGCTCTCCCGGATGGGTGCGGTTCTCGATGCCGTCGAGACCGGCCATCAGTATCGCCGCGAGGGTGAGGTACGGATTCCCCGTCGAGTCGGGGCAGCGGAATTCGATCCGCTTCGTCTCGGGCTTTTCCGAGACGACCGGTATCCTGATCGCGGCGCTCCGGTTCCGCTGCGAGTAGGCGAGATTCACCGGCGCCTCGAATCCCGGAACGAGACGCTTGTACGAGTTCGTCGTCGCATCGGCGAGGCCGAGCAGCGCCGGTGCGTGCGCAAGGAGGCCGCCTATGAAGAAGAGCGCCGCCTCGCTGAGCCCCGCGTACTCGGGACCGACGAAGAGGTTCGTGTCCCCCTTCCAGAGTGAGACGTGTACGTGCATTCCCGATCCGTTGTCGCCGTAGATCGGTTTGGGCATGAAGGTGGCTGTCTTGCCGGCGGCACGGGCCGTGTTCTTCACGACATACTTGAAGATCGCCAGTGCGTCCCCCATCCGCACGAGTGTGTCGTACCGCAGGTCGATCTCCCCCTGCCCGGCCGTGGCCACCTCGTGATGCTGAACCTCCGGGGAGAGACCGCACTCGATGAGCCGCTTCACCATGTCGCTCCGTATGTCCTGCTGCGAATCGGTCGGCGGCACGGGGAAGTACCCCCCCTTGAACCGCGCCTTGTACCCGAGGTTCGGATCCTCCTGACGCGCCGTATTCCACGCCCCCTCGCCGGAGTCGACGACGTACAGCCCGCTGAATTCGTTCTGGCCGTAACGGACATCGTCAAATATGAAAAATTCGGCTTCCGGTCCGAAGTACGCACGCTCGGCGATACCGGTATCGACGAGATGCTGCTCGGCCTTGCGGGCGATGTAGCGCGGGTCACGGCCGTACGGCTCCCGCGTGATCGGATCGTGAATGTTGCCGACGACGCTCAGGGTCGGATGCCGGTAGAACGGATCGATGAAGGCGGTATCGGGATCGGGTATCACCAGCATATCGCTTTCGTTTATATTCTTCCAGCCCCTGATGCTCGAGCCGTCAAATCCCAGTCCCTCAGCGAACGTACTCTCCGAGACGTTGGCGATCGGAAGGCTGAAGTGCTGCCACGATCCAATGAAATCCATGAATTTCACATCGACGAACTCGACGTTACTTGAGCGGGCGAATTCCATGACATCGTGGGGAGTTCTTGCCATGGCGCGTATCCTTTCTTCGAATAATCATCCGTTCATGCTCGAAATACCTCATGCCAATCCGCCGGAGAATGCAATGGGCGCAACCGCCTGCCAAGCACATTCAATCTCTAAATGCATGTTCATGAACAGTCAATATTAAACTCGAAATTCTTTCCTGTTATTACCTGTCCTGTGTGCGCCGTGAATTATACTATTCCCGCCGGTGGAACTTTTCCATGTGCGCGGGTCCGTATTCTTTTTCCGCCGCCAGTCGGTTATGTTTTGCGCAGAGGAGCCGGAGGTTGTCCGGCGCATTGCGTCCTCCCTTCGCGAACGGAATAATATGATCTACCTGAAGATTCCAGCGGCAGTCACACCGCCTGCCACTCGGGCCGATAAACGTACATCGCCCACCGTCGCGTGCGAATACCTTGTCCCTGATTTCCTGCGGAATGTACCGGCTGCGATTCCCGGGGTGCGGCGTATCTTTGATCAAATTATGATTCCGCTTTGACGCACCATCATCCGAGCTTTGTTTGATTGCATCATCCGGCGTGTCGTTCTTTCTCCGCTCGCGGCCCTTGCGGGTGTTTCGTCTTTTTATCCTCTCTTCGGGGCTGTGACGCTCGAGATACT
>DATKWS010000151.1:0-36405 GCA_035529435.1 Patescibacteria group bacterium
TACCGCACCGGACCATGTATAAAAAAATGAGCCGCCCGGGACTCGAACCCAGTACCGGTGTATCGGTATCGCTTCATCGGCGGCAACTCGTAAAAGCACACGCCGATTTACTCGTAATAATATAACGCCGTTTAACAGAAACAGGTAGGATACTCATATTGTTCTTATGGAAAACGCAAAAATCTATATCGTGTGTACTGGTAATATTTACCAGTACCTTGCACCAGCAACCCGTCTCCCTTGCCATCGATATTTACGGCATAGAGCTTGTCTGTTTTATCGAACTGTTTAGTGACCGTCCATGAACCATTCGTGTCTATTTTCAGTACGACAGGAACTCCTCCCTCATGCCTATCGTACACAAACATTGCTACAAGACATTCTGTGTTCCCGAGAAACGCGGCCGTAATGTTACTGACGAAAAAATTCCGTCTTTCTTCTCGCTGCACACCAGCAACGACTGGAGGAAACGATGCATCGACTTTCCGTAATGTATCGTTTAGATCGTCCCATTCCCATAATTCATATTCGGTCGGCATCAAATCGAGACTCCACTGATGAAGAAGAAGTTGATTTGACTCTGTGCGCGCGAAGTCGGCTATAGAACCCATTCGTAGAGGAACTCTGGTAGTAAATCTGTGAGTATATTCATCACCCGATAACCACTCTATCTTTATTTCTCCGCTTGCCAGACTCGTCACACAGGGTCGCACGGCATATAGAGAATCGTACAAAGAAAATGACGAATCACTGACGAGAGCAACCATCTCATTCATACTGTCATCGTCTATGTCGCCTATAACAGCTTCGTAGATATAGTACGGAAAACTGTATTCTACAGAACTAAAATCTTTTCCCGTCCATTGCTTTATTACAACTTCTTTGTCGCCGTAGATCAGTATCTCATCTTCACCGGAACCTATGACATCGCCGACGGCTATCTTGCGGTTTACGCCTTCTATATCCGGCAGGCCATGTGGAATCCTTTCGAACAATTTCCATTCATTATTTTGAAAATAGAATATCGATATGTTCGTGCTGAAAAAATCGACTGCAATGACACAATCGTAATCGTGACCAAAATTTGCTATTCTCAGATCCGCGTAACCGATTTCCTCCGGAAACCGGCCTTCGTATACAACCTGCAACTCTTGCTCGTGGCAAGAAGATAGCGGGATACAAGCCGCAATGAATAAAAGACGATACAGGTTCATATAGCACATGTTCGCACCTATTCGTTAACAATTCAATAAGATATGGGGCGATACAGGAATTGAACCTGTGACCTCCTGCATGCCAAGTAAACTGCAAGATAATAGAGTCATTAATTCTTCGATCAGAAAACTGGAACAGTTCAAAAGGTGCAACAGAGCCCCACGAATAGGACCATTTCACCTTGTAATGAAGCGATAATGCCGAATTTGACCTTGACTCCTGCCAATTCAATGAATCGATCTGGTACCCGCTCAATTGAACCCTCTGCCCCCTAAATCAGGGCTGATCGCATTCTTCTGCGTATTGTTGACCCGCTGTTGACGTGGAAATAGCTGCACACTTGGAAGTCGAAATCCAAAAATCTAATCATTTATAATATAATAAAATAAAAAATGAGCCGCCCGGGACTCGAACCCAGTACCCCCTGCTTAAAAGGCAGGTGCTCTGCCTGATGAGCTAGCGGCCCATAAAAAAGTATCCGGCTTTTTCGGCCCCACCACTTCCCCGCGAAACATCGGGTCATCGTTCTCAATTCGGAACAAGGCCCAGGGGCCCGTTGCCGCCGGACTATTTCTCAACGGAAAAAACCGGTTCCCGTATAATCGTCTTCTCGCGCTCGGGACCATTCGAGATAAACGATACCTTCACCCCAAGCGAATCCTCAATCGTCCCGATGTACCGGCGGGCATTCTCCGGGAGCGCCTCGAATGAATCGACCTCGAGATCGCGCTTGCTCCATCCGGGCAGTTCCTCGTAGACCGGTTCGCACCGTTCAAGGAGTGCGGCACTCTGCGGGAATGATCGTATTTCCTTGCCGTTCAACCGGTACGCGACACAGTACTTGATCCGGGGAAGTCCGGAGAGAACATCGAGCTTCGTGAGGGCTATCTCCGTGAGCCCGTTGAGGCGCACGGCATAGTTCCCCGCGACGAGATCCAACCAGCCGCACCGCCGTGGCCGCCCCGTGGTCGTCCCGTACTCGTGGCCGCGCTCGCGAAGCATCTCCCCATCACCCCCGCCGAGCTCCGTGGGGAAGGGTCCGTTGCCCACCCTGGTCACGTAGGCCTTGAATATACCCAGCGCCCGCGAGATATCGGTCGGTGTCAGGCCGCTCCCCGTAAATGCCCCGCCGATCGAACAGGAACTCGACGTGACGTACGGGTATGTCCCATGGTCGATATCGAGCAGTGTTCCCTGGGCACCCTCGAGGAGAATCCGTTTCCCCTCTTCTTTCAAACTGAAGACGAACTCCTGCGTATCGACGATGAAGTGGCTGATCAGGTCCTTGATATTGACGAAATCGCTCGCGTTCTTTTGCGCGGGGAAGGTCGACGCATTGAACAGCTCCATGTACCGGTTGTTGTACTCGACCTTCTGGCGTACCAGCTCGTAGAGTTCTTCCTTGCCGAGCAGGAAGTCTCCCATACGTATGCCACGCCGCGAGTACTTGTCCGCGTAGGCTGGTCCGATACCCTTTCCCGTGCTCCCGATGCTTCCGCCCTTGAGCTCGGATTCGTACAGATTATCCAGCACGCGGTGGTAGAACATCACGACCTGCGCCGCGGAGCTGATGAACAGCCTTCCCTCCACATTGACGCCCCGCGATACGAGCCCCTTCAGCTCCTCGATAAAGGCAAAGGGATCGATGACCATGCCGTTACCGAGTATCCCTGTCACGTGGGGATGCAGTATGCCGGATGGTATCTGGTGAAAGGCGAAGGTACCGTCACCCATCACGACGGTGTGGCCGGCATTCGCGCCGCCCTGGTACCGGATCACCACATCGTGATCGTGCATCAGGTAATCGACGATCTTCGCCTTCCCCTCGTCACCCCACTGTCCACCAACGATCACCGTTGCGGGCATATCAACTCTCCCATCGTTCGACCCGAACAATCAACCCCATGTATTTTAGGGAAAGCGGGGACGGGACGCAACCCAATTATTCGAACAGAAAGAAAACGTGAAACGCGTGGCCGACCTCACGCGGAACCCCGGCCATATAACCGGAACGGCCGCAAAAAAACCGCTTCGCGAGAAGCGGGTGCCCTGTACCGTGGATACCGTGTGCGCGCGATCGGATCAATCCTCGGCGAACAGGCCCTTGATGATACTCCAGGTCTTCGGATCGATCGAACTCGGGTGGTTGATCGGATCACCCGGGTTGCTCCGTTCGATCGAAACCTCCGGTGAGCCGTCGCCGTCCTCGTCTCCGAGCTCGATGCCGTTGCTGAAACCGTCCCCGTCAGAATCGAGCCCCGCGAGGGTGCTGTTCCACTCGTACCCGTATTTCTTGAAATCCTTGCCGAAATTGTTGAGGTCCGTACCCGTGATCGGATCGGGCGACTGGTGACAGATGGTGCACTTGAATTGCCGGTACACGGGAAGTTTTTCCATGTATTCATCCCTGCTCTTCAATGTTCCGGCAGCGGCTATGACTACACAGACGAGCAGAATTACCAGAACTCTACCCTTTAGCTCTGGGCGCACGTACACCTCCCTATCTAAAAGAAGTATAACAGTGTATTGGATAGCTGTCAAGTATCACAAAAATAAATCCTCTTGATCTGAAATCACTTCCATGGCCCGCCTGGCCGCCCCGGCGTCCACGACGCACCCGCCCTGTGCGACGACCCTGGCGATCGAATCTATGGCCCGTTCGAGCGTCTTACCGCCGTGGAGGCCGAGAAAGCCCGTTCGTACAACCTTCCCCGCGAGCTGACCCTGGCCGCCCGCGACGATGAGCCCCTCCCGCTCCGCCAGCTCGCCGACGAGATCAGCCGGCCCGTAACCATCAGGTATTTTAAAGACTTGCACGGCATCAGATGGATTCTCGGGGAGAGATTTCAGTGAGAGATGGGCCGCCGCCTCGATAAACGCGCGCGAAGCACGCCTATGGCGCTCGCGCACGCGCTCCCAGCCGATCTCCTGTATCCTCCGCAGCGATCGATGCATGATCTGCATGGTGTGGATGGCGGGAGTAAAGGGCGTATCCCCCTTTTGCCGTCCCTCCTCGTACCGCCTGAGGGAGAAATAGTACAGATGCCTTCTATTTACGATCTGCGTCAATTTTTGTGCCCTCGGGGACAGAACGACGAAACTGGCACCGGGCGGCGCGGCGAATGCCTTCTGGGATGCCGCAACGACGGCATCGATGCCCCATGCATCCATAGAGAGCGATTCCGCTCCGACCGATGCGATCGAGTCGAGCATGATCACGGGGCGCGGCTCCGGCAGTGCGCCGATCAGCTCTTCGATCGGGGCACGCAGTCCGGTCGATGACTCGACATGCGTCAGGGCGAGGATATCGGGACCGTACGCCCTGACACGCTCGACGATATTTCCGACATCGATCGCCACACCCGGCGGAAGCTGAACATGATTTACCCGGCATCCGTACGCCCCGCACAGCTCGGCCCATCGGTCGCCGAACTTTCCGCCCGAGACGACGAGGACCGTGTATCCGGGAGAGGTCATATTCGTGGCGGCGAATTCCATTCCACCCGTTCCGGATGCACTTATGGAATAGACCGGCGAATCTGTCCCGATCAGCTCCTGTATCATCCCCTCAGTCTCGCGGACAATCGTCCGGAACTCATCCGAGCGGTGATGCAGGTGGCGGAGACCCTCCCATTGTGACGGCGAAACATGAACCGGCCCGGGGCTGAGTACGATCCGGCCTTCCCTCATGCCATCATCTCCTTGATCCAGCGCCAGATATCATCCTTTCCCTCGCCCGTCCTGGCGGAGAAAAAGAGTGCCGGTAGGGAGCGTGAACGCTCCGCCATCCTACCTTCGTCCGTCTCTCCCTCGGGCCGGTAGATCCGGACTGCGATATCCCCATCGAAGTGCCCCCGAAATTCCTCGAGAACGCGGGACCGCGCGGACCGCCGGATCTTGTCGGCCTTCGTGAAGACGACGAGGAACTGCCGGTCGGAATCGATCAGATGCTGGAGCATCACGAGATCATCCAGCGATGGCGGGTGACGGGCGTCTATGAGCTGAACGACACCGGCGAGGTGCCGGCGCGTTTCGATATACGAGAAGATAACCTGTTTCCATGCGCGCCGCATCTCGGCCGATACCTTTGCGTAGCCGTACCCGGGGAGATCGACGAGGTAGAAACGATCATTCACGATAAAGAAATTCACCGTCTGCGTCTTGCCCGGTTGATTGCTTATCCGCGCGACGCCCTTCTTGTTGAGGATCGTGTTGAGCAGGGATGATTTGCCGACATTCGACCTCCCCGCCACGGCGATCTCGGGATTCGGCGATCGGGGAAACCGCGCCGGATCGAGAGCGGCGCAGGCGAGATTCAAGCTTCGTATTTTCAAGAGATACCTTGCGATGTCAGGTTATTGTACAGGGGCGTTTTTTAACAATAGTGAGCGCGGCTCGTCGCCGTGTTAGTTCCCCGCGTCAATTCGCCGCCTTCGGGTGCGTTTCCTTGAAGAATCCCCCTATCTTCCTGCGGTGTTTGATCCCCCAGTCGAGCTTCTTCGAAAGCGCGTATCCGAGAACCTCGTCCATCGTGTCTATGACGACGACCTTCATGTTCCGTTTGACCTCGTCGGGAAGCTCCTTGATGTTCTTCTCGTTCCCCTTGGGAAGGAGGATCGTCCGCACACCGGCACGCAGCGCGGCGACCGACTTCTCGTTGACGCCGCCGATCGGCAGGACCTTGCCCCGTAGCGTCACCTCACCCGTCATCGCCACATCCCGCTGAACCGGTATATCGAAGAAGGCGGAGACGAGCGCCGTTGCGATCGCCACCCCCGCGCTGGGACCGTCCTTCGGGATCGCGCCCTCGGGTACGTGTACGTGCACGTCGACCGTGGAGAAGAAATCGTTCCTCAGGTCGAGCAGACGCGCCATGCTCCGCGCGAAGCTGAGCGCGATCTTGGCCGACTCCTGCATCACCTCGCCGAGCTGCCCGGTCAGTATCAGCTCGCCCTTGCCGGGCATCAGCTTGACCTCGATGTTGAGGATCTCGCCCCCCGCCTCGGTCCAGGCGAGTCCCGTCGCCACACCCACGGTGAGATGCTCGTCGATCTCGCTCTCCTGGTAGCGCGGGATGCCGAGATACGACTCGAGGGTCTTCACCGTGATGCGGACCGTGTTTGTCCGTTTTCCCGATGCGAGTTTCTTGGCCACCTTCCGGCAGATCGAGGCCAGCTCCCGCTCGAGATTCCTGACGCCCGCCTCGCGGGTGTAACGCCGAACGACCTCCTTCATGGTGGCCGGGGAAATCTTCAGCTGCGCGGGGTCGATCCCGTGCTGCTTCATTTGTTTCGGCAGGAGAAACTGTTGCGCAATCGCGATTTTCTCATGCAGGAGATAACCGGGAAGCCGTATGATCTCCATGCGGTCCTGGAGGGCCGGCGGAATGGAGTAGATAACGTTCGCCGTGGTGATGAACATCACCTCGCTCACATCGAAATCTACTTCGAGGTAGTTGTCGCTGAAGTGCTTGTTCTGCTCGGGGTCGAGAACCTCGAGGAGCGCCGCAGCCGGATCGCCGCGAAAGTCCGAACCGAGCTTGTCGATCTCGTCGAGCAGAAACACCGGGTTGCATGTGCCGGCCTTTCGCACCATCTGGATGATCCGCCCCGGCATCGAGCCGATGTAGGTCCGCCGGTGCCCGCGGATCTCCGCCTCGTCACGCGTACCGCCGAGCGATACCCGTACGAACCGCCGCCCGAGCGCATCGGCGATCGACCTGCCGAGCGAGGTCTTGCCGACGCCGGGAGGCCCGACGAAGCAGAGGATCGGTCCCTTGAGATTTCCGACGAGCTTCACGACCGAGAGAAACTCGAGTATCCGTTCCTTGACCTTGGTGAGACCGTAGTGGTCCGCATCGAGTTTTTTCTCGACCTGGTCGATGTCGAGGTTGTCCTTGGTACGCCTCCGCCAGGGAAGCGAGGTGAGCGTGTCGAGATAGTTGCGTACCACCGTCGCTTCGGGGGTCATCGGCGGCATCATCTTGAGGCGGTCGAACTCGCGGTATGCAATCTTCTCGGACTCCTTGCTCATTCTGGCACGCCTGATCTTGCGTTTCAAATCGTCGAGCTCGTCGAACTCGTCCCCCTGCCCCAGCTCGCTCTTGATCGCCTTCATCTTCTCGTGCAGGAAAAGCTCCTTCTGGCTCTTCTGCACCTGGTTCGACACCTTCTCATCTATGTTCCTCTCGACCTCGAGAATCTGTATCTCCTCGGTGAGAATACGGCTCAGCATCATGAGTTGATCCTCGAGCCCTTCCGACTCGAGCAGGCGCTGCTTGACGTCATTGCGTATCAGCAGGTTGGCCGAGACCGTATCGACGAGCGCGGATCGATCGTCGATCGATTGCATCGAGAGAAGAATCTCGTTCGGCACGCGCGAGTTCATCCTCACGTAGTCGGTGAACAGCTGCTCGACGCGCCGTGCGAGGGCCTCGACCTCGCGCGTCTGGCGGTCGACCGTTTCGATCGCCTGGACACGCGCGGCGAGGTAGTTGTCCATCTCCACATATTCGAGTACGCGGACCCGGTTGAGCCCCTCGAGCATGAGCTTGATCGTTCCGTCGGGAAGACGGAAGAAGAGGCCGATCCGGACTATCGTTCCGACGCGGTGCAACTCATCGGCGTCCGGCTCGTTGTCGGACGGATTCTGCTGCGTGATAACGAGGAGAATCTTGTCCGTTTCGATCGCGCGCTCGACCGCATTCACCGACGGCTGCCGGCCCACGAGGATGGCCGTGGCCATCGAGGGGAAAATCACCACGTCGCGTAACGGTACGACTGGATACAGAATCTCCAATTCTTCGAATTCTTCGTCTCGCATTATTGCCATTCCGTGTCAATCCACCCGTTTATGGAATCCGCTTGCCGTCCGGCAAGCGGTGATTTTCTGCTCGCGCATTCGGCGGCGACGTGCTCCCGCGCGCTTCGTCACCGCTCCGTCTCACTGTGCGCGGCGCTGTCGCTCGTTCTCGAGAATGAACCGCGGCTCTCCCTGCTTGAGAATCGTCTCCTCCGAAATGAGAATCTTGCGAATATTCGGCTGCGAGGGGACATCATACATCAGGTTGAGCATCGTCTCCTCAAGAATCGCCCTGAGTCCGCGCGCGCCGGTCTTCCGCTCCATCGCGAGCTTGGCGATCGCACTGAGGGCGCCCGGCGTGAAATCGAGCTCGACCTCCTCCATATCGAGGAGTTTCTTGTACTGTTTGATGAGACTGTTCTTCGGCTTCAGCATGATGTCGATCAACGCCTGTTCGTCGAGATCATGCAACGGTGCGATGATGGGCAGGCGGCCAACCAGTTCCGGGATCAGACCGTACTTGATCAGGTCCTCGGGCTGAACGCGCCGGAGTATCTCGCTGACCTCCTTGCGGTAATTCGGCCCGCGATCCGCGCCGAATCCAACGACCTTCCTGCCGATCCGGCGCTCGACGATCTCCCCGAGTCCCTGGAACGCCCCACCGCAGACAAACAGGATGTTTCGCGTGTCGACCTCGATGAACTTCTGCTGCGGATGCTTGCGTCCGCCCTGGGGCGGTACGTTGGCGACCGTACCCTCGAGTATCTTGAGAAGAGCCTGCTGGACCCCCTCGCCCGATACGTCCCTCGTTATCGAGGGATTTTCGCTCTTTCGAGCGATCTTGTCGATCTCGTCGATATAGATGATGCCCCGCTCCGTGGCGGGCAGGTTGTAGTCGGCGTTCTGGAGGAGCCTCACGAGAATGTTCTCGACATCCTCACCGACATACCCGGCCTCGGTGAGGCTCGTCGCATCGGCGATCGCGAACGGAACCTTGAGAAACCGGGCCAGCGTCTGCGCGAGGAGTGTTTTGCCCACGCCGGTCGGCCCGACGAGCAGGATGTTGCTCTTCTCGATCTCGATATCATCGGTTCCCCGTTCGTGCCGGATCCGCTTGTAGTGGTTGTACACCGCCACGGCGAGCGTTATCTTGGCGCGTTCCTGCTCGATCACGTACTTGTCGAGGTTATCCTTGATCTCGCGGGGTTTCGGGAAATGCTCCATGTCGTACAGGAGACTCCCGGCCATCTCCTCTTCGAGGATGTCGTTACATAACCTTATGCATTCATTGCAGATATAGACCGATGGCCCCGATACAAGCTTCGCCACCTCGTCCTGCCCCCTGCCGCAGAACGAGCACTTGATAGATCGCGGTGATTGGGTTCGCTTTTTCATAGTGCCGTCACACCTTCCTTATCGTTCTATATCTAATATACAATCTGTGCGCGGTTAAATCTCAAAAAATATTCATTTTTTCAGATCGCCCTTCGATGTGAGAACGTTATCCACGATGCCGTACTCCTTTGCCTCTTCGGCGGACATGAAGAAGTCACGGTCGGTATCCTTCGCGATCCGTTTCATGCTCTGCTTGGTATGCTTGGCGAGAATCTCGTTGAGTTTCTCGCGCAGCTTCAGAATCTCCTTGGTGTATATCTCGAGCGTCGTGGCCTGCCCCTGGGAACCGCCGGACGGCTGGTGGATCATGACACGCGCGTGCGGCAGCATCGAACGTTTCCCCGGCGTCCCGGCCGCGAGGAGTACCGCCGCCATGCTGGCCGCCTGTCCCATGCAGATCGTCGAGATATCGCATGAAATGTACTGCATCGTATCGTAGATTGCCATTCCCGAAGAGATGACACCGCCGGGACTGTTGATGTAGATAAAGATGTCCCGCTCCGGCTCCTCGGCCTCGAGGAACAAGAGCTGCGCGATCACGGCATTCGCCAGCATGTCCTCGATCCCGGTTCCCACGAAGACGATCCTGTCCTTGAGCAGGCGCGAGTATATATCATAGGTGCGTTCCTCGCGTCCCTTCGTCTCGATCACCCACGGTATTGAAAAGCTCGGTACTTTTCCCATATCTTCCTCTCTTTGTTGACACATCACGCACTGCCGCTCCCGCCCAGGATAATCTCGAACACCCTTCGCTCGCGGAGCGCGTCCTCGAGTTTCGAGCGGTGCTCGCTCTTCGGTGCAAAAAACGCTTCCACTTCCCCGGCGGGCCGCTCCGTTTCCCGTGCAATCCGTTCGATCTCCGCGTGAAGTTCCTCATCACCGATCTTGATCCCTTCCTTATCGGCGATGTGCTCGATCAGGAAGTATCGCTTGATACTGCGGCGGGCGACCTTCTCGATCGCTTCCTCGATCTCCTTCCGTTTATCGGCGTCCTCCTCCGGAGCCATCCCCATCGCTTCTCTCCTCCGTTCGCCGTCGGCCCACAGCTCGTTCCTGAATCTCTCGAGCATGCTGCGGGGAACCTCAAACGGATTTTCCTCTATGATGCGGTCGATAACCGCTTCCTCGCGCTTTTTCCGCGCCTCCTTTTCCTTCTCGGCGAGGTACCGCTTCGCGAGGTCCTCGCGAAGATCGGCGATCGTCTTGAACGAGGCATCGATCTTTGCGGCGAATGCATCGTCCAGTGCGTGGAGTCTCCGCTCCTTGACCTCCTTGACGGCAAACTCGTACGTCATGGTCCTTCCGGCCAGGCGTTCCGGTTGAAAATCTTCCGGATACGTGATGTCGACCCGTTCCGTCGCGCCGGCGGCCGTGCCGGCCACCGCTTCCTCGAAGGCGGGAAACAATTGCCCCGCGCCGAGCTGGATGGGATAGTCCGTGATCCGTTTCTTTCCGTTGACCGTTCCGTCGAGCTTTACCGGTGCGTAATCGATTACGACAACATCGCCTGTCACGGCAGGTCGATCGACGTCGACATACTCCGCTTCGCGCTTCTGCAGATTCTCCAGCACCGAATCGATCTCCTCGCCGTTCACCTCCACCTTCTCATCCTCGACCGTGATCCCCCGGTACCCATCCAGCGTGATGTCGGGGACCACCTCGACCTCGACGCGAAAGGTGACCGGCTCGTTCTCCCGTGCGCGGATATCGCTGAAAACCGGTTCTCCGATCGGCTGAAGCTTCTCGGCGGTCACTGCATGCCCGTATGCAACGGGGAGTATCGATTTGAGGGCCTCGGCCTTGATCTCGTCCGAAAAGCGCTGCCTGGCGATATCGACGGGCACCTTCCCCTTGCGAAAGCCCGGTAGCACGACCGTCTTCAGCATCCCCCCGAGCACCCGTTCCCGCTCGTCGTGGAATCGCTCCGGGGCGACTTCGATCGAGATGATCCTCCTGCATTCCGGCTCCTCCGAGACGGATATGTTGAAATACTTTTCGTTCAGGTTGTTTTCCACGGCTCCCTTTCCGAACGGCGGCTAAAATCTCAACGAACTGGCCATTTTTCACCTGGTGCGAGAGGGGAGACTTGAACTCCCACGGGTCGCCCCACTGGATCCTAAATCCAGCGCGTCTACCAGTTCCGCCACTCTCGCAAAGCTATCAATTTCTAATCCATTGCAAAACAAAGCATTCCGTTAATCACGACATTGTACTCCCTTCACCCCGTCCACCGCACACCGCATATAGTAACCATTACCGGGGCATTTTTCAATCCGTTTCCAGCAAATCCTTTGCCACGGAAATGGTTACGTACCGCATCGAGCCCGGGGCCGGGCGTCAGCGCCCGGTGAACGTTGCCTCCCTCTTTTCGAGAAACGCCGCCGTCCCCTCCTTCATATCTTCGGTGCCGCAGGTGAGCGCAAAGAGGGACGCCTCGAGGCGGCAGCCGTCATCGAACGACATTTCCGTCCCGTGAAGCACCGCCTCCATGCAGGCCTTTAGGGCGAACGGCGGCTTGCGGAGAAGCATGGCGGCCGCTTCGTCGACCGCTCCCGCAAACTCCTCCCGTGGTACGACCGTGTTGACCAGTCCGATCGCGAGGGCCTCCCGAGCGGTGAGAATCCGCCCGGAGAGCACGAGCTCCATGGCGATCCCACGCGGTACGAGCCGGGCGATGCGCTGCGTCCCGCCGTACCCGGGGATCGTCCCGAGATTCACCTCGGGCTGGCCGAGCCGAGCCTCCTCCGCGGCGATCCGCAGGGTGCAGGCCATGGCCAGCTCGCATCCCCCGCCGAGCGCGAAACCGTTCACCGCGGCGATCACCGGCTTGCCGAGATTCTCGATGAGGTTGCACAGGCGATGCCCGCGCTCGGAAAACAACCTTCCCCGGAGCGCGGTCAACTCGCGCAGCTCGGCGATATCGGCGCCCGCTGCGAACGATTTCTCACCCTCGCCCGTCAGGATGACGACGCCGACGCCGTCGTCATCACGCACATCCTCGAATGCCGCAATCAATTCGAGAACTGTCTGGACATTCAATGCATTCAGCTTTTTCGGCCTGTTGATCACAATCCTGGCAACGCGATCCGTGCGCTCGACCGTGATGCATTCGAAAGCCATCGTATTCTCCTTTCAGCAGATACCGCAAGATAGTATGCGGGCGGATGCTTGTTCAAGATCATCCAATCCACGCCCCGGCGCACTCGATGCGGGTCATTAAAAGAGCCCCCTGAGGTTATGTCAATATTAAACTGCTTATGGACTGGATTATGCTTGATGGATCCTCATTGCGGGAGGAATGACCGTATGAGGGATACATATGGCCGGACGATTCTGATTGCAATCCTGGCGGCGGTGATCGTTTCGGGAATGTCCCGCCGCGCGGCACCCGCATCCGGGAGCGCCGGTATGGATTCCGGAAACGTGGCCGCCGGCGGGAGCGCCGGGATCCCACTGCGCCAGTACCTGATCAGTGTACTCGAGAGTGGGATGAACCTCGAGGACATTCCACCCACCCACGCGATGTATCCGCTACGAAGGGTGCCGCTCATCGCCACGACGGCATTTCTGCTCCTGGAGTACGATACCGCGGCTATCGAGCGGTTCTATCCCATCCTGCAGAACCACCTGCTCCGGTCGTTCGAAGAAGAGCGCCTTGCCGCCGGCGGGCTCGTGACGGGGAGTTTTCCGTTGAATGCATCGGACGGGGTCTACCTGTCGCCCGCCCTGAACGCCATCGCCAACCTCGAGATACACAGCCTCGGGCTCATCGCACAACGGATCGGCAGATACGAGGACGCCCTCGAGCTGATCGAATGGTCTCATAGATTTGCGCGGCAGGTCTCGCACGGCTTTTACGATCCTTCCCGCGAGATGTTCTTGCCGGTCGACCGGAACGGCCGTTTTCTCGCGCGGAACGCACCCGGGCAGATACTCCCACTTCTCCTTGATCGTGACATGGATAATAAACTCCGGAAGCGAATCATCGAGAAATGCATGCTGGGGGAAGCGTCCGGCGCCGGTACGCATGGAAATCCGTCGGCCCGTGACGAAGCGATGCGTGATCCCCTCGTCGGTGTAGTCATACGCGCCCTGCTGTCCAACCTCCCGTACATCGAGGGCGGCATGCTCGATCTCTTGGACGAAAAGCCGCCGACCTTGACCGCCGGGGATGTCACTCTACCGGCGCACGACTATTGGGTACGCTTCTGGATTCAAAACACGACGCGGATCGGCGTTCTGTTTTCCAAAACCGTCGACATCGCGGGGCTCCGCACGGTCGCACTCCTGTTCCAGCGTGAATCCCTCATGGAAGGGGAGGACCTCAAGCGGTTCGTATCGGATGTCGACTCCCTCGAGACTGCACTGAATGCGGCCTCGTGCGACCTCGGAAGTCACACGGCACACATCGCGGCGGCCAACCGTCTCCTCGCCGCCGTCTCGAACATCGACGGGTATCTCGAATCCGGCACACAGATCTGGAAGGTTTTCGACGAGTCACGTTGGAGACAGCTCTCGCCGCGCACGAGAAAGCTGGTAGTCAGATCCCTCGACCTCGTCGTGGAAGAACTGCTCCAGGCCAAGGTTTCACTGTCCGAAACCTTCATGAAGAGCACGGGGATCGTCGCGGATGTCGATCTGCCCGCCGGCCCCGTTCCACTCGGCACCGCCATCCAGATCGAGGCGACGATCAGGAGTGCGATCGACTCTCTGGAGCTGTCCAATATATACCTGCAGTTCGGCGAGAACAGGTGGCGGATCACGGCACCCGGACAGCGGATCCCGATCGCCCCCTGGACCGCGCCGATCAGTTTCAGGCGGCCGCTTCCCGTAGCACCGACCACGGGGACGGGCCTGATGACCATCCCCCTCTTTTTCGATTTTCTCCACGAGGGTTCACGCGTGGAAATACATCGGCGCGCGCATATCGTCTTCATATCGGCGCATCGCGCCGCGGTCCGCTTTCCCGGCGGGCGCACGCTGGGTGACGATCCCCTCCCCGTCGAGCTTATCCTGCAGTTCAGCCCGGAAAACGATATCCGCGGCGTAGCCAATGGCACGTTTCTCAAAGGAATACATTGCACGCCGGCACTCCCCGCTCGATTCCTCGTCGAGGCGGGTGCAGATGTGACGACACTTCCGCTCGAGGTATCGTGTGAAAAAACGACCTCTCCCGGCATCTACCCGTTCTCGCTTTCACTGGAGCTGAACGGCGAGCCGATTGCCGTCTTCGATGAGAGACTCGTCAGGCCGCTGCGGTGGCTCTATCTGGGCCCCCTCCCCGACGTTCAGGTTACGTGGGAAAATGCCCGGTTCTACGGGGACAACCTGTTTGCCGCACACGCCACCACAGACGGCCGCTCCGTCCGGTGGCGCGAGGTGCCCGCAAAGGCCAACGACGACGGGGGGAACGTTGTCGCATCCCGCCTCGCCGGTGCCGGATGGCACTCCTGTTTTCTCCTCTACACGATTGTCGAGTCGCCGGCCGCCTTGAAAACCGTCTGGTGTCTCGAATGTGACGGCAATGCTTCACTCTGGATAAACGGGGATCTCATTTTCTCGACTCAGGACGCCCGCGACGCCGACCGGTCGGGACCGATCATCCTGCGCGAGGGCGGCAACTCGATACTCATCGCGACCAGCGTCGAGCGTGAACCCGCCCGGATAGCCTTCAACCTCAGCGACCTGAGCGGCCTGCCCGTTGCCGGACTCGGCAATGACATCGCCTCGCTCATCGACGGTTATCATCATCTCGCCTCGAATCAAGCCGTGCCCGTACCCGGCAACGAGGGCGGAATGCAGTTCGCCGAGGTAACACTGAGGCTCGACTATCCGAACGCGAAGGATATCTGCATCATCGGGTCGTTCAACAACTGGGAGGCCGGCGCCAATCCGATGCGGAAATCGGCCGATGGCCGGTGGACGACCCGGGTAACGTTGACCCCCGGCCGGTATCCGTATAAATTCCTGATCGACCGGATATCGAAAATCACCGATCCCGGCTCAACGACGATCGAGCCCGATGGATTTGGCGGTTTCAACTCGATCCTCGTTGTGAAGAAGAACGGCCGCTGAGCCTCACCGCGGATCCCCCGGGGGCCGCATTTCTACAACCGTGCCCCCGTCAGGTTCAGCACCAGATGAAGAACGCTCCCACTCGCGATTGATGCGGCCAGGATGAAGAGGAGAATCGATACCGCATACCTGAGTCCCAGTTCCTTGATCATGACGATGAGGGTCGCCAGGCACGGGAGGAACAGGCTCATCACGACGAGCGCCACCACGACCTGGTTGCCGACCAGGACACCCTTCTCCCACAACGAGTACAGCCCGGCGGCGCCGTAATCCCGCCTGAAGAATCCGATGATGAATACGGTGGTCGTCTCGACGGGCAGGCCGAGCAGACGCGCCGTCACCGGCTCGGCGATCCTGTACAGGATCGAGAGCCCGCCCGATTTGTCGAGAACAAAGAGGATCAGCGTCGCGAGTATGAAGAACGGCAGCGCCTCCCTGATGAACCATTTCACGCGTGCACCGGTTTTCAGCACGATATTCGACGGCTTCGGCGTGCGAAGGGGCGGCAGCTCGAGAATGAAATCCGAGCGTTTCCCCCCGTACAGACGCGAGAGGAGATGCCCGAAGAAAAAGAACTCCCCGACGATGATACCCGTGATGAGTATCACTCCCTTCGTCGAGATTACCGAGAGAAGCGCCATGATGACACCGAGCTGTGCCGAGCAGGGGACGGCGAGCGCCATGAGCGCCACGACGATCAAACGCTCCCTTCGCGATTCGAGAATCCTGCTCGCGAGAACGGCCATGGTCACGCAGCCGAATCCGAGAATCACGGGGAGGGTGGCCTTCCCGTTCAATCCCACCACCCGGAAGATGTTGTTGGTGAGCACGGTGAGCCGCGGGAAGTATCCGCTGTCCTCGAGCAGGGCGAACAGGAGAAAAAAGACAAACACGATCGGCAGAACGATCGAAACCGCATACTTGAGCCCCATGCTGACCAGGCCGAAATCGCCGAACAGCAGATCCTTCACCCAACCCGTGGATAGGAATCCGCTGAGGTACGGAATGAGCGCATGCTCGAACAGACGCTTCTCGAAAAGGTCCACAAGGGCGCCGGCGGCGAACACGCCGACCAGCATGTAGATGAGATAGAGAACAACGAGGACGACCAGGATGCCGTAGAACGGGTGGAGCGTGATACGATTGATGCGTTTTTCACCCGCATACGTGATACCGAGGATGGCGGCGAGAAGCACGGGGATCGTCGGATGCAGTCCCAACCCGGAGAGGCGCGCGGGGCCAAGCACGAGGTACAGGACGGACGCGACGGCGGCGGAGACCGCGAACGGGACGTACCGACGGAATCCATTGCCGCGCCGTACCGACTTTCCCATGTCGATCTCGACCAGGCCGACGAACCGCTCGACAAACTCCTTCCGTGCCGTTGCGATGTAATACGAATAGGGATTGGGCAGGGTTCTCTCTTTCACGGCGAGCCGCCCGGCGATCCGTGACAGTTCGATCCCATCGACACGGCCGCTCCCCTCGAGCACGCTCCGGTCACCGGTGATCACCGTCAGTGTCCCGAATATTCCATAGTCGTTCATCTTCTCGACGGCCCGCCCCGTCTCCTCGATTGCCTCGCCGAGCACGGTGGGATACACGACCTTGACACGGGGAACGGCGGCCTCGCCGGCGTTCAGTGATCCGACCAGCCGGTGGAGTCCCCGTTTCTCGACGGCCACCGCCGGAATCACCGCAATACCGAGATGCCTGGACAGCGCCTTGCTGTCGATCAAGAGTCCCCGCTGCCGAGCCTCGTCCATCATGTTGAGAACGAGTATCACGCGGCATTCGAGCTCTGCGAGCTGCGTCGTCAGAAGGAGCGCCCGGAAAAGATTCTTCGCATCGGCCACCTGCACGATCGTGGTGTCGCGGTTCTCCAGGATGATATTCCGCGTGGCGCGTTCATCCTCGCTCATCGGAAAAAGGGAATTGACGCCGGGCGTATCGATGACTTCCCGCGAACGGGAGAATCCCATCCTGCCGCGGGAAATCTCAACCGTCGTGCCGGGATAGTTCGAGACGATGGAGTAGCGTCCCGTCAGGTAGGAGAAGATGACGCTCTTTCCGACATTGGGATTTCCGACGAGAAGAACCGTATCGGTGGCTGGTGCATTCAATCAGACCCTAATGCGGTCGTCCGCTTTTTAGCCATCAGTGCCGCGCGCTCATCCCCTGAGCACGTGTATTTCCCCGACGATTTCCCTCTCCAGCGCGAGTTGCGTTTCACCGAGAAAGACGACGAACAACGGTTCGCGCTGATGTACCCTGATGACGCGTCCCGGCAACAGACCCAGTGCGGTCAGCCTATCGAGCCGTCGGTGGTTGGTGGTCGATATATACGCGATCCGGCCCGTCTCGCCCGATCCGAGTTCGCCGAGAGGCACCACGACCGTTTCGAGCTGTTTTTCGGCCCGATCGCAGCAGGGACCGCGCGGGATAGGCGAGCCGTGCGGACACTTCCGCGGATGTCCGAGCAGCGTACAGATCCGGTCGGTCACTTCGGGGGAGAGGAAATGCTCGAAACAACAGGCGCTTGCCTCGATCGCTATGACCTGCATATTGAGGACATCCACGAGGAGCCGTTCGGCGAGCCGGTGGCGTCTGATGATGTTCTTTCCACGCTCCCGGCCCCGATCGGTGAATTCGTACCTGTCACCGTTCCGTACGAGGAACCCGTCGGCCGCCATCCTGTCAATGAGACCCGCATCGATCAGATCCCGCCGGTTTCTCTCGAGGATCTTACCGGCGGTCGCCGGCTCACCGCCCTCCCCCAGAATCCACACCACCTCGAGAATCTCATCAATCGGGTCATGAAAACATCGTGCGGTTTCATTCAAAACGGTAACCTCCGTACAGACAGACGTAGTCTAAAGATCACCTTTTGTCACGTCAAATGTAAATAGACTTTCAAACGGATCACGCATTCTATATATTGATAATGAAAACAGGAATCGGTATGTGGTGCAGTAATCCTCTCTCAAGGAAGTCGTTACATGATTGAATCTCTGAACGGTGTCATGAGGAGAGGGCTCATGCTGCTGGGCGTTTTATGCTTCGCGATCACCATGATGGTATCCCCCATCAACGCCCTCGGCAAAGCGAACCGACGTATCGGGATCGGCATCTTTCCCAACTTCTTCATTCTCGACAGCGATTACTTCGGCCTCGAGAACGCCCCGGGCATCGATATACGGATCCGGTACGAGCTCGAGTGGAACATCTACTTCGAGAACCGCCTCGGGTATCTCTTCTCAGAGGGAAACGGCACATCGGTCGGAGGTTTCAGCTACCAGTTGGGAGTTACGGCCATCCTGCCCTACCTGATCCCGTACCGTCCCATCGCCAACCTCGGGATAGGTTTTCTTTCCGCCGATCCGATCACGGTTACACCGACCGATACATTCAGGCCGTCGCAGACCACATTCTACTTCATCGGCGGCGCCGGTCTCACACGCTCGATCAAGGAAAACATCACCGTCGAAGCGATGGTCAATGTATGGACCAGTCCCTACCGGTACCGGATCTACCGGTTCAACCGCAGTACCGTCGAGATCGACGAGAAACAATTCACGCACGTGTCGTTTCATCTCGGAGTTTCATACATATTTTAGGCAGAAATGGACCCTCCGGTAATCGGCCCGTCATTGATTCCGGCGTTATACGGCGGAGTTGCAGGTACGCATGAAGCGCCATGGCCGCGTCAGCGGATCAGGACCATCTTGACCGCACGCTCCATCCGTGCCGACCTGAAAACGCAGAAATAAACTCCAGCCGCGATCTTTTCGGCGTCGGGCGTCCATTCTATGCGGTGCGTTCCCCGTTCGTACCGCTCCGTCCCCCATGATCGGACGCGCCTGCCGGCGACGTCGTAGATATCGATCATCAAGCGCACGGAGCGGGGCACGAAGAAACTGATCGTCGTCTTCTCGGCGAACGGGTTGGGCATGTTCCCGTCCGCGATGAAGGGAAGATCCGGCAACCGGTACGGTCCCGGAAGATCCAGCCGCTCCTCCCCCCCGCCGTCGAGAAGGGTCACGGCGCGGTAGGCGTAACCGATTCCCGGCCGCACCGCGTAATCCTCGTACCGGAACAACCCCGCTTCGACGGGCGCGAGATCGGCGGCCACGAGGACAAACGGACCGCCTTCCTCGGAACGGAACAGGTACACGCCCGCGATGCCCGTCGTGCGCGCAATATCCCACTCGACCGCGAAGTAATCCCTGCCGTTCGTCACCCGCGCCGATTCGTACAGGGAACGTATCGTGACGATGCTGTCCGCGGTAACGGCCTGCCCGTCACCGCTCACGACGGTGAGGCTCCAGGCACCCTCGAGCAGCGTTTCGAGTTGAAACGAGGCACGCAGCCGATCCTCGCCGCGCCAGTCTATCGCCGTGGGAGAGATGACCCTGTCGCCCCGGGAGAGCGTGCAGGAGGCTCCGTACCGCATCGATGTCCCTCTGATGTCGAGAATCGCCCCGGTATCAACCGATCGATTGATCGTATCGGGGTGCACCGAAATAACGGCGGGCGCCGGCATGCCGCCCGTATAACTTGCCGCGATCCGTACGCCACCGCTGATACCGGATACCTCGACGGGGGTCACCCAGCCCCCGTTGCTCCTGCTGTTCGGGTTCGTCGCGCCGCCGAATGTATTGTTACCGAACGGTCCGGGAAACGGATCGTTCACATCCCCCATGTTGTCACCGGCGAGAAGGTTGTACAAACCATCAGCCTCCTCGAGCACGAGCCCCCGCGCCTGGAGATCGGTGAATCCCCCGCTGTTTCCGAACAGCCCGTACGCGATGCTGTTCTCGGCATGCCATACCAGCAGCCCCTCTCCCGGGAGATGCCGGTCGAAACCGTGCTTCCGCCTGTTCTCCACGAGGAAGTACTCGGCCGGTGCTGCATCGTCGCGCCACCCACCCGCATCCTCCTCGAAATCGCAGGAATAATCGATCCCCCCACCCCACACCGATACATTGTCGATGGCGAAGCCGAAGCCGAATGCGGATTCGTAGAAGCCGTCCTCATTGCTCTCCGTGTCGTCCGAGATGAAGAGAAAACGCAGAACGAACCCGCGTGCACCGGGGGGGAGGTAATCGCTCAGGATCACGGTCTCCCCCTCCACCGTGCCGCGGCCGGTGTAGACGGCAAGCGTTTCGACGGACGTCCCCGTTTCGATCAGCACGTACCCGAAATCGTACCCATCCTCCGCGTCGATGACCGCATCGTACGCAAGCGTCACCGGTCCACCGCTGCACGAGAACGGGCGAATCATCGACTCGTGCCAGGTGTTGCCGTAGCCCGGCCGCGGCCAGTTGCGATGTTCCGCCTCCGCGGCGGAATACCCGCACACGAGAGCGTAATCCCCCGACAGCGACATCTCGCGGCGCCGCGTGAAACGCGTATAGGGCAATGTGAGCCTCACGACCGTCCCGCCCTCGTGCACCGGATCGAGATCGATCGACCGATCATGCCAGTCGACATCGATCCGCTCGACCCAGCCGAGCTGATCCTTGGACCAGCCGCACGGGTGCGCCGGTGAATCCGGTGTGTTCCAGTTGCCGGTCCCCATGAGCCCCCAGTACCCGATGCCGTGCGATCCGTCGTTCGGATCGTACAGATCGGGCAGGCCGATCGTGTGCCCGATCTCGTGGCAGTACACGCCGATCTCTATGACCTCGTCCCGGTCACCCTCACATGAGAGTGCCGGTGCGATGATGTAGTCGTCGACGAGAATGACCCCCCCGCCGGCCGCCGCATCACCCGTCCGGTACGGCTCGCCGCCCGAAGCGGGCCATTCACTGTAACTCCACGAATGGGACCAGATATGCGAGAAGTACCCGCACTCCGCTCCCCTCGTCGGATGAATGACGAGGAGGGCGTCGACATACCCGTCATCGTCGCCGGAGTTCGGAACGCCGTCGGGGCCGTCGTTGTCGTACAGGCTGAAATCGACGGCCGGATCGAGGCCATCGAGTATCTCCCGTATCATTTCCCCCGTTCTATCGGTTCCCGGGAAGGTTCCCTGGAACAGTCCCACGTAGTAACTCTCGGGGTGCTCGAGACGGATCCAGTCCTGAACGACACCGGAGACATCGAATAATCCGCGTGACACCTCGCGGTAATAATCGCCGACCGTCGGCCGGCCGATGCGGCCGTCGAACAGGGCGCGCTGGAGCGTGCCCGCCCTGAACGGCTGCGGCGCGTCACTGTACAGCCCGAGCACCACGGGGAGCACGAGACGACCGCCCAGCACACCTTCGACGAGCGATACGCCGTCGGAAGCGAATATCCCGGGCGAACGTTCACCCGGCGCATGTCGCGCCGTGTCCCGCAGCCGGTGCACCCACCCGCGCTTGATGGTGAATGCATCCTTTCGCTGCATCATGAGAAGGTGGTACGATTCGGGAAGGCTGCCGCCGTCTTTCGGTGAGACGAGCCCGCCCCGTGCCCGCGTGCTCGGGAGTATCGTGGCGGCCGGTATGAGCGCAATGAGAATCCATCGAAGCAACGCCCGGCCGGTAAATCGGAAAAATATCAAAACCAGTATCCCCGCTATTCCCCCGGATTGACCACCCCTCTGAACGAGGTCGCCCTGATCTGGGGATAACCCTCTGTACACTCAGCGACACCGAGAAACTCCCCCTCCGTAGACGGGAGCACGGCGATCTCGGCATTCTTCAGCTCCCGGTCGGTACGAAGGGTCAGGGTATGCAAGAGGCACGATGGACCGCTGACACAAGGAAACCGCTCACTCAGCCCGTAATCCATGAGCCCCATTGAAATCGTGCGATTCAGGATATACTTGTCATTGATGACGGAGATCCCCTCCGGTAATTCCAGCCGCCATTCCGCCGCGGCAATCTCTATATCTTCCGGAAAGTTGATGATAATATAGACGTCGAATTCCTTCTGGTCCCGGTCGAGATCCAGTGTCCGCCGCGTGCCCTTCTCATCGAAGAAAACACCGAAGCTGACATCCTGGTTGAGGTACGAGATGATCTGCTCCGGTTCCTCCTGCGGCTGCGCGGACTCCGTAGCTTCCTCCTTCTCCCCCCCGGAACACGAATAGAGGAACAGCGCGCAGAGAACCAGCATGGCAACGTGTGTCAGAGACCTTCTCTTGTCCATGGATCCTCTCCTTTCATTAAAAATGGTATGTAGACGCCGGTACCGCAAGTTGCATCAAAGATGAACTATATTGATCGCAGCACGCTTTGACAACAGATTTCAGCTACATTCCGATTGACCGGCCGGTCTCCTTCCCCTAGAATAGGCCGTGAACCACATATTACGAAAGGCCGTTGTCGCGTTTTCGCATCGCATCGGCATGACGACCCCGGCGCCACAGCCGGAGGGGTATCCCGGGCGTACCGGTGAACGGACCGGGATGGATCCACGATCTCCAGAGGAGGCCGGACCGTTGAAGAAGAAAAAGGAGAAGTACGAATACCTGAAGAAGAAACGCGAGCAGGCCCTTCTGGGGGGCGGCCGCGAGCGGATACAGAAAATCCACGATTCCGGGCGTCTCACGGCACGGGAACGAATACACCTTCTCTTCGACGAGGGAACGTTTCAGGAACTCGGCGTTTTCTTGACCCATCGATCGACATGGCCCGGGCTCAGTGAAAAACGTACCGTCGGTGACGGCGTCGTCTGCGGTCACGGGTTGATCAACGGCCGCAACACATTCGCATTCGCCCAGGATTTCACCGTATTCGGCGGCTCCCTCAGCGAGGCCAACGCGGGGAAGATCACCCGTCTCAT
This sequence comes from Patescibacteria group bacterium, assembly GCA_035529435.1. Taxonomy (GTDB): domain Bacteria; phylum Krumholzibacteriota; class Krumholzibacteriia; order Krumholzibacteriales; family Krumholzibacteriaceae; genus DATKWS01. The sequence continues at coordinate 23,263 of DATKWS010000151.1, forward strand.
GGACATGGCCATGGAAAACGGAGCACCGCTGGTCGGTCTCAACGACAGCGGCGGGGCTCGAATCCAGGAGGGCGTTGCAAGCCTCGGCGGATATGCCGATATCTTCCTGCGAAACACACTCGCCTCCGGCGTTATCCCGCAGATATCAGCGATCATGGGGCCCAGTGCGGGCGGCGCGGTCTATTCCCCCGCCCTCACCGATTTCATCATCATGGTGAACAAGACCAGCCACATGTTTATTACCGGTCCGAACGTGATCAGGAAGGTGACGCACGAGGATGTCAGCCAGGAGGAACTCGGTGGGGCACTCGCCCACAACACGAAGAGCGGTGTCGCCCACTTTCTCGCCGAGGACGACGAGGACTGCATCGACCTGATCAAGCACCTGCTTTCATATATGCCGCAGAACAACATGGAGGATCCGCCGTACATGCCGCCGACCGACGATCCGACGCGCGTCGAACCGGGCCTGCAGGAACTCATTCCGGATGATCCACGATCGCCCTACGACATGAAGGACGTCATTCATCTCATCGTCGACAACGGGGAATTTCTCGAGGTGCAGGCGCTCTGGGCACAGAGCATCGTCGTCGGATTCGCCCGCCTGAACGGCCACGTGGTCGGCATCGTGGGCAATCAACCGACCCACCTCGCCGGCGTTCTCGATATAAACAGCTCGATCAAGGGAGCACGTTTCGTGCGCTTCTGCGATGCATTCAATATCCCCCTTCTCACCTTCGAGGACGTGCCCGGATTTCTCCCGGGTACCGATCAGGAATGGAACGGTATCATCAAACACGGCGCCAAGCTGATCTATGCGTACTGCGAGGCAACGGTTCCCAAGCTGACCGTCATCACGCGCAAGGCTTACGGCGGTGCGTACTGCGTCATGTCGAGCAAGCACATCCGCAGCGACTACAATATCGCGTGGCCGACCGCCGAGCTGGCCGTTATGGGCGCGGAGGGAGCGGTGAATATCCTGTTCAGGCGTGAAATCTCCGCCGCCGAGGATCCCGAGGCCGAGAGGCAGAAGAGGATCAACACGTACGTCGATGCATTCGCAAATCCATACGTGGCGGCTGGCCTCGGGTACCTCGATGATGTCATCATGCCCGAAAACACGCGTCCCATGATCATCCATGCACTGGAAAACCTCCTCAACAAGCGCCAGCAGCTTCCCCCCAAGAAACACGGCAACATTCCTTTGTAGAATGAGAAAGGACACCGGATGGCGGAGAAGAATCCTCTTACCGACTCTTACCGGAAATGGCTCGGCGAGGTGTACGAGCCGTACAAGGGGAAACGGGGTGAACGGAAAGCCCGCTTCGTGACGACCTCGGATATCGCGGTTGCACCACTCTACACGCCGGTCGATGCGCCCGAGGGAGACTATGCCGAACGCGCGGGATTCCCCGGCTCGTACCCCTTCACGCGCGGTGTGTACCCCACGATGTACCGCGGGCGGCTCTGGACGATGCGCCAGTACGCCGGATTCGGCTCGGCAGAGGAAACAAACAGGCGCTTCCGTTACCTGCTCGAGCAGGGACAAACGGGGTTGTCGGTCGCCTTCGACCTCCCCACACAGATGGGGTACGACTCCGACCATTTCATGGCACAGGGAGAAGTAGGAAGAGTTGGAGTAGCAATAGATTCCATCGATGATTTAAGAACTTTGTTTAAAGAAATACCACTCGATCGCGTGAGTACGTCGATGACGATCAATGCAACCGCTTCGATTCTACTCGCCATGTACGTCGTTCTGGCCGAGGAAAACGGTATCCCCCCCACCTCCATCGCGGGGACCATACAGAACGATATCCTCAAGGAATACTACGCCCGGGGCACCTATATCTACCCCCCCGCCCCCTCGATGCGGATCGTGACGGACATCTTCGCGTGGTGCAAGGATCACACGCCCTCGTGGAACACGATCAGCATCAGCGGCTATCACATCAGGGAGGCCGGTTCCACCGCGGTGCAGGAAGCCGCCCTCACCCTTGCCGATGCGGTCGCCTACGTCGACGCGGCGATGCGGGCGGGGCTCGATGTCGATGATTTCGCGCCGCGCCTCTCCTTTTTCTTCTGCGTCCACAACAACGTCTTCGAGGAGGTGGCCAAGTTCCGGGCGGCCCGGCGGATCTGGGCACGTATCATGCGTGAACGCTTCGGCGCGAGAAACGACAAGTCGTGCCTCCTGCGTTTCCATACACAGACCGCAGGGTGCTCGCTGACCGCCCAGCAGATCGAAAACAACGTTATACGGGTGACGCTCCAGGCTCTTGCCGCCGTTCTCGGAGGCACCCAGTCGCTCCATACCAATTCCAAGGACGAGGCATTGAGTCTTCCGTCGGAGGACGCGGTACTCACGGCGCTCCGCACCCAGCAGGTGGTCGCCGAGGAATCCGGGGCGTGCGATACGATCGACCCGCTCGGCGGGAGCTACTACGTGGAGAATCTCACCGATGAGCTCGAAACGAGGATACTGGCGCTGATGGACCGGATAGAGGGGATGGGCGGTATGATCAAGGCTATCGAGGCGCAATTTCCGCAGCGTGAAATCGAGCGGAGCGCCTACCGGTACCAGAAAGCCGTGGAGGACGAGGATATCATTGTCGTGGGAGTAAACAGGTACACAGAGGCGGGTGTCATTCATCAGGAGAAATTCAAGCTCGACGAGCAGGTTTCACGGCGCCAGAGAGAGAACCTGGAACGATTCAAGAGCGAGCGTAACCATGCGCGCGTGACCCGGTCCCTCGAAAAGGTCGAACACACCGCCCGCGGGAGCGATAATCTCATGCCGCCGATCATCGAGGCCGTGAAGGGCGGTTGTACGCTCGGCGAGATATCAGCCGCGATGGAGCGCGTGTTCGGGCGCTACAGTCCCGGCATGAAAACGGCGTGACATCGCGCGCCACCCGGCTCCGGCAGTTGCGGGAACTGATGCAGGAACGAATCACCCGCCACGCCGCTGCGCAGGAGCGGCACGCATAGCAGTGGAGGTAACGATATGGTCGAACGCCTCGAGGAACTCAATCACATAGGAATAGCGGTCAGGGATCTCGAGGAGGGGAAAAAACTCTTCTGCGAGATACTCGGATTCGAGCTCAAGGCGGAAAAGGCGCTCCCCGACCGGGGTGTCAGGGTGGCGTTTCTCGAGACGGGGAACGCGAGTATCGAGCTGCTCGAGGGAATCGGCGCGGAAAGCGCCGTGACGAAGTTCCTTGAACGGCACGGTCCCGGCATACACCATCTCTGCTTCCGCGTCGGCGATATCGACCGCGTACTCGGAGAGCTTGCGGGCGCCGGCCTGAACCTCATAGACATGAAGGCCCGTCCCGGAGCCGAGGGACATCCCGTGGCATTCATCCATCCCAAATCGACATCCGGCGTTCTGATCGAGCTCGAAGAATGTTGAAACAGTCTCAGCCCTGCGTGTAGTTGTAGAATCCCTGTCCCGACTTGCGCCCGAGATATCCTGCGCTTACCATCTTGATGAGCAGCGGGCAGGGGCGGTACTTCGGATCGCCGAGGCCCTCGTGCAGGACGCGCAGGATGTTGAGACAGACATCCAGGCCGATCAGATCGGCGAGGGTGAGCGGTCCCATCGGATGGTTCATCCCGAGCTTCATCACGCTGTCGACCGCCTCGGCGGTGGCGACCCCCTCCATCAGGCAATAGACCGCTTCATTGATCATCGGCATGAGGATGCGGTTCGCCACAAAACCGGGGTAGTCGTTCACCTCGACCGGTTCCTTGTCCAGCTTTTTACTCAACTCCACGACCGTCTCCGTTGTCTCGTCGTCCGTCGCGAGCCCGCGAATGATCTCGATGAGCTTCATGACCGGCACCGGATTCATGAAGTGCATCCCGATAAACCGCTCGGGCCGCGACGTGACCGCCGCGAGCGCGGTGATCGATATGGAAGAGGTGTTGCTCGAGAATATCGTCTTTTTCGGGCACAGCCCGTCCAGCTCCCGGAACAGCTTCGCCTTGGTATCGAAATCCTCGAAGATAGCCTCGACGATGAGATCCGCCCCCGCCGCCTCCTTGACGTTTGTCGCGGTGGCGATGCGGCCGATGATTTCGTCCTTGGTCGCCTCGTCGATCCGTTCCTTCTTCACGAGGCGCGAAAGGCTCTTCTCGATGGCGGCCATACCCCGATCGACAAACTCCTTCTTTACATCCACCATGGTGACCCGGTACCCCTGGTGAGCGAAGACCTGGGCGATCCCGTTCCCCATGGTACCGGCGCCGATGACGGCAATCTTCTCTATCGCCATTCCGTACTCCTTTCCCTGTAAACCGCCCGCACGGAGTCCCGTCACGCGGTTGATTTTCCCGCGGGAGCGTCCTGCTGCCATCCGGAACGTTCGTCCCGTGATGCGCCGGCAACCCGCCCCGTTCCGCCGTCACTACAGCATCTCGACACTCATCGCTACCGCATTACCGCCACCGAGACACAGCGTGGCCAGTCCCCTCGTGCCGCCGGTTTGCTTCAGCGCATGCAAGAGCGTTACGAGAAGGCGCGCGCCCGAACATCCGATCGGATGGCCGAGCGCGACGGCTCCGCCGTGAATATTCACCTTGTCGGGATTCATCCTGAGCACTTTCATCACGGCGATCGGCTGCACGGCGAACGCCTCGTTGAGTTCGATGAGATCGAAATCGTCTATCTTCATGCCGGTCTTCTCGAGCAGCTTCGGGACGGCGACGGTCGGGGCCATCATCACCCATTCGGGATCCATTCCCCCCGTCGCGTACCCCGTCACGCGCGCGATCGGCTTCACACCGAGCTCCTTCGCCTTCTCCGCGCTGAGCAATACCATTGCGGCGGCGCCGTCGCTGATCTGGGAGGCGTTCCCCGCCGTCACCGTGCCGTCCTTCTTGAATACCGTCTTGAGCCGCGCCATGCTCTCGATTGTCGTGTCCGACCGTGGTCCCTCGTCACGGTCGACGATGATCGGCTCCTTCTTGCGCTGGGGAACTTCCAACGGCATGATCTCGTCCTTGAACTTTCCCGCCTCATGGGCCTCCACGGCCTTCCGGTGGCTGTTGTACGCATACTCGTCCTGCTCCTCGCGGGATACCTTGTACTTCTCCGCCACGAGCTCGCCCGTATTTCCCATATGGAAATCCTTGTAGACGTCCCAGAGACCGTCGTAGACCATCGTATCGACGAGTGCGCCGTCGTTGATGCGGTAGCCGGTACGCGCCTCGCGGAGGATGTACGGCGCATTGCTCATGCTCTCCATGCCACCGGCCACGATGATATCGGCATCCCCCAGCATGATCGCCTGCGCTCCGCACACGACCGCTTTGAGGCCCGAGCCGCAGACCTTGTTGATGGTCATGGCCCCGGCGGCGGTGTCGACGCCCCCGTGTATCGACGCCTGGCGAGCGGGATTCTGGCCGAGACCGGCGCTGATCACGTTGCCCATGATGACCTCGTCGACCTGGTCGCCCGTGACACCTGCCCGCTTCATCGCCTCCTTGACGACGAAGCCGCCGAGCTGCGTGGCGCCGAACGACGTAAGACCGCCGAGAAACTTACCCAACGCTGTTCTGACAGCACCTGCGATGACGATCTCTTTCATGGAACGATCCTCCTTTTTCGGGTTTGTGGATCCGGCGAATTCTCTCTATCGAAACCGACCGGCGGGCGCTCTCCGTTCCCGGCCGGGATTCATGAATCATCGTGCGCTTTTCGGATATACTCAACGATCTCCCGCGTATCAGTGCCGGGCCCGAAAATGCGGGAAACGCCCATCGTTTCGAGCTTTTCGATATCCTCTCCCGGTATGATGCCCCCCCCGAAGACCTTGATGTGACCGGCTCCCTTCTCCTTGAGAAGATCCATGACGCGGGGGAACATGGTCATGTGCGCGCCGGAGAGGATGCTGAGTCCCACGAAATCGACGTCCTCCTGAACGGCTGCTTCGGCGATCATCTCCGGCGTCTGGTGCAGGCCCGTATAGATGATCTCCATGCCCGCATCCCTGAGGGCGTTTGCCACCACCTTCGCGCCGCGATCGTGGCCGTCGAGCCCGGGCTTGGCGACGAGTACCCTGATTGTTTTCACCATACCGTGTTCCTCCTGAGCATACTACCGTACCGTTTAGAAGAAGGGCGGCTCCTGGTATTCGCCAAAAACTCCCTTGAGCGTGTCGATTATTTCCCCCTCCGTGGCGTAACAACGCGCACAGTCGATTATGACCGGCATCAGGTTATCGGAACCGCGGGCCGTTTCACCGAGACGCACGAGTTCGCGCGCGACCTTGTCGTTGTCGCGTTCCGCCCGGACCTTTTCCACGGCGTCCCGTTGCGCGAGCTCCACCTCCTCGTCTATCCTGAGGAGTGATATCCCGATCTCTTCACCTTCCACCTGGAATCTGTTCACGCCGACGATCACCTTCCGCCCCGACTCGATCGCCTTCTGGTACTCGTACGCGGCACGCCCGATCTCCTTCTGGAAGAATCCTTGCTCGATCGCCTTCACGACACCGCCGAGCCGCTCGATTTTCTCGAAGTACTCCTGCGCCTTCTCCTCCATCTCACGCGTCCGTGCTTCGATAAAGTAACTCCCCCCGAGTGGATCCATCGTGTTCGTGACACCCGTCTCGTGTGCGATCAGCTGCTGCGTGCGGAGTGCGATGCGCACCGCCTTCTCCGACGGGAGCGCCAGGGTCTCGTCCATCGAGTTTGTATGGAGGGACTGCGTTCCTCCGAGAACCGCCGAGAGCGCCTGGAACGCGGTCCTGACGATATTGTTCTCGGGCTGCTGGGCGGTCAGGGAACACCCCGCCGTCTGCGTGTGGAAACGGAGCAGCCACGACCGTTCATCCTTCGCACCGTACCTCTCCCGCATGCGGCGGGCCCAGATGCGCCGGGCCGCTCGGTACTTGGCGATCTCCTCGAAGAAATCGAGGTGCGCATTGAAGAAAAATGACAACCGGGGCGCGAATGTGTCCACGTCGAGCCCCGCCGCGATCCCCGCCTCCACGTACGCGAAGCCGTCCGCCAGGGTGAAGGCGAGCTCCTGCACGGCGGTCGATCCCGCCTCCCTGATGTGATAGCCGCTGATGCTGATCGTGTTCCATCTGGGCACGTGCGTGGAACAGAACGCGAGTATATCGGTGATGATACGCAGGGAGGGTTCGGGCGGAAATATCCATGACTTTTGGGCAATGTATTCCTTCAGGATGTCGTTCTGGATGGTGCCGCCCATCTGATCGAACCGGGCACCCTGCTTTTCACCGGTGCAGAGGTAGAACGCGAGCAGTATCGAAGCGGGGGCGTTGATGGTCATCGACGTCGTAATCTTCGCGAGATCGATACCGCCGAACAGGATCTCCATATCGCGGAGGGAATCTATCGCGACCCCGCACCTGCCGACCTCCCCCTCCGAACGGGGGTGGTCGGAATCGTACCCCATGATGGTGGGCATGTCGAATGCAACGCTCAGTCCGGTCTGGCCGTGATCGAGTAGATAGTGGTACCGCTTGTTGGTATCGCCGGGAGTTCCGAAACCCGAGAACTGCCGCATCGTCCAGAGACGTCCGCGATACATCGTCGGGTACACGCCGCGCGTATAGGGAAACACGCCGGGGAACCCGAGATCGTCGCGATAATCGAGATCCGCGATATCGTCGGGCGCATAGAGCGGTTCAACCGGTTCAGACGAAACCGTTGTGAATTCGACATTCCGTTCCTCGCACGAATCGTAGCGCGAACGGAATTTTTCACGTAACCTGTCCATCTTGTCGTTCCGTGTTTTCATGACGGCGCATCCACCTCGCTCCGTTTATATTCACGCGATGGCGATCAGTTTCTCCAGCTCGTGCACGAGCCGGTAGGGCGACATGCGTCCAGCGTAGACATCGCCCATCTTCTCCTCGAGAACGGCGCGCACCGCCCCGCTGTCGCGAAGCCTGCGCTCCATCCTGTCCATCAGTGCATTGCGAACCCGCGAGTGCAGTATGGTTCTGCGGCGTTCCTCGATCAGATCATTCTCCTCCAGATAGCGCCGGTGCGCCTCGATATGCTCGGCGAGTTGCTCGATGCCGGTCCGTTCCAGGGCCGAGGTGAGAACGACGGGTGGTTTCCATGCGCCCGCAGATGTATCCTTGAATTTCAGGGTCGACTCTATCTCCTGCGCGGCGAGCTCCGCATCGGGATGATCCGACTTGTTCATCACGAATACATTACCGATCTCCATGAGACCCGCCTTCATCGCCTGAATGCCGTCGCCCGACTCGGGTACGAGGATCACCACCACCGTGTGCGATTTCTCGGCTATCTCGAGCTCCGATTGTCCGACGCCGACCGTCTCGATCAGTATCAGATCCTTGCCGAAGGCGTCCAGCAGATCCGCCACCTCGTCGGTGCAGTTCGAGATGCCGCCGAGACTGCCGCGGCTCGCCAGGCTCCGCACGAAGATATCGGGATCCTCGGTGAGGCGCTGCATGCGGATCCGGTCGCCGAGCAGCGCGCCGCCGCTGAAGGGACTCGTGGGATCGACGGCAATGACGCCGATCCGCCTCCCCCGGTCCCTGAACAGCTTCGCCAGATGATACAGGAGGCTGCTCTTGCCGGCGCCCGGGGGACCGGTAAAACCGATCTTGTATGCATTCCCCATCTTGGGGAACAGGGCGTCGAACACCCTCTCCGCCCCCGCTCCGCCGTTTTCGAGTATGGTGATGAGCCGCGCCGCCGCTGCGACGCTCCCCCTGTCGAAGTCCTCGAGTAATCCCGCTATGCCGTTCTCCACCACCATCGGCTCTCAGTATTCGATACCCTTTCTCGCTTTGACGCCCCGGTTGTAGTGATGGCGAATTTCCCGCATCTCCGTGACCGTATCGGCAAGAGCGATCAGTTCATCGGGCGCGTAACGCCCCGTCAGCACGAGCTCGAGCCCGACGGGTTTATTGCGGACGAGCGCTACAACGCTCTCGAGCGGTACCAGGCCGAACGCAACGGCCACATTGATCTCATCGAGTATGAGCATATCGAGCGTGTCGTCGCGTACGAGCTCCTCGGCCCGCCGCCACCCGTTCATGGCGAGCTCGATATCCTCCGCCGCCGGGTTGTCGCGATCGACAAATTCGTCCCTGCCGTATTGTTCTATCGTCAGCCCCTCGATCCGGTCGGCGGCGGCCAGTTCCCCGTACGGCTTCCCCTTCATGAATTGAATCATGATGACCCTCTTTCCGTGGCCGGCGGCCCTGACGGCCTGCCCGACCGCGGCGGTGGTCTTTCCCTTCCCATTGCCGGTGTAGAGTTGAACCGTTCCACTCTCGAACGCCATGATTCCTCATTCCTCATGAATAACGTGATCGGCGCATCGTGCCGATCTCTCCGCCCCGTTCTCGAAGCCACGGTCGGGGATGGAAATATAAGGAAAAGTAGCGTAATTCTTATCTTCTCTTTTGTCAATTACAGACTTGGACGGAATGCCCGTGCCGCCGGACGCCTTATACCGGCATTTTCCGGCCCTCGGCGGTCCGCCCCCGAAACCGGCAGAGAACGGAAACGCCCACTCCGACGAGGACGCCGCATGTGGTTCCGGCGATGACGGATCCCACCAGGACCGGTACGATGGCGCCACCCAGCGCGCCCAGCGAGAAACGCTCGGGCAGTCCTGGCATTGCCGTTACTCCCATCAGAGCGGCGCCGACGCGAAAGTCAACGTAGTAGATGAGCGGAATCGTCCATGGATTGGCGATGCCGGAGGCGATCAGGGCGAGCGCCCGATTCCCCCGTATCAGTGATACGATTGCGGTCACGAGAATGGTCTGAATACCGATCGTCGGCGTCATGGCGATCCCCGCACCGATCGCCGCGGAGAGCCCCATCTTCCAAGGCGGAATATCGGCCCACAGAAACACGCGGACATGCTCGAGGAGCATTTTGATACGCATTGCGGGAGGTGTGCGCTGCATCAATCCGGTGTTTCCTGCTTCGCGTGTATATGCACCCCGCTCCCGGCCGCCACGGTCGGGAAGGAAATGTGAAACGAGGCGCCTTCCCCCTTCGAGCTCGTGACCGATATGTTCCCCCCGTGATCCTTGATGATACGGTGAGCGAATGACAGCCCGAGCCCCGACCCACTCTCCTTGGTGGTGAAGAACGGCGTAAATATCCTGTTCATCTGATCCTTCGTAATCCCCACCCCGTTGTCGGATATCTCAACGTGCACCGAAACACCCTCGCGCCACGTCTTCACCCGTATGATTCCATTCCTCCCGACCGCCTCGATGGAGTTCTGCAGAATATTGAGAAAAACCTCGTGAATTTTGATCACGTCGAGCATGCAATTGGGGATATCGGGCGACAGGCTGGTCAGGAGCGTGATGCCGCGCTCCTTGAAATCGTTCCGGAGGAGCTGGCAATTGTTTTCTAGTATCTGATTGATGTCACCCTCCTCGAGCTTCAGCTTGCTCACGCGGGACTGCATGCTCTCGAGGAACGCCTCGAGCCGGATCGCCTCGTTCAGTATGATTTCGAGCTTTTCCCGGTCCGTGGCCCCGAGATGAGGCGAATTGCAGAGGCTCCGGGCGAAGCCGCCGATCGAAACGAGCGGATTCTTGATCTCATGAATGACGGAAGCGGTGAGTTCCCCGGAGATCGCGAGTCGCTCCGCGCGCATCATCCGCTCCTCGTTTGCCCTGAGTTTGCGATACGTCGCCTTGAGACTTTCAACATTCTTGTTAAGAGATTCCTTCAACTGCGCCGATCTCAAAGATGTGGTTGCGTGACTTACAATCATCTCGAGTAGGTGCGCATCCTCCGCTGTTATTTCCTTGCCGGTAAAGATATTGTCAACGATGATGAGGCCGAGGCTCCCCTCGGCGGTGGCGATGGGACAGATGCAGAAGTCGTCGAGTCCCAGGGCCGTCGCGATGGCGAGGTCCTTTTCCGATGACAGGTCGCCCTTCTTGATGAAACGTATCTCTTCCATTCCGCGGGCGATCACGCTTTCACCGGTGTCGATCGTGATCACGAGTTCCTTGGTGGTCTTGGTGAGCGGGCTGCTGCGGAGATAGTGGAGCTTCTGTCCCTTGCTCACGAGCTTTTCGAGGGACATGTTCTCGTCCTTGTCGAGTATCTTCCAAATGCTCACCGCCTCTTCCGGCGACGAGGGTCCGAGGGCGTACTTGCCGCGCAGCAGATTGTACTCGGGCCCGCGTAAAAAAACGAATGCCCGGTTGAAACCGAGCCCTTCCCCCGCCGTGATTACCGTGAGGATGGCGAGGATGATATCCTCCTCCTTGTCGAGGCGCGCGATGATCCTGCTCACCTCACCGAGGAGATTCATCAGCTTGCTCCGGCGGATCACCTCCATATAGAGGTCCTCCACCTTGTTGGAATAGCGTGACGAGCGTATCAGCGCTTCCTCGAGCGTCTCGAGCAGCGTGATATCGACCCACCGGCGCCCCTGGAGCCGCTCCTTGAGCTGCTTGAAGAATGCGCACTGAAAACAGCACTGTATCAGTTTTTCCTCGAGGCGCGGGAATACGCGGTCCTTGCAACGGTGCCCCGTGATCTCCCAGCACGGCGCCTGTTTTTTCCCGTACGCGGCGCATTCCACCTTGTCACAGGAGAGATACTCCCAGCAGTTGTTATGCTTATCGGTTTTGCCTTTCTCATTCATCGCACACACCGGTGCACATGCTAGCACGGCGGCCGCGAACAGTAAACAGGAAAGGGTATATGCGTCGCGTACAGGGATGAGAGCGGCGGGAAGCCCTCATGCGTCAGGTATCATTCGCCGTACCGCGCTGCTCGGCTCGGCTTAATAAGGCGGCACGCGGATTCCGCGCCGGCCAGCGCGCCGTAAGACGTTCACCGGTAGTACGTTTTGATTGCACCCCAGCTATCCGCGCGAGCGGGGGTTATGCACTCGTTCGCCGATCCGGGGGTGGGCATACAGCCGTTACCCGGCGGATCGCACGAATCCGTGCACGGATTCAACAGATCGAAGATATTCCAGGCGCCCGGCAGTCTGGCACTGCGCCCGATCGAACGGTCGTTATTGGCCGCGAGATCGGTATACATATACGCATCGGCGGGAACCGTATCCGGCCCCGTGATGCAGTACAGCGTGAGACGATCTCCCGCGTTGTTGAGGCTGAGACCGTAGGCGGGAAAACCGTTGGCCTGTTCCCAGGCCTTCGAGTCGCTCCCGTACGTCACGCGCACCTCCCCGGGGCCGAGCATTCCCGCGTATCCGTACCGCCATACCGGTTCACCCTCGCCGTCGGAGATGAGGTAAGCCGAGAGATCGACCGGAGAGTCACCGAGATTGATCACCTCGATCCACTCGTCGTCTCGAAAATTCACCTCCCCGTCCCCATCCCAGTCACTCAGAGGATCTGCAAGGATCTCGTTGAGCACGACCTGCGCCCCTCCCGCGGGGCATAGCGAGGCGGTAATGAGAAAACTCAGCGCCATGGAAATGAAAATGCGGAATAGTGTCCTCATCATCATCCTCCTCCCTTCATCATCAGGAACGTATTCCGTTCACACCGAGGGTTGTGCCCGCCGCCGATCCCATCCCTGTACGATGCGGAGTCTAGCACGATTCCCCGCACCGCGCCACAAAAAAAATCGCGCGGCGAAAATGCACCGCTCCTTCGGGGTGCATCACGGTCGCCCGATTATCGCGGTCGTTCCGCCGCCGCGTGTCTTTCCCGTCGTTCATCCCCTTGGGGGGGGCGCTTTTGGCCCACGTTCCCCGGTACCGCAACCCTTCCTATTCGCCCCGCGCGGGGCCCGTCGCCGTCTCCTTCCTCTCCCTGCTCGCTGCGACGATCATCGCGACTCCGACAGCGGTCGGTAACAGCCCCCACACACCGGCCTTCGCGCCGGCGGTGACCCACAGGGCGATCACAAGGGCCACGCCGAGCAGCGTCAAAACGAATCCCCATGCCCTGATCGAGAGGTACGCGAGACGTTTCTCGACAGGCGGTTCCGCCGGAATCGAAATACCCTTCTCCATAGCCAGCAGCCGTTCCTTGTGGGCGAGTTCCTTGTGCTTGCCGCTCACGAGGATACTCGTAATGACAACGGCGAACACGCCAAGCACGGTGAGAATCGGGATGAAGATCGCTATCACCTGTGGTTCCATCGCGAATGGATACATCG
>DATKWS010000152.1:0-4230 GCA_035529435.1 Patescibacteria group bacterium
ATGGTGCATCTACCCGATGTACGATTTCGCCCACTGCTGCTCCGACTCGCTCGAACGGATCACCCACTCGATCTGCACCCTCGAGTTCGAGGATCACCGTCCCCTCTACGACTGGTACCTCGATCAGCTCGGCATCTTCCACTCGCAGCAGATCGAATTCGCGCGGCTCAACGTAACCTACACCGTTCTCAGCAAGCGGAGGCTCCTCCAGCTCGTGGAGGGCGGATACGTGAGCGGTTGGGACGATCCCCTGATGCCGACGATCGCGGGCCTGCGGCGCCGCGGATACACCCCCGAGTCGATACGGATGTTCGCCGCCCGTATCGGCGTCGCGAAGAACGACACGCGCGTCTCCATCGATCTCCTCGATCACTGCCTCCGAGAGGATCTCAACAGGCGCGCCCCGCGCGTCATGGCGGTGCTCCGTCCGCTCAAGGTCATCATAGACAACTACCCCGAGAACCGACTCGAGGAGATGGAGGCGGCCAACAATCCCGAGGATCCCTCGATGGGTGCACGGATGGTGCCGTTCTCGCGCGAGCTCTACATCGAACGCGATGATTTCTGCGAGGATCCGCCGAAGAAGTACTTCCGTCTCGCGCCGGGGCGCGAGGTGCGGCTCAAACACGCCTACTTCATAACGTGCGTGGACGTGGTGAAGGACGGGACGACCGGTGAACCGATCGAGCTCCACTGTACGTACGACCCCGAGACGAGGAGCGGAGACGCCCCCGATGGACGCAGGGTGAAGGGAACGCTCCACTGGGTCTCGGCGGCGCATGCGCGCACCGCCCGGATTCGCCTGTACGAACAGCTGTTCACGAAGGAGAACCCGGACGATGTCGAACCGGGAAAGGATTTCAAGGACTACCTGAATCCAAACGCCCTCGCGGAACTGACCTGTTGCCGCGTTGAGCCGTCCCTCGCCGGCGCCGGTCCGGAAGACCACTTCCAGTTCCTCCGGCATGGATACTTCTGCGCGGATAAAGATTCAAGCCGGGACGCGCTCGTTTTCAACCGGATCGTGCCGCTCCGCGACACCTGGGCGAAGATACAGCAGAAACAGAATGGATGAGCGGGCCGCGCGGGCTCGGAACGCACCGTGCCGTCCCGGACGGCGCCCACCAATCAACAATCGTGCATGTCATGATCCGTTTCAAGACCGTTGCGCCCGACCTGTCCGGAGATTCTAGAAACGCCGGTGCTCCGTCCGCCGGATGATCTCGTTCTGGAGATCCGCACCGAGATCGACGAAGTAGTCGCTGTAACCGGCGACGCGCACGATCAGGTCGCGGTACCGCTCGGGGTTTTCCTGCGCCCTTCGCAGCGTCTCCGCCGTCACGACGTTGAACTGGATGTGATGACCGCCCATCCGGAAGTATGCCCGGATGAGGTGGAGGAGCTTTGTGATCCCCTCGTCGTCCTTCAGGATATCGGGGGTGAATTTCTGGTTGAGAAGCGTCCCGCCGGTACGCACGTGATCGATCTTGGCCGCCGATTTCAGAACCGCCGTCGGTCCCTTCCGGTCGGCGCCCTGCACGGGGGATATCCCCTCCGACAGGGGCTCGCGGGCCTTCCTACCGTCGGGGAGCGCGCCGATCTTGCTTCCGAAGTAGACGTGAACGGTGGTGGGAAGGAGATTGATCCGGTGTTCCCCGCCCCGCGTGTTGGGCCTGCCGTTCACCGCGTCGTAGTAGATCTCGAACACGCGCCGGGTGATTTCGTCGGCATAATCGTCGTCGTTGCCGTACTTCGGCGTCTTGTTGATGAATTGATCACGTATCCCGTCGTGCCCGGCGAAGTCCGCCGCAAGCACCGTGAGGAGCTTGCGCATCGTAATCGTCTTCTCGTCGAAAACATTGAACCGGATCGAGGCGAGAGAATCGGTGATGCTCCCGAGCCCCACCCCCTGGATGTAGCTCGTGTTGTAGCGGGCCCCGCCGGCGTGGTAGTCACGCCCTTTCTCGATGCAGTCGTCGATGAGGAGCGAGAGGAACGGCGCCGGCATGTACTTCGCGTAGAGACGCTCGATCGTATTATTCCCCCTGATCTTGATATCGACGAAGTGGCGCACCTGCCGCCCGAACGCGGTCATCACCTCGTCGAAGCTCTTCATGCGCGCCGCATCCCCCGTGCGCGGCCCGATCCGCTTGCCCGAACCGGGATCGATGCCGTTGTTGAGCGTTACCTCGAGTATCTTCGGCAGGTTGAAATACCCGGTCAGAAAGTATGCCTCCCTGCCGAATGCCCCCGTCTCGACGCACCCGCTCGCGCCTCCCTCGCGGGCGTCCTCGATTGACTTGCCCTGGAGGAGGAGCTCCTGGACGATCGCATCGGTATTGAAGATGGAGGGCTGCCCGAAGCCGGTGCGGACGATCTCGAGCGCGCGTTTCAGGAGACGGTCGGGGCTCTTCGTGCTGATCTGCACCATCGAGCTCGGCTGGAGGATCCGCATCTCCCCGACGACATCGAGTATCAGGTACGAGAGCTCGTTCGCCGCATCCGAGCCGTCTGCTTTCACGCCCCCCACGTTGATCAGCGCGAAATCGGTGTAGGTGTTGCTCTCCTCGGCGGTCACGCCGACCTTGGGTGGTGCCGGCTGGTTGTTGAACTTAATCCAGAAGGATTGAAGGAGCTCGCGTGCCCGCTCCCCCGTCAGCGTCCCGTCCTCGATTCCCCGCCGGTAGAACGGGTAGAGGTGCTGATCGAGACGGCCGGGGTTGAACGAATCCCACGTGTTGAACTCGGAGATCACGCCGATATGGACGAACCAGTAGTACTGGAGCGCCTCCCAGAACGTACGCGGTGCATTGGCGGGGACCCGGCGGCAGGCCGCCGCCATCGCCGCAAGCTCCTCTTTCCGCTCCGCGCCCCTCTCCGTGCGGGCCGCACGCTCGAGGAGCGCCGCGTACCGTTTCGCGTACCGGATGAGGGCGTCGGCCGCGATCGACATCGCCGTGAGCTCTTCCTTCCTGTCGAGCGCCTCCGAATCTCCCAGGAAATCGAGACGCCGTATCCGCGCGCGTATCCGCCCCTTGAGTTCGAGAAATCCCATGCGGTAGATCTTGTCACCGTTCACCGTGTGCCCCGGCGCGCGCTGCTCCTGGAACTCGGTGAATACGCCCGCCTCGTACGCGGTCTTCCACGGAGAGGTCATTTCCTTGAAAATGCGGTCGCGCATCGAGCGCCCGCGCCAGAACGGGATGATCTCGTCGCGGTAGATGCGTCTCACTTCGTCGTCGACGGCGAACGAGACCTTTTCGCGCGAGTCGAGGATCTCGAGGTCCTGAAGCGAGTGCGTGCAGATCTCGGGGTAGGTCGGCGTCGCCTTCGGTGCCGGGCCGCGCTCGCCGACGATCAGCTCCCCCTCGTTCAGGCAAAGCGCCTTGTGATCGAGGAGGTGCCGGAACGCCATCGCCCGCGCCACGGGTACGGAGACGCGCGCCGCGGCGCCGTTCCGGTAGAATTCGGTGATGAGGACCGCCCGCTCCGGCGTGATGTACGGTTTCGCTTCGATGCTCCGCTCCCTCAGCCGCTGTATCCGATCATTCACCGTTCCGCTCCCATCCGTCAGCCACGCCGCGCGGGTCGAACCGTCCGATCCCCGCTCATCCCCCGATCTTGACCCGCACATGGAGCCCGCCGAACCGTTCGCGGATTTCATCCATCCGTCCGTCCGCCGGCGGCGCGACACCATGCATCCGGTTCTCGCGGTTCAGCCGTTTGTACTTTTCCTCTCCATAATTATAAAACGGCAACAGGTCGATTTCCTCGATATTTTTCAAGGCGGAGACGAGCTGCATGACACCCCGGACGTTTTCGTCGGCATCGGTGATCCCCGGAATGACGGTGAACCGGATGAACGTCCGCCGGTTCGCCCCGGCGAGATTCCTGAGATTATCGAGGATCGTCTTGTTCGACACGCCGGTATACTTCTCGTGCAGCGAATCGTCGATGATCTTGATGTCGTACAGGAACAGATCGGCCCGCTCCGCGACCGGACCGAATATATCCGGCGGCGCATAGCCGCACGTGTCGACGGCGGTATGTATTCCCCGCTCCCTGCACGCATCGAGAAAGGCGCACAGGAATCCCGCCTGCATCAGCGGCTCGCCCCCCGATGCGGTGACGCCGCCTCCCGATTCGTCGTGAAAGATCGAGTCCCTCTCGATCTCGTGCATGAGTCCCTCGAGGGTGACCTCCCCGCCGACCGTCTCGGGCTCGGTCGCG
>DATKWS010000153.1:0-9096 GCA_035529435.1 Patescibacteria group bacterium
CGGTGCACGCTGCCACCACATAGAGGATCATCCCCCAGATCAATTCACCCCGGAACAGAAGCACGAGCATCGGCGGCACGAGAACGATACGGATCGCGGTCAGTACATTGGCGAGCCGGAGGCTCTCGACCAGCCTCCCGCCCGGGTCTTTCAGAAGGGTCAGGTTGAAACGGACGAAAACGAAGTAGAGCGCGATGGCCGGGAGTGTCCAGAACAGCACGGCGATCGCGAGCCCCGAATCCGACAGGATTCCGACGATCGACGACGCGCCCAACAGCACCACGACAAACAGCCACGCAAGACGGGTGATCGATCTCCTCAGGCGAGGTGAGCAGCGATAGATTTCCGTGGATTTCCCGGCGGTTTCTCGAAACGCGTTGAAGCCCTTAATCGAAGTGCTCCCGTTGAATGTTCGGTACATTCCCTCGATCATTGCACCGGCAATCCTCGCGGGACGGCGGTGTGCCCCCTGCCAGCCGGAATCCCGTCCATCAATGCGAATCGACCCTCTCACGCAGTGCAGCCTGCGCGGCGGCGAGAATCGCGACGGGCACCCTGAACGGAGAACAGCTCACATAGTCGAAGCCCGTATCATGGCAGAACGAGATCGACGAAGGCTCTCCCCCGTGCTCACCGCAGATACCGATCTTGATACCCGGGCGTGCCTTTCTGCCTTTTGCGACGCCTATCTTGATCAACTCCCCCACGCCGTTCCGGTCGAGCTTCTGAAACGGATCCGCCGGCCATATCCCCTTGGCGAGATAATCGCCCAGAAATTTCCCCGCATCGTCGCGGCTCACGCCGAACGTCGTTTGCGTGAGGTCGTTCGTCCCGAACGAGAAGAATTCCGCAACGGTGGCGATCCGGTCCGCCGTCACGGTGGCCCTCGGTATCTCTATCATCGTGCCGACGAGATATTCGACCGTGACGCCCCGTTCTTTCTGCACGCGTTCAGCGACACGGCGCACGATCTCCTCCTGCAGCTTGAGCTCCATCACATCACCCACGAGCGGGATCATGATCTCCGGCCTGGGGCGTTTTCCGTCCGCGACCAGATCGCATGCCGCCTCGAATATGGCCGTGACCTGCATCTCGGTTATCTCAGGGTACACGATGCCGAGCCGGCAGCCGCGATGACCAAGCATCGGATTCGCTTCCTTGAGTGCTTCCACCTTCTCCACCAGTTTCTCCGTCTCGACACCCATCTTTGCGGCGAGATCGACGATCTCGTGTTCCTCGTGCGGGAGGAATTCGTGGAGAGGAGGATCCAGCGTTCTTATCGTAACGGGGCGGTCCCCCATTGCCTCGAAAATACTCTTGAAATCGTCCCGCTGCATGGGCAGGAGCTTGGACAGCGCCCTCTTCCTGCCTTCCTCATCGGCGGCCAGTATCATCTCGCGGACCGCATCGATGCGGTCTCCCTCGAAAAACATATGTTCGGTTCTACACAGTCCGATCCCCTCCGCGCCGAAGGCAACCGAATTTACCGCCTGATCGGGACGGTCGGCGTTGGCCCTCACGCCGAGTGTCCTGCTCCCGTTCGCCCAGATCATGAGCTCTTCGAAGTCCTTGTACGTGACCGATTCTTCCGGCGGGAGCGATTTCTCGATCAGAACCTGTACAACCTCCGAGGGCCGCGTGTGAATCTCGCCCTCGAAAACCTCGCCGCTCGAGCCGTCGATCGATATGAAATCACCCTGTTTGATGGAGTGGCCGCCCACGGTAATCGTCCGTTTCTTGTAATCGACCTTCAGATCCCTCGCCCCGACCACGCAGACCTTTCCCATCTGCCGCGCAACGAGCGCCGCGTGCGAGGTCGCGCCACCCGCCGAGGTGAGAATCCCCGCCGCCACACTCATCCCGCGAATATCCTCGGGGCTCGTCTCGATCCGGACGAGTATGACATCCTCGCCGTCCGCCGCCCACCCCTCGGCATCGGCCGCGTTGAAAACGACCTTCCCGGTGGCCGCCCCCGGGCCGGCGTTGATCCCGCGGGCCAGCAGCCTGCTGCCGCGGATCGCGTTCTGTTTT
Source organism: Patescibacteria group bacterium (assembly GCA_035529435.1). Lineage (GTDB taxonomy): Bacteria > Krumholzibacteriota > Krumholzibacteriia > Krumholzibacteriales > Krumholzibacteriaceae > DATKWS01. The sequence continues at coordinate 2,032 of DATKWS010000153.1, forward strand.
TCCTCCAGATCGAAGATCGGGCGAAGAAACTGGTTCAACTGTTCCGGTTCCAGCCGCAGGATCGCCTCCTCCTTGGAGATGAGCCCGTCCCGAACCATATCGATCGCTATCCTGATCGCAGCGAAACCCGTCCGCTTGCCGCTCCGCGTCTGTAGAATCCAGAGCCGCCCTTGCTGTATCGTGAATTCCAGATCCTGCATGTCCCTGTAGTGCTTTTCCAGGCGGTCCCTGATATCGAGCAGCTCGCGGTAGTTGGCCGGCATCTGCTCCTCGAGCGAAGGGAGCTCGCCGTCCCTCTTCTGTCTTTTATTGATGGGCTGCGGCGTGCGAATACCCGCCACAACATCTTCTCCCTGGGCTTTCATCAGGTACTCGCCGTAGAAGACATTGTCACCCGTCGCCGGATTCCTCGTGAAGGCGACGCCGGTGGCCGAGTCGTCTCCGAGATTGCCGTATACCATCGACTGCACGGTGACGGCGGTTCCCCATTCCTCCGGTATACCGTTGAGTTTCCTGTAGGATTTCGCGCGCTCATTGTTCCACGAGTTGAACACCGCGCCGATCGCATTCCAGAGCTGCTCGTGGGGATCCTCGGGAAAATCGACGCCGAGCCTCTTTTTCAGCATTCCACGGTACCGGGAGATGAGATCCTTGAGATCTCCGATACCGAGATCGATGTCGTTCTCGATCCCCAGCTCGTCCTTCTTCCCGGCGAGTACCTCCTCGAACGGATCGATATCATCCTTCTGTTCCGGCCCCAGTCCCATCACCACGTCACCGTACATCTGGATGAACCGCCGGTAGCAATCGAACGCGAAACGCTCATCACCGGTCTTTTCGGCGAGACCGATCACCGTATCGTCATTGAGACCCAGATTCAGCACGGTGTCCATCATGCCGGGCATGCTCACCCGCGCACCCGAGCGGACGGAGAGAAGCAGCGGATTTTCCGGATCGCCGAATGAAGCTCCCATCACCCGCTCGACCAGCTCCAGACTCCTGTGGACGTCGTTCCTGAGACTGCCGGGGTAGGATCCCCCGTGCCGGTAGGAGTACGTGCACACGTAGGTGGAAATAGTGAATCCGGCCGGCACGGGTATGCCGATCCCGGCCATTTCAGCGAGATTCGCGCCCTTTCCGCCCAGGAGATCCCGGAGACCGGCATTGCCGTCGGCCCCGCTTCCACTGAAAGAATATACGTACCGTTCCGACAAGAGAAACCTCCCCGCTCAATACTGATCATCGCTGTGCGGGAGCTGCCGCACGAACTGCTCGCTGCCCGTTATCCATGTATATGCAAACGTGAAAACGTTGGCAAGTGAATTGTCCCTCGTCCGCCCACCGCTCAGGGAAGGTACAACACCTTGGCTGTTCTCTGAACACTCAACGAAGTGACGATAAGCAGGTACATGCCCGCCGCAACTTCCCGGCCGGCATCGTTGGTGCCGTCCCACGTGAGGATCCACCGGCACTGCAGGAGCCTGTCATCGATAAGCGTTCGCACGAGTGCACCGCTGCAGTCGTATATACGCGCCGTGACCGGCTCCAGGGCCGGAAGGTAGAGATCGAATGCCGTCGTTTCCCTGAATGGATTGGGATACCCGATCGAAAACGCCGTAGATTCGGGGATGCCCGAGATCTGAATGCCGGAAGCGGCGGCTCCCCTCGGTATGCCGTACCCGTAGGTATTATCAGGATAATCGCTCTGCGTCGCCGATGCCAGGAGTGCGTTCCGAACCTCGATCGGACTCCATTCCGGATGTATTTCCAGCATGAGGGCACAGAGTCCCGCCACCAGCGGTGCGGCCATCGAGGTGCCGCTGTACGTGCCGTACCCATCATTTATTTCGTGATCGACGGAGTGTACGTTGTATCCCATCGCGACCAGTTCCGGCTTCGTCCGGCCATCGGCGGTCGGACCGCGCGAGCTGAACGACACGATCGTACCGTCGCCGTAGACCGCACCGACGGTGATCACACTGTCGCCGTCGGCCGGCGGTGTGAGGCCGCCGAACGATCCCAGATTCCCGGCCGAATTGACCACGACGATCCCGTGGGATACGGCGATATCCGCGGCCCTCGTGCAAAAGGCCGTGTTGCCGTCTTTATCCTCGGGACCGTACCAGTCGACGTACCCGAGAGAGCTGGTGACAACGTCGGCCCCCGCGCTGTCGGCCCATTCGACGGCAGCGATCCAGTTGTCCTCCTCGATCCGCATCTCCTGCCCCTCGATCTCGGTCTTCGCGAGGAGGTACGCCGCTCCCCATGCGGGGCCGATGAGATCCCCCTCGTGGTGACCGGCGATCGCCCCGAGGACGGCGGTACCGTGCCGTTCCTGCCCGGCAAGATCCCCCTCCTGATCGGCGGTGATCGAATCGTTCTGCACGAAATCCCACTCGGCCTCCACCCGGACATGCTCGAGCGCCTCGTGATCCAGGTTGAACCCGGTATCGAGGATGCAGACGAGTACGGGTGAATCACCCGTCACCGCCCCGGAACCGTTGTATCCCATCTCGAGAAGCTCGACCGCCTGGATCTGGCTGATCTGCGTGCAGCTCCCACCGTAGATCCCGCACAGAGGATCAGCGGCGGGCAGGTGCTCCCCGCGCGCCCTGCCGGAAGAGGACGGGCACCGGCTGTCGCGCCGGTAAACCGCCACCCGGTCGATGCGTTCGACGAACGGTCGCGCACAGAGCGAAGCAATCCTGCCGCCCTGCACGTCCGCGGAAACAGCGTTGAAGTATCGCGAAACACGGCGGATCCGAACCACGTCCCCGCGGACCCCGTCTATATGCCCTTCACGCACGGGAAGGTACCCGCGCATGGATGCTCCCGGCGCACGCCGCATGATCCGCCGCCCGGCCCGGGACGAAACGAGAGCCGCACGCGCCGGATCGGCGTCTCCGCGCAGGGGCGTGCGATCCCCACCGCGAAAGAATATCCACACCGCCACCGTATCGTCACCCGCCATTGAACGCAGCGCATCGAGAAGCCGGCCGGTACATTTTTCCTGACGGTAATCGCGTGGCCGCTCCGAGCGGTGGATATTCCCCACCGCCAGTGCACCCGTGCACGTGCAGAGAAGACACAGTGCGCAGAGAGCGCTCCCGCGCAGAATGGGTATATGATGATGGTTCCGCTTCATGCACTCGCGCCAGGCGCGTTCTTTATCGCCTTGATCGTCTCGAAGGCGATGAAATCCGCATGATGCAGGATGATCGCCTCGGGACTCCGGTACGAACCCTCACCTTCCCGGGAATGAACGGCAATAATATGGCAGACCTCTTCAGGCAAATCGTTCTTCATCGCCAATCCAAGCCCTGACAGGGGATGTCTCAGGAGTGTGCCGCTCCTTGAAACGGCGTACCCGTTTCCCTCTGTACGGTATTCGAGGAGTTTGCCGACGTCGTGCAGAATGGCGCCCGCGATCAAGGTATCGTTGTCGATCGGAACGGTGCCCATGCTCCCCATCGTTTCGGAAACGCTGCGGCAGATGTTCGTCACAAGACGCGTATGCTGAACCAGGCTCACACCCCCCGTCGCCACGAGCATGGTAAAGGGAATCGCATCGATTTCCCCTTCCTTCCATCCTCCCCGCTTGCACGCTTCATCCCAGGTCCGCGCGACCTTCGCCCGGAGCGCCGCGTCAGAAATCCACTCCAGCTCGGGGAAAACCGCCTTCCATTCGGGCATCGTCTTCAACCTCCTCGCTACCGCCTTCTCCGGCGTGAACTGGTTCTCTTTCCCTGACCTACTTTTCCGGTTTCGAGGTACGTCGCGATGTTCGCGTTCTCATCGATCTTGGGAACGAGTACCTTTTTCGCCGTCGTCATGAATGCCGTCACACCGGGACCGTGACCGCTCGTCCAGCACGATCCATGAACAATGACGCCGATCGTCATCGATCCGGTGCGGAACGATCGCCCGTAGCGGCAATCGGCATCCATTATCGCAATGACGTCTCCGAGCCTGAGGCTCTGCAGTCCGTGCTTCTGTACAATTTCACGTCCGGAAATCTGGATGTCGTAGTCACCGCTGTAGCAATGGCGAGAGCCGATCCCCGAACCCATGATGGAAGCGGGAATCACATGCGTGACCGGCACGACCAGCTGGTTGCCCTGCTGGGTGATACCCATCTTCGAGAAAAGCTTGGGATCGATATTCATCATCTGAATGTCCAAATAATCCTTCAGGATCAGGCCCTGGCCGATCGATCGCACCTGGATATGATCCCCGATAGTAAGCTTGTCGAGCGTCGAACGGGGAAAATCGATCAGCACGTGTTCGACGCCGCCGTGCTTGCCCGTAACGTAGCCGCGGGACCCGGACGCCGCCCCGCTCACGACCATCGCCTCATTCCCGATACAAGCAAGTATGCAGAGCGCGCCGAGCTTGAGGCCGTCCTTGTCGCGCTCAAAACAGCTCACGCTCACACCGGGCTCGACGTGATCTCCGTTGAAATCGAGAGCGGAATCACCCACAAGCACGTTGTACGTGATACCCCCCGTTCCGGGGAGTACGTGCGCGGTGCCCGACGCATCGATGAGGTATGGATTCTTGAGCGACATCTTCGGCTGCGCGATGGTACCGAGCACGGCCTTTTCGATGAGATACTGCTGGTTGGTACGTAACATCAAACTTCCCCTCCGCTGTTGAACTCACACGCCCCGGGCGAGGGTCCCCAAGGCATAACGCGGAATGCACACATGTCTGCCTCCCTTTCATCCTGTGCCGTACGAGGTGAGTATAATTTCAGAAATCTCGCATTCTGTCAAGGTCTTACACGTATATCCGTTACGCGATTCCCGATGTTGAACCGGTGCCCCGCACGAGACCCCGGGCCGGCACCGCGGCCGGTTGTGGCAAATGTAAGGCTGCCCCACATCCGGAGCAGCCCTAATAATCCGTCAATTATAAAAATAACAAGCGCTACCGTATCACTACTATTCTGCCGTAGACATGTTCACCATTGTCCGCCTCACACCGGTAGATATAGACCCCCGACCCGACATCCTGGCCCTCCTTGTTCCGCACATCCCAACTCAATACTCCATTCGATCCGCTCGGATTCGAATGATGCGTCTCCCACACGAGATCCCCGGCCACGGTGTATATCTTTAAATCCGTCTCCCGCGGCACATTGTAAAACTTGATCGACATATCGGGGAAGTTATGGTAATAGGGGGAGGTTTCGGTGGACGAGCCCGTTCTGTACGGATTCGGCACGGCGTACACCTTCGCTATATCGGTGCCGGCATTGACCGTCATCGCGATCTCCAGCGCAACATCCTCGCATGCCAGGGGTTCCTCCGGTGGATCGTAATACTGTTCTATATCGGGATCGTTATCCTCGCAAATATAGCAGTCCCACTTGTTGTGCTTGAAAAAACCCTTGAAATACCCCCGGTCGAACGTTGTCACGATATAGTAATACGTGAAGCCGACGAACACGCTATTGTCCGTCCACTCGTAGTACAGCCTTCCGTGAGCGTCCGGTTTCGGCCACGAGGCGAAGTATAGAGAATCCTCCTGGATGCCGATGAATCCATCCTCCTTGGAAAGCTCGGTGACGATCTCCATTTCGCTGGGATACGGTTCGAGCCCTCTCCAGACATGAAATCCCTCGAAGTCCTGGAGATCTATTTCAAAGAACGCCAAACCACCGAACAGGCTCGTATCCACGGTTCCCTCGGAGAAGGCAAGGTTGATTCCAAGACGCAGGGAGTCAAACGGCGGTTCCTCATTGACGAGGATGATGGGAATATCGTTGCCCGGCGTGTAATAATTTGACCCGATATTCAATCTCTGGCGGTACGTACGGTTACGGGGATCCACCGTATCCGCGAATATGACGACCGATGTGTCGACGCCAATTATCGTCGTCAGCGCATTCTCCCGCTCGAACGTCACCGTGAGGTCCACATTTCCTATGTAAAACCCGGAAATGTCTACCTGCACACCCTCCGATATGTCATGCTCTGAAAACCAGTTCTCGAAGTCATATGAACCGACAAGAGCACTCACCGAATCGTCCCGCGGGTACCACCCGATAACGATATGCGGACCCACCATCTTGACATAAAACGAATCGGGCGGAAGTGGTGTGAGGGTCAGGGTATCGATAACGGACTGCCCATGGGCGACTGCTTGTACGCATAGTATTGAAACAGCGATGCATACAAGTATCTTCACCGGTCGACGAACGCTCACCATGCCTCCTTTTCAGACCCAGTAGAACGGGGATTCTTACGGATTATCAAGTATCTGCCACTCGCTGAATACCAAGTTCACAATCGCATCTACCTGGCTCCGATTGAAGAACCAGAGTGGGAAACCGAAGTGGAAGCTTCTCGCGGCCACTCTCACCCCGATTTTGACCTCCGGCACTATATCCGAATACTTATCCACCCAGATCGCAATCGTTCCATTATCGATGAACGAGAGAGAACTCCTCGCCCTCATGCGGTACATCGGGTGGAAGCACGGTTGCGATTCCACCAATCTGTATTCCATGTAATAGGATGGATCGTATATCTCGCAGTAGATGAAGCCACGAACCTGGGGATCGAAGAACCGTCCCTGTCTTGCGACCTCATCCCACAGCTCGAGGCGTTCTGGGAGTCCGGGATACTGCTGCGTGATAGGATCGTTGTCCGCCCGCACCGCGTACCGCATGCCGTCACGGTCGAGGTTCCGGTTGTAGTTGGCTGGAATCTCCTCGGGATCGGTCCTGAAGGAGCCCCATATCTTATCGAGCATGGTGACGCAGTAATCCCGGTGCCCCATGCAGTCGACCGCACTGGTATCATCGGCATCGGTCGCCATGTCGAACTTGAACGTAGCGGGCCATAATGGTATCGCGCTCGGTTTGAAGATGGCGGCAAGCCCTCCTCCCTGCTCCGAGCGCCCGAGCGTCCAGAGGTGGCCGCCCTTTGCGAGAAACAGCGAAAGATAGTTGACCACGATATCTCCCGCTTCACCGACATCACTCTCAGGAGTAAACTGGATAACCTTCCGCAGGGCGTCCTGCGATGATGAGTAGGTCCAGATGATGTTCTTGTACTT
>DATKWS010000154.1:0-86440 GCA_035529435.1 Patescibacteria group bacterium
ATTTTACGCTCCATCTCGGCATCGACCAGGATATCAGGGTCCGGCACAAGCTCGAGAGGAGGGAACGGCTCTCGAAAACCGGCAAGAAGACGGCAAAGGTTCGTTACCAGTACGTCATCTCGATCGAGAGTTTCAAGAAAAAAGACGCCGAGATCAAAATCATGGATCGGATCCCCATCTCGATGATCGAAGAGGTGAAGATCGAGGACGCCGACTTCGTTCCAGAGCCGGAAGAGCGGACGGAGGACGGTATTCTGATCTGGAAAATCGGCATCGCACCGGGTGAGAAAAAGGAGATCCGGCTCTCGTACACGGTGGAGTATCCCGGCGATTGGTCGGAGAGCTATTTCAATCTTCTCGAGTGAACGGTGCCCCGCGGCGACGGGATCGTCCCGTACCGCCGTCATTCGGCACCGTACACGACGAAATACTGTTCGGGCAGGAAGTCGTACTCCCTGATCACTTTGAGTCCGCCCCTGGACATATCCTCGTTGAGCGTCTCCTTGGGGAGATGCTGCTCGGGCGGCGGACCCCACGGACGTTCCTCGAGTGATTTGGGTATGTAATCGATGACGACGACCCTTCCGCCCGGCGCGAGGCCCTCGCGCAGCTTTCTCGCGTACGCCGTCCTGGCCTCCCGCTCCAGCGTGTAATGGATGGTATCGACCATCAGTATCAGGTCGACGCCGCCGGCGGGCAGTTGCGGGTCGTCACGCTCCACCTTCCGCAGCTCGATATTCTCCAGGTTCTCCGCCTTGATCCGGCGTTCGAGGTAGTCGAGCATGTGCTGGGAGATGTCGATGGCGAGGACCGTACCGTCCGGGCCGACGGCCTTCGCGATGGGAATCGTGAAATAACCCGATCCTGCGCCGATGTCGGCCACCGTCTCGCCGGCCCTCGGCTCCAGCGCCTTCATGACCTCGTCCGGTTTCTGGAACTCCTTCCGCTCCTCGCGCTCGAGCATCCATATATACCCGTTCGCCCAGGCGCTCCGGGCGAGCTGCCTGTGCAGGTCCTCGCCCTTGAGACTCGCCAGGTCCTCGTCCTCCATCATCTGCCGCGCGTTCCAGAAACCCGTGTCGACGGCCTTGTAGAGGTACTCGTACGCCTTCGGTTTGTCGCCCCGGAGGGCGTGGATGCAGGCGATGTTGTAGAGGTTGTCCCAGTGTTGCGGCGCGACGACCTCGTCGATCCGCTTGGCGAGCTCGAGTGCCTTCTCGTAATCCTTTGCCGCGTATGCATCATCGAACTGCACCTTCAGTGTGTCGTAGGGAGGCAACGGTTGCTGTTCCTCCTGCGCGAGGCACGCCGCCGGCGCCGTGCGTGCGAGAACGGCAACGAGCGCGGCGATGAGAAACGGGTATACGCGTATATTCCGAACGGGCATGCTTACCTCCCCGCTTTGTTGGTTTATCGCTCTCGGAAGATAGTACGCGCCGTCACGGAGGCAAGTTTCAATGATTCGGCGTGCCGGTCTCAGCGGTTCCCCTATTGTGCGAAGGGTCGGTTCCCCGACCCCTCAAACGTTTGAACAGTTTCATTATCTCGAATGCGAAGAGGTAGACCACCGCCGCCCCGAGAACGTACAGCCAGTCGACGGCGGACGGCCGCGCGAACCGGAGAAAATCACTGATGTACGGTCCGTAGATGGCGATGCATATCAGAATCACCGATCCGACGATCGAACCGAGCAGGATCCTGTTTTCCCGGATGTTACGGTTGAAAAAGGACGTGAACTCGTAGCGCCGCGACAGAATGTTGGCGAACTGGCAGAAGGCGATCGTGAGGTAAGCTATCGTGGTTCCGCGGGCGTACAGGAGCGCGTCGGCGTTGTCGACCGTCAGGGTGATTCCCTCGCGGAACATGAAGAGGGCGAAGTTCACGAAGGAGAGAGCCCCGATAAGTAACCCGAGGAATATCACCTCCGCCGAGGTGGACCGGTTCATGATATGTGCGTCGACGCTGCGGGGCGGCAACTGCATGATCCGCGGCGACGGCGGGTCGAAGGTGAGAAAGGTGAGCGGCATGATCTCGGCGAGAAGATCGATGGCGAGTATCTGTATGGCGAGGATCGGTATCGCCCAGTTCCTCAGCGCCACCGCGCCGAGACCCAGAAGAACCACGACGAGCTCCGCCATGTTCGTCGTGAGGGAGGCGAGGACCGTCTTGCGGAGGTTGTCGTAGATCGTCCGGCCCTCCCTGATCGCATGGACGAGGGTCGGGAAACTGTCGTCGAGGAGTACGAGCTCGGCTGCTTCCTTCGCGACGTCCGTGCCGATCCTGCCCATGGCGACCCCGATGTCGGCCCGCTTGAGGGCCGGGGCGTCGTTCACGCCGTCGCCGGTCACCGCGACGACCTCCCGCTGGCCCTCGAGGAGCTCGACGATACGCAGCTTGTCCTCGGGATCGACCCGCGAGAAGATCAATGACTGTTCCCGTTCCATGGCGGCGACGAGTTCCTCATCGCTCATCTTTTTAAGATCCTGTCCCGTTATGACGGGTGATCGCTCGCCGGACCCGAGGCCGATTTCCTCACCGACCGCCTGGGCCGTGATCGCGTGATCGCCCGTCATGATGAATGTTCTGATCCGTGCGTCGTGGCAGCTCTGCATCGCCTCCTCCACGCCCTCGCGCGGAGGATCCATCATTCCCACGAGGCCGAGGAAGGTGACGTCCTTCTCGACCTGCTCGAGCACGTAATCCTTTCCGCCCGCTTCGAGCGGGCGGAATGCGACGGCGAGCACCCGCAGCGCCCTGCGCGAGAACTCCTCGTTGACGGCGCGTATTCTCTCCTTGTCCTCCTCGGTGATCGGCACGGCCGTGCCGTCGCGATAGATATGCTTCGTTATCGAGAGGATGCTGTCCGTCGCTCCCTTCATCGCGAGCTGCTCGCGGTCGCCGAACCGGCGTACCGAGCTCATGCGCTTCCGCTCGGAGTCGAACGGGAACTCCTTCAGCTCCGGATTCTCCTCGTCCTCCGTTGGTGAGCGTGTGCCGAGCTTGGTCGACATCGTGACGAGGGCCGCCTCGGTCGGATCGCCGACCGGGTACCACCCGTTGTGCTCCTCGTCCGGTTCGTGGATCTCCGCGTTGGACGCCATCGTCGCGGCGTCCATCATTATCTCGATCTCGTCGATCCGTTTCCGGTCGAGTGGCGTACCGCTCTCGTCGAGAATTCCCCCCTTCGGTTCGTAACCGGTTCCGGTCATCGAGAAGTGCTTCCCGTCGAACCAGACCGAGGTGACCGTCATCTCATTCTTGGTCAGCGTTCCCGTCTTGTCGGTACTGATGATCGTGGTCGAGCCGAGCGTTTCGACCGAGGGGAGACTCTTCACGACGGCGTTCATGTCGGCCAGTCGCTTGCTGGTCGTCGAGAGGGCCACGGTGACCTGCGCCGGCAGCGCCTGTGGTACGAGGGCGACGGCGATGCCGAGGGCGAGCACCATGCTCGTGAAGAAGCTGAATCCCTGCCAGAGTGCCACGGCGAACAGCGCGACCCCGATCACGACGACGGTCACGGTCAGCCAGCGTGCGAGAACGGCGAGTTCCTTCTCGAGGGGGGAGGCTACCTCGACCGTTTTCTGGGTCATCCCGGCGATCTTTCCCATCTCAGTGGCCATGCCGGTCCGCACGACCACGCCGGTGGCGCTTCCTGATGCGACAGTCGTTCCGAGGAACGCCATATTGTCCCGGTCCGCGATTATGGCTTCTTCTTCGATGGCATTGCTCATCTTCCCCTGCGGCGTCGACTCACCCGTCAGGGAGAAGTCGTTGGTGCGAAGATCGAACGACTCTATGATCCTGATATCGGCCGGAACCTTGTCACCGGCCTCGAGGTGCACTATGTCGCCCGGTACCAGCAGATTCTGCGAAACCTCGCTGAGCTCGCCGCCGGTCACGATCTTTGCGGGGGACTTGATGAGGTTCTTGAGGCTTTCCAGGATCCTGCTGGCCTTGTACTCCTGCACGAATCCGATGATCGCATTGATCACGACGATGATCAGCATCACCGTCGCGTCGCGGTAACTCCCGATCACGAGCGAGATGCCGGCGGCCACGATCAGGACGATGACGAGCAGGTCCTTGAACTGCGAGAGAAAGAGAAGCCAGCGCGGCACGCGGTATTCGCCGGTGAGCTCGTTGCGGCCGTAATCGCCCAGCCGTTTCTCGGCCTCGTCACGGGGGAGGCCCTTCGTCGTTGTTCCCAGTGCATCGAGAACCTCCTGGGCCCTCATCCGGTAGAATTCCCGTTCCGGCATCGGTTCGTCACCTATCATCATACGAACAGAAAAAACCGATTTACAGGATAGCATGGTACCGTGTATCCTATTTCATATCAAGAGATTTCCGCGCGCAGGTCGTACGGCGGCCCCCGGATTCGGGGAAATGGTTAAGCAATTTCTGTTTTTTTGCAACTTATCCGCCGTACCGGCAGTACTAGTATATATATGCGTTTTGAGCGCTTACAGGTGTTTCTGCGCAGCCATAACCTTCTAAAGGAGAGGAGCGACCCATGGACAAACGGTGGCTGCTTGTAGTAGTGGCTCTGGTGGTCTTTCTTCTGTCCGGCGCGCTGTATGCCGCCGAGGAGAGCCGCCTCATGCGCTATCCCGATATTCACGGGGACAAGATAGTATTCAGTTACGGCAGGGATCTCTGGATCGTCTCATCGAGCGGCGGTATGGCGACACGCCTCACGTCACATGCCGGGGGGGAGGGATTCGCCAAGTTCTCGCCCGACGGCGAGACGATCGCCTTTTCGGGTTCCTATGACGGGAATCTCGATATCTACACGATCCCCGCGGCGGGCGGTGTGCCGAAACGGATCACATACCACCCGTTAGACGATATCATCGTCGACTGGGATCCGAAGGGCACGAAGATCCTATTCCGCTCGGTGAGGGAGTCCAAGACCAACCCGGGACCCCGGTACAGCAGGTTGTTCACGATCGATCGCGAGGGGGGGTATCCCGAGGCGTTGCCCCTCTTCGAGGGGGAGCTCACGTCGTACTCTCCGGACGGCACCAAGATCGCGTACAACCGGATGTCACGGGAGTTCAGGACGTGGAAACGGTACCGCGGGGGAATGGCCCAGGACATCTGGCTGTACGATCTCGTGAAGAACGAGATCGAGCAGCTGACCGATTTCGAGGGTACCGACGCGTTCCCTATGTGGTACGAGAACAGGATCTATTTCATATCGGACCGCGAGCAAACGATGAACATCTACTGTCTCGACCTCGAGACGCGTGATATTCGAAAGATCACGGACCACAAGCACTACGACGTCAAGTGGCCGAGCCTCGGTGACGGCACGATCGTATACGAGAACGGCGGCTACCTCTATGTTCTCAATCTCGAGACCGAGCAGTCGAGAAAGGTCAAGGTTACGATTCCCGGCGAGCTCAACGAAAAACGGCCGCATTACGAGGGCGTTGCGAATCTGATCCGTGCGTACGGCGTTTCGGGTACCGGCAAGCGCGCCGTTTTCGAGGCGCGGGGTGAGATCTTCACCGTGCCCGCCGAGAAGGGGAGCGTCCGGAACATCACCAAGACATCCGTTATCCGCGAACGATCGCCGGAGTTCTCACCCGACGGCAAGTGGATCGCCTACTTCTCCGATGCGACCGGTGAGTACGAGATCTACCTCAGGAAACCCGACGGGACCGACGAGGAGGTCAAGTTGACCAGGGGTGTGCACAACTATCCCTTCAGCCTCGAATGGTCGCCGGACAGCAAGAAAATCCTGTTCCACGACCAGACCTTCTCAATCTACTACGTCGATATCGACGAGAAAGCGGTTCACAAGATCGACGAGGACGAGTGGGGCGATTTGAACGACTACTCGTGGTCGGCGGACAGCAAGTGGATCGCCTACTCGAAGAACGGCGACAACGCCTACGCTTCGATCTACCTCTACAACGTGGACGAAGGTGTATCGCACAAGGTCACCGGTGACCTCTACAACGAATTCAATCCCGTCTTCGATCCGGAGGGGAAGTATCTCTACTTCTGCTCCGACCGCATGCTGAACTTCCAGTTCGCCGACTTCGACTACGATGTCAATTATGTCTATCCGACCAATATCTGCGTCGCGACCCTCAAGGCCGACGCCCCGTCGCCCCTCGCGCCTGAGAGCGATGAGGTCGAGGTGAAAGAGGAGGAGAAGAAGGAGAACGGCGACGAAGGTGAGAAGAAGGAAGACGAGAAGGATGCAGCGAAGGACGAAGGTGAAGAGAAAAAGGGAGAGAAGGAAGAGGACAAGGTGCTCGAGATCGATATCGAGGGATTCGAGAACCGCATCGTCGCCCTTCCCATCGGCATGGGCAACTTCGTGGGGCTGGTCCCGACGGAGGGTAAGCTCTTCTACGCCGAGATTCCCCGGCTCACCATCACTGCGCTCTTTGATCAGGTGTTCACCTTCACCCTCAAATACTTCGATCTCAAGGAGCGCGAGTCGAAGACCGTAATCGGCGGCATCAACGGGTACTCCTTCTCGGCCGACAACAAGAAGGTGCTGTACCGCGCGATGCAGACGTTCGGCATCATAGACGCCGCGGCCGGCAAGAATGTCGGCGACGGAAAGATTGCGACGGATGCCATGCAGATGAAGGTCGATCCCGCCGCCGAATGGGCGCAGATGTTCTACGAGGCATGGCGGATCGAACGCGACTTTTTCTACGTCAGCAACATGCATGGCGTCGACTGGCGCAAGATCAAGCAGCGGTACGAGGAATTCCTCCCAGACCTGACGACCAGGGACGATCTCAATTACATCATAGGAGAGATGATCGCCGAACTGTGCGTCGGTCACTCGTACGTGTATGGTGGGGACTATCCGGGTTACGACCATGTCGGCGGCGCAACCCTCGGGTGCGATTTCGAGATCGATCACGAGAGCAACCGCTATCGCATCAGCAAGATATATACGGGGCGCAACTGGGATCCGGATTTCGCCGCCCCCCTCTCGCAGCCGGGAATCGGTGTAAAGGAAGGCGACTACCTGCTCGAGATCAACGGCGTCGGTCTCACATATCCGGATAACCCGTTCGCGCTGCTCGAGACGCTGGCCAAGGATCAGGTGATTATCAAGGTGGCGGCCGATCCGGACGGCGCCGATGCAAAGGAATTCACGGTGGTCCCCGTGCCGGGGGACATCAATCTGCGGTATGCCGACTGGGTGGAGAGCAACCGCCGGAAGGTGCTCGAGGCGTCGGACGGCCGTATCGGTTACGTGCACGTCCCCGACACCAACGTGCGGGGCTTGATGGAGTTCGCAAAGTACTTCTACGGCCAGACGACTCTCGACGGCATCATCATCGATGTTCGCTACAACAGCGGCGGATGGATGCCGACCCTCTTCACCGACCGGCTGGCAAGGAAGATAGCGAGTTACTGGGGAAGGCGTTACGGCAGGGTACTTCAGTTCCCTGTCCGTGCTCCGAAAGGGCACCTGGCATGTGTTATCAATGCGTACGCGGGCTCAGGAGGTGACGCCTTCCCGTACCTGTTCCGGCAGGCGGGGCTCGGTCCCCTGATCGGGAAGAGGACGTGGGGTGGTCTCGTCGGCATGAACCGAAACGTTCCCCTCATGGACGGCGGGTACTGCACGATTCCGGCGGTCGGGTTCATCGATCTGGATGGGGAGTGGGCCGTCGAGAATGTGGGCGTTTCGCCCGACATCGAGATCGACAACAGACCCGACCTCGTGGTGGAGGGGCACGATCCGCAGCTCGAGAAGGCGGTCGAGTACCTCCTGGAAAAGATACGGCAGGATCCGCCTCGGACGCCGAAAAAACCGAGGGATCCTAACAAAGGTTGACCGTGAATTGTCGGGTGGATGAGGGGTGACCTCCACGGACCCCCATGGAGCCCGTGGTGAAGGGGCTCCTCCCGAGAGGGGAGGAGCCCCGTGCGTTGTCATCCCGGCACGCACTATCGCGGGGACCATCAATCGCGTTCGAAAGGTATGCAACCGCCGGGATCGATTGTACGTATATAATTGCAATGATCGTTGACCGTTCCGTCCTTTTCACATGCAAACGGGTATGTGCGTCGAATACGAATAAAAAACAAGGTACGGGGAAAAGGTGATTTTTTTACGTTTTTCTCTTGTTATTTTTCAGGCTTTGTATCAAGCTTTCGTGAAAATTATCGATTATGTGCGAGGACGCATAAAAAGAAGAACAACAACGATCGATATACATGGGGGTGCAACGCGGGCACCCGAGATCGAGCGGCCCCGTGCCGTTGAGGAGAAAAGGGGGTGGTACATGGCTGATGGTGTTTTCTCGTGAGCGACAAGTATGCAGATCGAATATGATTTCTATAATGGAGGCTTGTGATGAAGAAGGTAACGGTTGCGTGCGCGATTCTCGCGATGCTGATGTTTTCCTCGGTCCTGTTCGCCGGTGAAGTCGGCGAGATTCATTACGGTGTCAAGGGTGGTATCGGTCTTGCCAAGGCATGGGGTGACGATGTGCCGGACGAGGCCGCTTTCAAGCTCGGCGCGAACGTCGGCGCGTTCATGAATTACCGCGTGCACGAGATGTTCGTCGTACAGCCCGAGGTGTTCTACGCAATGAAGGGCTGGAAGCTCGATGAGGAAGGCAGCGACGAAATCTCCGTGAAGATGGACTATATCGATATCGACGTGCTCGCCAAGCTGACCATTCCGATGGAAAGCATGATCAAGCCGAGCATCTTCGTGGGACCGTATGTCGGTATCAACATGACGGCCGATTGGGAGGTCGGCGACGAGTCGGAAGCGATCGATAACGCGAAGTCGACGGATTTCGGTCTCGTGTTGGGCGGCGGCGTCGATTACGAGATGGAGAACGGCATGATGATCCTTCTCGACATCCGGTACAGCATGGGATTGACCAACATCTTCGAGGTTCCCGAGGGTGAGGAAGGAGAAGAGCCCGCCGTTAAGAACAATTCCATCATCTTCATGGCGGGGGTTGCCTTCTAGAGGGCAATCGAGCCGGGAACAGGCAAGAGATAACTTGGGCGCTAGCCACACGATGGAACGATGATCGCGGCCGCGGATGGAGCCGCGGCCGCGATGCGAACCGGCAGCAAACGTTCAGAGGGATTGAGGCTAGCGCCCAATCTTTTCGATATTCGGGAATTGAAAATATCGCCGCATCGCCGGTTGCGTTCCGGTGCGTGAGAGGATTTCCCGGTGTTCGACAACTTGGCGAATATCCACGACATTCCGCTTCTCATCGAAAAAATTCGGCAGGGACGATTCACGAATATACTCTCAAGGATCGTTTCGCGCAGGGGCGACTGGACATTCAAGACATGGGATCATCTGGAGTATGCGCCGAAGAACTGGTGGGACATTCCGGATGTCATGAGGCGGTGGAACCGGATGATCTCGGGGGATCCGGATGTCGATTACTTTTCCTATTTCATGAACCGTTTCTACGCCGGCAAATCATCCTTGCGGGCTCTTTCCCTCGGCTGCGGGACCGGCCACCGCGAGCTCGACCTGGCCGCGCTCGATCAGTTCAGCCGTATCGATGCCATCGATCGATCCGAGAAACGGATAGCGCACGCCCGCGCCAAGGCGCGGGAGCGTGGGTACGATCAGCTGATACGGTACCAAGCGGGTGACGTGTTTTCGATGGAGCTATGCGATTCCTGTTACGACCTGGTGATCGTCGAGCAATCGCTGCACCACTTTTCGCCGCTCGAGACGATCCTCCGCATGATCGGCCACTGCCTGAGCCAGGACGGGTTCCTGTTATTCAACGAGTTCACGGGACCGTCCCGTTTCCAGTGGACCGACAAACAGATCGAGGCGGTAAACGGCCTTCTCTCTCTCCTGCCCGAACGTTACCGTATCAGATGGAAGAGCAGGACGCTGAAGAGGCGGGTGCATCGGCCCGGACGCCTCGGCATGATACTCTACGATTCAACCGAAGCGGTCGAATCCTCACGCATTCTACCTCACATACACAAGTTGTTCGATGTCGTCGAGCTCGCCGGCTACGGCGGAACCGTGCTGCAGCTTCTGTTCAACGATATCGCCCATAATTTTCTCTCGAACGATAACGAGACCAAGCGGCTCCTCGCTCTGTGTTTCGATGCGGAGGACGAGCTTCTCGAGAGCGGGCAGCTCGAGAGCGATTTTATCGTCGGCATCTGCAGAAAAAGGACTCCGGCGGATTCGCCGGACATCACGGGATGAGCCTTCTCTTGACGTCGTACTTCTCGAATGCCCCGGTATCGACGATCTCCCGCAGCACCACGGCCAACCGCCATAGCTCGTGATAGGTGTTGTAGAGGGGAATGGGAGCGATCCGGATGATATCGGGAGGGCGGTAGTCGGGTATCACGCCCCTCTCGATGAGCGCCTCCTTGATGCGCATCGCTTCCCGCTCGTGTACCAGCGCCACGTGACCGCCGCGCCGCGCCGCCTCTCGTGGCGTGCCGATGGAGAAGGCGTACGGTTCCGGTCCGAGAAGCGCGTCGGCGAGAAAGATCAGGTAGCCGGTCATGGTGAGTGATTTCTCCCGGATTCTTCCGATGCCCGCCTCCAGCGTGATCTCGAGAGCGCCCTGCGCGGCCGCCGCGCCGAGGATGCCGGGCGACGAGACCTGCCAGCCGCCGGCGCTCGGCGCATGCTCGAACGCGAGGTTCATATCGAATTGCCGCTCCTTGATGCAGCCGAACCAACCGGCGAGCGCCGGATAGCGGTCGAAGTGCCTCTTGTTGAGATACAGGAAGGCGGGACTGCCGGGACCGCCGTTGAGGTACTTGTAACTGCACCAGACGGCGAAATCGACTCCCCAGCGGTCGAAATAATGTGGAACGGCGCCGATGGAATGGCTGCAATCGAACCCGATAATGATTCCGTAGCGGTGCGCGGCCTCCGTCAAGGCCTCCATGTCGAGCAGTTGCCCGCTCCGGTACAGAACCGATGGGAGGAGGATCAGGGCGACCTTCCCGCTCATGGAATCGATAATGGCGGATTCCTCGAGCGGGGAGTGACCGTCCGGGGGTACAAGAAGCAGTTCCTCGTCGGGTTTCAGACCGCTGAGCGCGATCTGGCTCTTCAGCGCGTAGATATCGGTGGGAAAATCCAATGATGAGGCGATGATTTTCGTTCGGCCGTTACGAGGATGGTAGAACGTGCTCACCAGCGAGTGGATGTTGAAGGTCGTCGTTCCCGTTGCGACGACCTCGGCCGGTTCCGCCCCCACGAGGGGCGCGGCCATCTCCCCCAACCGCTCGGCGAGATGGAACCACGGCACCTCACCGTCGAGCCACCCCTTGATGCCCTTCGTCCTCCACTCGTGCACGACGCGCTGCAGCGACCGCTCGGCGTCGCGCGAGAGAAGTCCCAGGGAATTGCCGTCCACGTAGATCGTGCCCGCCGGTATGTAGAACCGATCGCGAAACGGGGAAAGGGGATCGTCACGGTCGAGACCGCGGGCGCATCTCTCGCTGGTGTCGAATCTCCGTTCCATGAGGTGATTGTACGGGGCCGGCGGGAATTTTTCAATCGATCAACGATCCGGGAATGCTCCGGGAAGCGAGCGGATCGGGGCGGTGCCGTTATCACCGGTGAACATTTTCCTTGAGGTAATGACTGGTTAATTACTAATATATTGGCATTAAGAAGGTTACTGTATTTTTCCAAATGAGTGTGTGTTGATGAGCACGGATCATGGGGGAAAGGGCCCGGGTGGCGTGATGGGGGGCGGCTCCCCCCGGGCGTTGCGCGTCTGTCTGATCGTTCCGAAGCTCCAGATCGGGGGCGCCGAGAATCAGGTGCTGCATCTCCTGGAACACCTGGACCGTTCGCGCTTCACCGTGTCGTTGTGCTGTCTCGTACACGGGGACCGTAAGATGGAGGAGCGCGCGGAGCGGTATGCGGAGCCCCTCTTCGTCCTCGGTTTCCGGTGGCGCCTGTTTCCCGTCGCCTTCGTCCGCCTCGTGCGCTTTCTCAAGTGGGGCCGGTTCGATGTGCTGCATTGCCACCTCCCGCTCGCCGACATGATCGGACGGATCGCGGGGCGTATCGCCCTCGTTCCCGTGCTCGTCACGACCGAGCACGGCAAGCATCTCTGGAAGCCGTGGTGGCATCTCCTGCTCGAGCGGATGGTCGCGCGTTTCACCGATCTCAGGATCTGCGTCAGCCAGGATATAGCGGATATCAGAAAGCGCCGGGAGGGCACACCCCCCGGGAAACTCGTGTGCATTCCGAATGCGGTGGATCCGGCCTCATTCAGGAGGGTGGAACGGGGGCGCGCCGCCGTCATGGCGGAGTTCGACTGGGATGCCGCCGATCCACTCGTGCTCTCGGTCGGGCGCCTCGTCGTGGCCAAGGATTACCCGACGCTCGTGGAGACCGTGTCCCTTCTGCGGGAGCGGTTTCCCGATGCACGGTGCCTTATCGTCGGAGATGGCGACCGCAGGGGAGAGATCGCCGGTGCAATCGAGCGGTACGGCGCCGGCGGGCGGGTGATGCTCGCCGGGGCCCGGCGTGATATCGTCGACCTACTCGCAGCGGCGGACGTATTCGTCCTGTCATCGATCCGCGAGGGGCTGCCGGTTTCGCTGCTCGAGGCGATGGCCGCCGGTACCGCGATCGTGGCAACGGCGGTCGGTGGTATACCGGATGCGATCACCGACGGTGAGAGTGGCCTGCTCGTGCCCCCCGGTGACGCGAACGTACTGGCAGACGCCCTTGCCCGGTGCCTGGAGGATCCCGGCCTGAGAAAAAGACTCGGGGCGGCGGCATCGCTCGAGGTCGAGCGGCGATTCAGCGTGAACAGCGCGGTCGAGCGTATCGGGACGCTATATCGTGAAATGTACGGGCGAAAGAAGCGGGAGCGAGCATGATGCGCGGTGGAATCAGTCCGCGCGGGGAGGTTCGATGGAAATACGGGGCGTACCGGTCGTCATGTACCACGGCGTGGGTCCCACGCTGGAGACATGGCAGTGGCGGTATCTCATCACTCCCCTCGCGGTGTTCGAGGGGCAGATGCGGCGGCTGCGCGATGAAGGATGGCACACGATAACCCTCGCACGTCTCCACGATCACCTGTCCCGGGGGACGAGGCTCCCCGCGCGGTCCGTCGTTCTCACCTTCGACGACGGTTACCTGGACAACTGGGTTTATGCCTACCCGGTCCTCAAGAGGTTCGGTCATCACGCCGTCATATGGATGAGCACCGATTTCGTCGATCCGTGCGGGACGGCGCGGCCGACCCTCGAGGATTACCGGGCAGGCAGGATCCCGCGCGGCGAGCTTCCCGGTCCGGGGTACCTCTCGTGGGAGGAAATGCGGCGGATGGTGGAGAGCGGGCATGTGGAAATTCAGAGTCACGCCAGGACGCACACGTGGTACCCGAGTGGACCGGAGATCATCGATTTTCATAGGCCGAGCGGGGTCGGCGCTTACATGCCGCCGCCCTGGCTGGGCTGGAACATGTTCCCCGAAAGGAAATACGAGTACATGACGGCGGGCCTCGAGGACCTCGTACCGTACGGAACGCCGGTCTACCGTCACACCAAAGCGCTTGCCGGAAGACGGTACTTCGAGGATCCCGGGCTGATGGAACTGCTCACCGAGCGGGTAAAGGAGGGAGGGGGGCGGGCCTTCTTCACGAAGTCCGGCTGGCGGCGGGAGCTGCGGGGGCTCGCCGACCGGCATCCTCCCGGCGGCGGGCGGTTCGAGACGGACAGCGAGTACGAGGAGCGGGTCCGCATGGAGCTCGCGGAATCGCGCGGTGCGATCGCGGGCGCGCTCGGTACTGCAGTCGATTATCTCTGCTGGCCCGGTGGTGGCAGGAACGCCGTGACGATCCGCATCGCAGAAGAGGTCGGATACCTCGCCACGACGACCCATTTTCTCGATACGGAGCGGCGCAACGTCTACGGCCAGGATCCGCGCGAGATCAATCGGATCGGCAGTGGGGCGCCTTGGGTGTGGCGCGGCACCGTCATCATGAACACCGAACCGCGTTTCTTCACCGCCTTGCTCGAGGCGTTCGCGGGAAATAAAAAATCGCTTTTAACGGCGCGACTCTATAAATTAAAATACCTCTTCCGGCATTTCCTGTTCGGGTGGGAGTGATCGCAGCAGACCGTTGCGCCGGCGGGCACCCGGATCGCGTGTGATCGAAAGGCCGGTTTCCCGGGCGGTTCGCCGGGCGCAGCGTGCCGCCGTCCCGCAGGGCTGAAAGAAAGGGAACGGAGAACGTATGACCGTGCCGCTGCATCCGGCATTCGTGAGGAACGTGATCTACCCTCTCTACCGGGGGCTGCGTGGTGACAGGGTGCTGGAGACGCTCGCAGAGCTGGAACGGAACCAGTGGATGTCCCGCGAGGAGCTGGATGACCTCCAGTGGCGTCGGTTGCAGCATCTTCTCGACCGGGTAACCACCCATGTGCCCTTCTATCGAGCGCTGTTTGCCGAGCACGGGCTGAAGGTGGAGGATATTCAAGGCCCCGGAGACTTCCGGAAGGTGCCGCTGCTTACCAAGGAGATCATCCGGGCCGAGGGTCTCCGTCTCACTTCGCGGGACCCGTTCCGGAAGGGGTACGCATCCAGCACAGGGGGATCAACGGGGGAGCCGCTCTACTTTTTCTGCGATCGCGCCGCCGGTCCGCTTCGACGCGCCAACACCCTCCGCGGCTACCGCTGGGCGGGAGTCGACGTGGGGGCACGCCAGGTGATACTCTGGGGCGTTCATCTCGATGTCTCCGCCAGGGAGCGATTCGTCGATGCGATGAAGAATTATTTCAACAACATCATGTATCTCTCGACATTCGATATGTCCGACCGCTCGCTGCTGCGGTATGCAGCGCGGATGAGACGATTCCGCCCCGGTCTCGTCGTCGGCTATCCTTCCGCGCTCGCATTGCTGGCCGAGTTCTGCGCGAAACGAAGCATGCGTGTTCCGCGGCCGGATGCGGTCGTGACGAGCGGCGAGCGCCTCTTCCCGAACCAGCGGGAGACGGTCGAGTCGATATTCGGCGCGCCCGTCTTCGACCGGTACGGGAGCCGGGAATTCGCAAACGTCGCGCATGAGTGCGGCGAGCACAAGGGAGTGCACGTATTCTCGGATCTCTTCTACGTGGAGGTGGTAACGGAGGACGGCCGGCCCGCCAGGACGGGGGAAGTGGGTGAGATCGTTGTGACCGACCTTTTCAATCTCTACATGCCGTTTGTCCGCTACCGCACCGGTGATCTCGCCGTGCCGGCCGACCGGCCCTGCCCGTGCGGGAGGGCGTTGCCGCTCCTCGAGCGCGTCGAGGGAAGGAGCTTCGACATCATCGTGACACCGGACGGCACATCGGTGGGTGGATTTTTCTGGACGTGGCTCTCGCGTGCCGTCCCGGGGATCGACCGGTTCCAGATAGAACAGCATGACCGGAGCGGCATCATCTTTCGCATCGTACCGGGACCCGCCTGGAAAAACGAATTCAAGCACCGGCTGGAAACCAAGATCAAGGAGAACTGCGGTGAGGGATTCCGCGTCGAATTCGTGTTCGTCGATGACATTCCCCTCACTCCTTCTGGCAAAGCACGATTCATAGTAGCCCGCATCGAGGAGCGGGAGGTCGTCAAATCGAAGATCCACAAGGCGCATGTCACCGCCGAAGACCCCGGCCGCATGGATTGTCTCGTGATCGACGGGGAGTTGCTGGACCGCGGTGATATCATGCCGTACGAGAAGATTCTGATCGTCGACAATACGAACGGCGCGCGCATCGAGACATTCGCCGCCAGGGGCGGGCGGGGGAGTGGAGCGATCATCGCCGGTGGCGCCGTCTCCCGGCATATTCGCGCGGGGGACGAGATCAGCATCATGGCGTTCACCTGGTCCGACGGCACGGTGGAATCGTTCCGCAATCTTCTCGTCGATGAAAACAACAGATTCATCCGGTACATGACGGACGTCGCCGGCGGGCGACTGTAGTCTTTCCTCTCTGCTGCGGATGTGTTATATTTTCCCTGCATCGTTACGGTTCGCAGTGGATCCACTCGGTGGTGAGCGTGATGAAACGACTGTTTCTCAAGTCGATGATACTCAAGGCGTTGGTGACGCAAGCCGATGTCGGGTATGTGGGGAGTATCACGATCGACGAGGATTTGATCGAAAAGACCGGTCTCCACGAGAACGAGAGCGTGCTGGTCGTTGATCGCTCGAGCGGAAACAGGCTTCAAACCTACGTCATCAGGGGAGAGCGGGGAAGTGGAATAATCGGCATGAACGGCGCCTCGGCCCATCTCATCACCGAGGGAAACATCGTCGACGTCATGGCCTTCACCCGGTCATCCGTCGAGATACATCCCCTCTGTATTGAAGTAGACCGGCATAATAGATTCTCCCGCTACGTCACCGATGGGACGGTCTGATTTCCACGTGCACGGTATTGCGAGAAAGAGGACGCGATGTTCCGGAAAACAATTCGCCTTTTCAGGCTGTTCGGAATTCCGGTTGAGCTCGATCTGAGCTGGATATTGATTCTGGTGCTGGTCACATGGACCTTCGCGACGGGGTACTACCCGGAGAATTTCCCCGGATTGTTCTCGATCGGTGAACGTTGGCTCATCGGGCTGATTACCGCACTCCTGCTCTTCGCATCGATCCTCCTGCACGAGTTCAGCCACTCGCTGGTCGCCATTCGCAACGGACTGCCCATTCGAAGGATTACCCTCTTTATGTTCGGCGGCGTCGCACAGATGGACCGCGAGGTCGATGATCCCCTCGTCGAGCTCAAGATGGCGGCGGCGGGCCCTCTGATGAGTGTGATCCTCGCCGCGCTCTTCTATTCTCTGTCCCTGCTGTCCCGCAGCCTGTTCATCGTGCCGGTGCTGATGCGGTCGCTCGCCAATCTCAATGTCGCCGTGCTCGTCTTCAACATGGTGCCCGGATTTCCGCTCGATGGCGGCCGGATACTGCGGGCAGCCATCTGGTACAGAACGGGAAATCTACGACGCGCGACCAGGATCGCGAGCCGGATCGGGAGCGGATTTGCGATCCTGTTGATGCTGGCCGGTTTATTTTTCTTCATCAGCTATGGAAGTTTCATCGGCGGGCTGTGGTTGATATTCATCGGTTTCTTTCTCCGACAGGCCGCCAGGAGCGGATACATGATGGTGGCCTTCAAGGAGACGCTCGGGCATATGCGGGTCGCCGAGGTCATGCAGCCGGATGTCGTGACGGTGGACGTCTCGAGCACCCTTTCGAGTCTCGTGGATGATTATTTCCTCCGTTACCACTACAGCTCGTTCCCCGTGGTCGAGGGCCGCATCCTCAGGGGGATCATCTCACTGGAGGATCTGCGGAACACCGATCGTACAATATGGCAAGAGGTTACGGTCGGGGAGGTGCTGGATCCCGCGTTCGCCGCACATATCCTGCACCCGCACGATCCCGCCGAGAAACTGCTGCACTTCATCATGCGCAAGGGGTACGACCGGCTGCCCGTCGTGGATGATGACGGGTCGGTGGTCGGTGTCGTAACGAGGCAGGATCTCCTCGCGACGATCAAGGTGATGACCTCTCTCAAGGAGTGATCCCGCCGGCGCCGCGGGACGTGCGGGCGCCGATCGGTCCCCCGCCGCGTTTCTATCCGGTGCTTTCCTGTTTCGGCGGCCGGTTCTCCTCGAAGAGCGCGTCGTCTATCTCTTCGTCGAATAGTACCTCCTGCCAGAGGTAGTCGGCGGTCATCGTTCCGTTCTCGTACATCGTGCGATGGAACGACGATGTGATTCCGCCGATTTTGCGGTAATCGTCGAGGATGATGTGCGTCGCGCCGCCCTGCTTGATGATCCGCACCGGCAGATGCGATTCGGTGCTGATGTCGAACAGGACGGTATCCCCGTCGTTCACGCATCCGACGCGGGTGATCGTCGATCCGGCGAACAGCGAATCGTCGGGGACCTCGCCCGCGAGGAAGAAGGTGTCACACGCGTCGTAGTAGTACGGCAGCCCGTCGACGTCCTTCATGAAATCCTCGAGATTCTCCGTGATGCGCGTATTCTGGTGGGTGTTGGCGTTCACCACCGCCCAGGCGTCACCATCGCTGTAGTAATATTCGAAGTAAAACGGGTGATCGTAGGCGCTGAAATCCTGATCCATCATGAGCTTGCCGGGCTTCTTGACGTAGAAGGCGCAATCGGCCTTCAGCGTGCCCCAGCCGGGCCTGACCTGCGTGAGGGTCCCCCGCTCTATCCTCGTCGTCCAGCTCCGCGTTTTATCCAGGCCGCCCAGGGTTTTTACCGCCTTCGCGAGAAGACGTTTCGCCGGGTCTTTCTCCTGCGGTGCACAGCCGGGATGGAGCAGCGAGATCGTGATGATGGTACAGAGCAGTATCGTTCCGATCGCCGTGCCGCCCCGCATCAATCGTGATAATCCCATGTGAGCCCTCCTGTCAGCAGAGAGTGAGCATCGAGTGAGCTTCGATCAGCTTCGAACGTATCGCTATGTCGAACGGGCAGGTGCCCAGGCACGAACCGGAGCACGCCCTGCACCGCTCGGCTCTGTGAGCCGCCGGAAGCCGCGAGTACAGCTGCATCGCGTACTTTTCCTGCTCGTAGCTCTCGTAATAGAGACGGTACCTGAGGATGTCGTGTATCGGGACGCCGTGGGGACATGCGGTGATGCACCCGCCGCATCCGGGGCGGCAGTATTCGCGGTCGATCGCCCTTCCGTACCCGATCAGCATCTTCTGCTCCTGCTCGGTCATGGTGCGCTGCCCCGAAACCGATACGTAATCGTCTATCTGTTCGAAGGTCCGCATCGTGATCGCGAGGGTATCCACGTTCGGCTGCGCGAGCATCCACTTGAGAACGAGGCGCCGCACGAGTGCATTATCCTTCCTGTACTCCTTCTGCACGATCTTCTTGGCGGCCGAGAGCGTCTTCATCGCCACCACGGCGATATCCTTCTCTTTCGCCTTCGCGAGTACCGGTTCGAGTCCCTTGGTCATGAAGTTCATGCCGGGCATGATCATGTCGATGTCCGTGTTTTCTATCAGCCAGGTGAATTCCTCTACCACCTCGGGCCCGTGCGAGCTCGCGCCCCAACCCTTGATCTTGCCCGCTTTCTTCGCCTTTTCGAATGCCCGGTAAATATTCGGGTTCTCGATCCTCGTCCGGTCGCCGAGATTGGGATCGCCGACCGAGTGGATCAGGCAGCAGTCGATGTAATCGGTGTTGAGGCGCTCGAGACTCTCGTCGACCGCCTTCGTGACGGCCTCCTCGGAGACATCGGCCGTGATGACCGGCGGATCGAGCTTCGTCGTTACGAACACCTTGTCGCGCTTCGACGGGAAAATCTGTCCGATGATCTTCTCCATATCGTAATACTGGCGGGCCGTGTCGACGTAATTGATGCCGCGCTCGATGGCGTACTCCAGCGTCGACGGGTCCTGCATGCCCGCGTTGCCGAACGAAATGTCGGAGACCTTCCAGCCGAACCGGCCGAGCCGGCGGTACTCCCGGATCATCGGTTTCGTTTCCTGCGGGTCCGCCGGTTCCGCGGACTGCTGGGGCGGGGAGGCGCCGGTCAACCGCGCCGCGGTGCCGGTGAGCCCGATTCCCGCGCCGATGATACCGGCCGTGCCGCGGCCGATAAAGGATCGTCTCGATATCTTCTTGTCCGATTCATTCATCGTGTACCTCACTTTCGCAGACGTTGCCGTTACTCCTCATTGTTTAGTTCAAGTCCGTAGTGGTCACTGATATCGAGCGGCGGCATGGGCCCCTCGAGCGGTTTTCCGTCACGCACGTACCAGTCGTACCATTGGAGGTGACGATAGAGGACATCTAATCTGCCCGGCTGTCGCGCGTTACCGTGCCCCTCACCGGGGTACTGGACGAGGCGGACCGCCGGGTGGTTGTTCATTTTCAGCCTTCTATGGAATTCGAGGCTCTGCGACGGGTGGACGCGCGTGTCGGCCGCGCCGCCGAGAATCAGCACCGCGGTCCTGCTCTTGTGCGCGTGATAGATCGGGCTCCGCTCGAGGCTGAACTGCCACATCTCCTCGAGCTTTCTGCCCGAATGGACGTAGAGTTCCTCGTATGGAATGTCCGTCGTGCTCAGCTTGCTCACGAGGTCGCTGATTCCGACGAACATGCAGACGGCCCTGACCATATCGGTGTAATACCCCGCGAACCACGCCGCGGCGTACCCACCGTACGAGCCGCCGCCGAGCCCGACGCGTGAAGGATCGGCGATACCCTCCTCGATGAGGTACGTGATACCGTCGGCCACATCGTCGAACTCCTTGCCGGCCGCGTCCATGTATCCCTGCATGGCGAAGTCGAGGCCGTAGCCCGTGCTCGCGCGGTAGTTGGGGTAGAAGACCACGTATCCCTTGCCGGCGAGCACCTGGGCGGGATTGAAGTAACCGGTGAGCCACCGGTTCGGGTAGTGCGATTCCGGACCGCCGTGGACCGCGATGATCAGCGGGTAGCGCCTGCCCGGCTTGAAGCCAACGGGCCTCACGAGAATCCCCTCGATCTCGAGTCCGTCCCGCGCACGGTACCGGATCACCTCCTGCGTGCCGAGCTCCCGTTCGGCGATCCACGGGTTGAGCTCGGTGAGCCGTTTCGGTTCCTTCGATCCGCGTTCCCAGTAGAAGACGTCCCCCGGTATGTCGTGTGCCGTTCCGATCATCGCGAAATGTTTGAAATTCCCGGTGAAGTCCGGCGCGTAGAATACGAATGCGATCTTCTCGCCGCTGAGAATGATATCGCGCCCACCGCCCTTCGCCTTGACCGTGCTCAGGGTGTTCCACGCGCCCTCGGCGGCGGAGTATGCAACGGTTCGCTTGTCCTTCCACCCGACCGTCATCACGTGACCGCGGAAATCCGGTTCGGTCAGGTTCGTGACCGCAGTGCTCTCGATATCGATAACGTACGCCTGGCTTACCGCGTGGTCCTCCTGCGTCTTCGCCGCCGTGTAGGCCAGCATCGAGCCGTCGGAGCTGAAGGCGAAGTTCCCGAGCTTGCCGGGATTGTCGGTGAGCCGGGTCATATCCCTCGTTTCGAGGTCGATGATGTGGATCTTGTTGAACATGTAACGATGATCGACGAGGTTCTCGGGAGAGATCGCGGCGGCGATCCTCCTGCCTTCACGGTCGAACTCGAAGTCCCACACCGTTCCATCCTCGGTGATCTGCTCCGCCTCGCCGATCCCACCGTCCTTCCTCACGCCGATCATGTAGAGGTTCCGGTGGCGCAGGTTCTCCTCGAAGTAGACGAAGCCGTACCCCTTGTCATCGAGCTCCTTCTCGCGCCCGCTCTCCGGCGACGTCGCGATGTAGGCGATCCGGTCCCCGGCGGGATGCCACCGGAACGCGCTGACGCCCGTCTTGGATTTGGTGATCGGCACCGACTCGCCGCCGGACACGGGTATCATCCAGACCTGCGTTTTGGCCTTGTCGCCGCGCCGCATCAGAAACGCGATCCGCACGCCGTCGGGGCTGAAACGGGGCGAGAGCACATTGACCTTCCCCGTGATGTAGGGACGAACCGCTCCCGGCCCGGTGGAGACGAGGTGGAGCTCGCTGTAGGCCGGTCCCGGTTCCTCGTCCGGTTCCCGGGGGACCTCCACCGTATAGGCGATCCATTCTCCGTCGGGGCTGATCGCCGCGCTGATGCACCGTTTCAGTCTCAGCGCGTCCTCGGGTGCGAATACGGCGGCGCTCAGTGCCGCCGGTACGAGGAAGACGAGCAGCGCGATGCATGAGATGGTGACGGTAAAGGAGGTCGATTTTCTTTGAATCATGAGGCCATTCCCCTTTCTTCGCCGTGCCCGTACATCGCGAATGGCGCATCGATGCCGGCCACGCGGGCTCATGGCATTTTCCATTACGTGCCATAATGCACCAACTGATTATCTTTGTAAATTATAATCTCGGGCCAGGGTACGCTCATTCCCGCGATGGCGTGGGGCGCCGGACGGATCTTTCTGCAGACAGGGGCCGGAGGTAACGCGGCGGCCGCCGGAACCGTAATTTTTTTGACTGGATCGCGCGTGAAATGATACAGTAAACTGAACCGCCGATCTTCGGAGCGGCCGGCCGGGGGCGATGGTCCGTGCCGGAGATCGCGCGGCACGGGAGCGGGAGGCGCGCCCCCCAGAGATCGCCGTACACATGCATGCGTGGTGGGACCGGGTACGGTTCCGCACCCTGATCAACAGGTTCTGACTCGGAAGAAGGAAAAACATATGCCTGACGTACCGACAAAGCTGCCACCGGAGGCGTACCGGGAACTGAACGAGGGGGAGTCATACCATCCGATCGTACCCGCGGACCGGGCGCCGCTCGAGGTCACGCTGCGCTCTCTCGGGATCGGTCTTGTCATGGCGATGATCTTCTCGCTTGCCTCGGCCTACCTTGCGCTCAAGGCGGGGCAGGGGATGGAGGCCGCCATACCGATCGCGATCCTTGCGGTCGGTATGGCCGGGGTCTTCGCCCGCCGGAGCACGATTCTCGAAAACGTCATCATCCAGTCGGTCGGCGCCGCGTCGAGCGCGGTCGTGGCCGGTGCCGTGTTCACCATTCCGGCGCTCTACATGCTCGATATAGAGGTGTCGTTCTGGCATATCTTCCTGACCGCCTTCTTCGGCGGGTGCCTCGGCGTGCTCTTCCTGATCCCGCTGCGGAATTATCTCATGGTCAACGAACATGGAAAACTCCCCTTTCCCGAGGCGATGGCGACGACGGAGATACTGGTGGCGGGGGAGAGCGCCGGGCAGCAGGCGAAGACGCTCGTCTGGAGCGCCCTCGTCGGATTCGTTTTCGATTTCTGTATACTGACCTTCAACTTCTGGCGGGAGGTCATCACCTTTCATGCGGTCGGGATCGGCCGCTGGCTCGAGCGCCGTTTCGCCATGGCGATCCGTATCGACGGTCTCTCGGCGATCGTGGGGCTCGGCTACATCGTCGGGATCAAGTATGCCTCGATAATCGCTGCGGGGAGTTTCCTCTCCTTTCTCGTTTTCATACCGTTCACCAAGTATATCGGCTCTCATCTCACCGGTGTCATCCCACCGGGGACCGTTCCCATCGCGGACATGGGCGTCGATGACATCTTCGTCAACTACGTGCGGCTGATCGGTATCGGCGGCATCGCCGGCGCGGGGATCATGGGAATCATCCGGAGCCTACCCTCGATCGGGCAGTCGTTCATGCTGGGTGTAAAGGGGATTGCAGCGACGCACGGTGAGGTGCACGCGGACGTCAGGACGGAGCGGAACGTCAACATGCGGGATGTCCTGCTGGGGATCGCGGGGTGCGCGATCTGTGTATGGCTGTTCTTCCGCGGCGGGCTCGCCAATTCCCTCGTCTCCACGATCGGCGTTCTCCTCGCGCTCGGGATATCGTTTCTCTTCACGATGGTCGCCGCCCGCGCGATCGGCCTGATCGGGACGAATCCGGTCTCGGGCATGACGCTCGTGACCCTCATCATCACGAGCGTCATTCTCACGAGGGTCGGGCTCACCGGCAAACCGGGGATGTTCGTGGCGCTCATCGTCGGCGGCGTTGTCTGCACCGCGCTCGCCGTCGCCGGGGCCTTCGCCACCGACCTCAAGACCGGGTACTGGATCGGCGCGACACCGAGGAACCAGCAGGTCTACAAGTTCCTCGGCGTCCTCGTCTCGGCGGCCTTCTGCGGCATCGCCATGATACTGCTCGCGAAGACCTACACGCTGGGTTCGCTTGAAATGCCCGCGCCGCAGGCCTCCGCGATGAAGGAGATCATCTACGGCCTCATGGGTCCCGAAGCCGGCGTGCAGTGGATCCTTTTCGCGTTCGGAGTGATCATCTCGGTGCTCCTCGCGATGAGCGGCGTGCCGGCGCTGGCCTTCGCGCTGGGAATGTACCTGCCGATACAGCTCAACACGGCCGTGCTGCTCGGCGGCTTCATCTCGTACCTCGTCGGTAGGAGCTCGAAGGATGCCGAACTGGTCAAGGAGCGAAAGGAACGGGGCATCCTCGTTGCATCCGGATACATCGCCGGCGGCTCGATCGCCGGGGTGTTCTCCGCCGTCGTTGCGGTTATCGGCCTGGACCGTTTCCTGCGGGTGACGTACTCCGAGACTGCGAGTGAGCTGCTTGCGATCGCTATGCTGGCCGCACTCTCACTCTTCATGTATCACTACTCGAAGATGGTGAAACGCGGGGGATGACCGGCGCCGTTGTCCACATGGAGCGCGATAGAAAGAACATAACCTTTACCCATTCCATCCGGACCCTCTATTCCGAGCAGGGCCTGCGATTCCAGCGGGAGAAGTACCTGCCGAAGATCGAGTTTCTGAGAAACCACTTCGGGGGGCGCTTCGGCGAGATACGCCTTGCCGATATCGGGGTCGGCTATGGGGTGTTTCTCCATCTGATGGAGAAGGAGTACGGGCTCCGGCGCCTGTACGGCATGGATCCGTTTCCCGATTCGATCGAGATCGCCGGGCGCTACACATCCGCACGTATCGAGCGGGGGGACATCACCGACGAGGAATGGCCCTTGGAGAAGGGATTCTTCGATGTCATCACCTGTTTCGACGTCGTCGAGCATCTCATGGACCCCGGAATCTTCTTCGGCCGTGCCGGCGACTACCTCGGGATCGACGGGCTCGTCGTCGTGACGACCCCCAACCGGGACCTGCCGTACCGGATGCGCACCATCCCACTCATCGGTCTGCCCGATACGAATCCGACCCATATCAACGTGCGTGAGTCGCGTTACTGGAAAGGGCTGGTCCGCCGGTACGGTTTCGATATTCTCGCCGCCTGGAAGGGGGAGCACCTGACGCACATCCGTCTCGCCCCGAAGGTGCTCGCGGCACTCTGCTCGCTGCTGCGGCTGGATCACCGGAGGCTGCCGCTCGTCAATGCATTCGAGCAATCGTTCTGCATGGTGCTGCGGCGCGGTGCGGTGTAGCATCGGCCGGATCCCGGCCGCGGCCCTCCGGCGCCGGAATGGATTATCGCGATCGCGGTGCCCGCGGTACGGCCGTACCGTTTTACTCCGGCGAGTAGGTGACCGATATCCGGTCCCCCGGTTCATCCTCGAAGTACCCGTATACATTCAGAATGATGTCATCGAATCCGCCGTAACCGGCCGCGTACCGTTCGGCGATCTCCCTGATATCGAATGAACCCTGCGTCGTGATGAACGCCTCGCAGAAATCCCCGAGGTTGACGTGCTGGAGAAACAGATTCGTCTGGACGGGGTACGATTCCATGAATGCGGGACTCCAGTACAGCTTGTACGCGTGATCCCCGCAGCCGCCGCCGTGCGACACGGTCAGTGTCAGCACGTTGCCGGTGATCGTTCCCTCCCGGACAACGACGGGGTCCCGCTGGAGCAGACCGGGAGGGGAAGAGGTGGGGATTACACGATCGATCCGGACGCCGTTCGATACCTTTCCGATCATCAGGATGGCGCTGTAGTCCTCGGGATCGTAATCGTGCTCGAGATCGGGATAGGGATCGAGCCGGAGGAGTGTGAAACTGTACCCCCATGTGTAATCGGTCATGTCGGGAGTCTTGCCGGGCTCGCTCGACGGCCGGATGATCGGCGTCACAGTCGAGGGTCCCCTGCCGGGCAGGTCGATCCGGAATGCGGTAGCGGCCTGCCCCTCCCAGAAGCAGTCGACCTCGAAGGGGCATCTCCCTTCGGTGACATGTATGAAGGTGATGTAGAGATTCTCCTCCTCGACGAGGACGGTCTGCCCGTAACCGATCGAGATATCCGCTTCGAGATCCTTTACGACGATATCCGGTTGCGGAAGGTCTTGACCGCACGGGCAGATACATGAATCATCGGAACAGTTGACGAGCGGGAGACAGCAGATGAGCGTAAGCGCTATCCGTGCGAGAGTGCGCATTGTCCACCTCCCTGTTACGGTATAATATAATGCCTACCGCCTATCGGTAAACGTCCCATTCCCGGGCGGTGTCCGCGTTACGCGAACCGCGGCGGTACGGAATCGCGGGCGGCATCGTCTCGTTACGGGGTATCGATTCCGGTGGGGGGTGGTGCCGTTTTCCGGTTTTCTTTTCTGCCGCAACGTACCGTTGCGATGACATATCCGATAATGATGCCGAGGACCAGGGTGAACAGGATCATGACGATCCGCGGCATTCCGAATTCCCAGAACAGCAGGTGAATCGGCACGTTCGCCGTGTTCTGGAGGGCTATCACCAGCGCGATGATAATGAGAATCAAGGCAACGACGATCTTTGTATTCATATCAAACCTCTCCTGTCGGCACCGCTACTATGAACGTTTTTCGCGCACGAAGTCAATGGTATTCGTGATCGATCCCGGGAGGTGATACGGTGCACGATGTGCAGCGGTGAGGATCAGGCGCGGTCCAACCAGAGAAGTGTCTGGCCCGCCGAGACGGTGTCATGCGGGGAGACCTCGACGGAGGAAACGGTCGCCCCGACCGGAGCGGTGATCTCCGTCTCCATCTTCATCGCTTCGAGCGCGATGAGCACGGCCCCGCCCTCGACGACATCGCCGGGCTGCACATTGATCCGGATGATGGCCCCGGGCATCGGGGCCGTAATGGCGATCTCACCTTCATGATTGACATGGTGGGCGGCCGCGGCGGCGTACGACCGGGCGCTCCGTGTTCTTCCCGCTCCCGTATGCCGGGATCCGCCGCCGGTTTGCCGGGTGCCCGTGGCGGTGTGAGAACTCCCGTTCTGCGCTCTTTGTTCCACTCCCTGCCCGTGTACCTCGATACCGTACGTCGTCCCGTCGACGGTGATCGTCCTTCCGTCGATGAGAATCGCGTACGTCCGGTCGGCGACGGTGACCCGGTATGCGGCCTTCCGCCGCTGCGTCCCGTCCGGCCGGCCCGTTCCCGCCGGACCACCCGGAGGGGATGCCTTCCGGTCGAGCGCGATCGTTTCGCATTTCTCCGACGGTGTGATCTTCCGGATGTTGAGCTTGGCCTCGCCCCGGAGGAACGCGATCCCCTTGTCCCGGCATGTCGCGGCGATGAATATGTTCTCGTCGGTGATCGGTACGGCCGCCTCTTTGAGCAACCGTTTCGCCGCCCCGACTCCCTTTGAAGGGTCCTCGTCATTTATCTCGCGCGGGCTCCGCCCGGTCGGTTCGAGGCCGAGTTGCTCCGCGGCGAGCTCGACGATCTTCGGGTCGGGAGGAACCGGGGTCCTGCCGAAGTATCCGAGTACCATCTTGCCGTATCCCTCGGCGATCCGCTCCCACGGTCCGAACATTACATTATTGAATGCCTGCTGGAAGTAGAACTGGCTGACCGGCGTAACGGAGGTTCCGAATCCTCCGAGCGCCACCACATCCTTCATTGCCGCGATGACCTCGGGGAACCGGGCGAGGATCTTGTTGTCGCGCATCATCTGCGTGTTGGCCGTGTAGGCGCCGCCGGGCATCGGCGAGAAGGGAATCATCGGCTCGACCCTGATCGCCTCGGGGGGGAGGAAGTAATCCTGCATGCATTCTTTGAGCACTTCCTCCGCCTTCAGCACTTTGTCGATGTCGATGCCGAGGTCGTACTCCGTGCCGCGCAGGGCGTGCCACATGACGGCCACATCGGGTTGCCCCGTACCGCCCGAGACGGGCGCCATCGAGAGGTCGAGCGCGTCGGCCCCGGCCTCGAGGGCGGCCCGGTAGCAGGTTATGCTGGTGCCGGCCGTCTCGTGCGTGTGGAAGCGGAGGGGGGTTCCGGGAGGCAGCATCCTCCGGGCCTGCGCGATCGTGTCGTGGACCGTCCCGGGCGTGGCGGTACCCGAGGCGTCCTTGAAGCAGACCGAGTCGAACGGTATGCCGGCATCGAGGATATTCCGGAGCACCGTCATGTAGAACTCGGGTGTGTGGGCCTCACGCGAGCCGGGCGGCATCCCCATCATCGTAACGCAGATCTCGTGCCTGAGTCCCGCGTTCACGATACAGCGGCCGCTGTAGTCGAGGTTGTCGACGTCGTTGAGGGCGTCGAAATTTCGTATCGTGGTGATCCCGTGTTTCTTGAACAGTTCGGCGTGGAGCTCGATGATGTCACTGCTCTGCGACTCGAGCCCGACGACATTGATTCCGCGCGCGAGCGTCTGGAGGTTCGCGTCGGGACCGGCGGTTCGCCGGAACGCGTCCATCATTTCGAAGGCGTCTTCATTGCAGTAGAAATAGAGGGACTGGAAGCGTGCTCCGCCGCCCGCCTCGAAGTGCGTGAGCCCCGCCTCGACGGCCGCTTCGACCGCGGGCAGGAAATCCTTTGTCAGAACACGGGCGCCGTAGACGGACTGAAACCCGTCCCTGAACGCTGTGATCATGAATTCGATCCGTTTTTTCGCCATGGTCCGTCTCGCCTGCTGATTCACTCCTGCGGCTTGATGATGACCTTGATCGATTCTGTCCCTGCGGCGACAAGGCGAAAACCCGCGCCGGTCTCTCCGAGGGGCAGACGGTGGGTCACCATGTCGGTTACCGTGAAATCCGGATCACGGAGCATCTCGATTGCCTTCTCTATGTCCTCGGGGCATCCCGCGTATGTCGAATGGATCGTGATCTGATCGCGCCATATCCGGAAGAATGGAAGCGTCACCTCGACTCCCGGTTCGAGCGGTGCAAAGAGCAGGACCGTGCCGCCGCGCTCCGCCGACCGGAACGCCTGCTCCACGACGGACGTCATCCCGGCACAGGTTATGACGAGATCGAAAAGTGCGTCCTCGTTCAGCGTCCGGAGCCTCGCCGGTGTTGCATCTCCGGCGACAAGCGCCGCGTCGGCCCCGAAGCGCCGCGCGGCCTCGAGCCGGTACCGCTCGATATCGGTCGTCACGATGCGCCCGGCTCCCCGCGCCCTGAGGGCCTTGACGAAGAGAAGTCCCGATATGCCGCTTCCCAGGACGAGCACACTGCCGCCTGCCTTGAATCCCGCTACACGGAGACCCCGCAGCACGCATGCCAGGGGCTCCACGAAGGCGCCCTCGTCGAACGACATCCCTTCCGGCAGAAGGAACGTACCGGTCCGTACGTTGATCTCGGGCACCCTGATAAACTGGGCGAATCCACCCGGATCGAAGTTCGTCGAGCGGAGCGTGTCGCAGAGCGAGTGCTGTCCCGCTTCACAGTACCGGCACTCATTGCACGGCACGTGGTGCGATACGAATACGCGGTCCCCCGCACTGAACCGTTCGACCCGTTTCCCCGCATCGACGACGACCCCGGCGATCTCGTGTCCGAGTACGAGCGGCGCTTTCTGAATTCGGTACCACTCCATCACATCACTGCCGCAGATACCGCTCGATTCCACGCGCACGAGCAGCTCCCCGGGGCCGATCGCGGGAACGGGACGTTCCTCGATACGGATATCGTTGTTGTTGTAGTATTCCGCTGCACGCATCGTTTTCACGGTGTGCACCATTCCTGTTCTTGAGAGGCGAAGAGAGGTTTGTGGCGAAACGGCCGCCGTGTCAGGTCGTTTTGGCCATCTCGCCTTCGTAGATCTCCATGGCCTCGTCGACCGTGGCCCCCCCGTGCACGACGGCGCGGACGCCGCGTATCGAGGCCACCGGCTGCTCCGACTGCCAGATGTTCCGTCCCATGTCGACGCCGACCGCGCCCTGGCTCATCGCGTCGTGAGCGAGCTGGAGGGCGTCGCGGAACGTTTCGAGCTTCGGTCCGCCCGCGATGACGACCGGTACGAGGCACGATTCGACGACCTTCTGGAAATCGTCGCAGTAGTATGTTTTGACGAAATGGGCGCCGAGCTCGGCCGCTATGCGGCAGCAGAGCGAGAGGAAACGCGCATCGCGCTTTTCGAGTTTCTTGCCGACTGCGGTCACCGCCAGTACGGGGATGCCGTACCGCTGTCCCTCGGTGACGAGATCTGCGAGATTCTTGAGCGTCTGTTTCTCGTATTCCGTCCCGACAAATATCGAGAGCGCGACGGCGGAGACGTTGAGACGGATCGCCTCCTCGAATGTCGTGGTGATCTCCTCGTCGGCGAGCGACGGTCCGATGATGCTCGTTCCTCCCGAAACCCGCAGCACGATCGGCAGGTTCTCGGTGGGCTCTACCGATGTTCGGAGCACGCCCCGCGTCAGCATCAAGGCGTCCGCGTACGGTATGAGCGGCGTTATGGTATCCCGCGGAACCTCGAGCTTGCGTGTCGGTCCGAGAAAGTAGCCGTGATCGACCGCCAGCATGACCGTGTGACCGGTATCCGGTTTGATAATACGAGACAATCTGTTTTTGAGTCCCCAGTCCATTACTTGTTCTCCTTCTCTGTCCGGTAAAAATAACGATATGTACAGGATCGGATTATAGGTACACCCGCCGTGCCCGGTCAAGGACGATTTGGCGGCGCGCCCCGGCGGCCGCTTCGAACGGGGAGTGACTGACCGGCGGGGCTCACCCGCATACGATATCCTCCGGAATCAATTCCATGGAGGCCCTTCCGGCCGGTATCCGGCCATGACGGAGGCTGACGAGGAGGTAGACGAGAACGATCGATGTGACGACCGCGAGGACCAAAAACGGTGTGTGTATGCCGAAGGCGTCCGAGAGGAATCCCGAGGCGAACGCGAAGGTCGAATTGCCGATGATCATGACGTTCGACACGAGGCTGAAGGCGGCCGTCCGGTTCTTCGCGTCGATGATGCTGCCGACGAATGAGAGGTTCACGGGGTAGGTGATGAAGATGGCCAATCCGTAGACGATGATCGCCGCGATGGTGACTGCGGCATTGTCGCTGATTCCCATTACGAGAACCGATGCGATGACGACGACATAGGCGAGTGTCAGGGTCCGCGATCGTCCCAGGAAATCGGCGATATATCCGTAGAACATCGTTGAGACGGTGCCCGCCGCCAGCCAGCAGGCGAGGACGACGCCCGTCCGCGACATCGGTATTCCGAGTTTGTGGTTGAGGAGGCTCGGGGCGTAGTTGAGCGTGATGCCCCATGAGATGCCGCCGAGCAGTAACAAGGGGATAAAGGGCTTCAGCTTGCAGAACGTTTCCCGCCACGATACGTGTTCGTTCCTCAGGACCACCGGCCGGTCGGATGTTCCGCGCGAGATGAGGAGCCCAAAAAGCAGGACGATGAAATTGACGCCGCTCCACACGAGGAGCGGCAGTTTCCAGTTGAAGCGCTCTGCGAGAAATCCCGTCAATATGAAGGATACAAGCACGCCGATGTCGCCGAATGCGCTCTGTAAGCCCATCGCGCGATCGAGCCGCTTCCCGGCGAATGCATGCGAGATCCATGCGATGCCGACTGGATGGTAGATGCTCGTTCCGATTCTCACGCCGATGAAGAACAGCACGAGCGTGAGGTAGCTGCTTGAGAGAGTCAGGAGCAGCAGGGAAAAACCGACGATGGCCGCGTCGAGGGCGAGAAAGCGCCGGTAATGGTGGGTCCTCACGTGGTGGCCGATGAGCAGTTGAAACAGAAATGCGACGATGAGCCCGACGAGGATGATCGTGCCGATGTCCGAGTACCGTTGGATAAGGTCGGTTTTCGTGTACAGTATGGGAAAAACGGCCGGCAGCGCCACGACCGAACCGTCGTTGCAAGCGTGGTGAAGCGAGACCGCCGCCAGTATCCGTCGTTTAATTCTATCCATGCGGTGACCGCCGTTTCATTCGATCGGGAACGGTCTCGCTGCGCCGGAAGGGTCCACGAATCGGCCGACCGCGCCGGTCGATGCTCGAAAAGTGAATATATACGTTCCTCATTGTAGATGTTAGTATTTTCCGTGTCGGAACGAACCGTTTTCGAAGTGGAGGTGCTCGATGCCGAACCGCATGCTGAATGTGCTCATCGTGGTGCTGCTGTCGTGTTCCGTCGTTGCGGAATGCGCCGTTCCCGGACGCGCCGCCGGCACGGCGCCGGAGATCAGGATGCCCGCCGATACGATCGGTTACGCGACGGACCCCGCGCAGATCGAGGCGGTGATCATGCTCGCCGACTCGCTCGAGGCGGATCGCTACGCGGCGAACGCGGAGCGATTTCCCCTGATGGGCGAACGGGGGATCGGCGGTGCCATCGCGCCGCACGACGACTACCTGTATGCGGGACGCGTCTACGTGCACGCGCTGCGGGAGATCAGGACGCCTCTCGTAGTGCTGTTCGGCGTGTGCCACGCGGCGCGGCGGCGCGGATTGCAGGGCAAGCTCGTATTCGATTCTTTCGATGCGTGGAAGGGCCCGTACGGTGATTGCCCGGTGTCTCCGCTGCGTGATGAGATCATCGATGCGCTTCCCCCGGAAATGGTGCTCGTCAGTAACGAGCTGCACGCCGGGGAGCATTCCCTCGAGGCGTTCGTGCCGCTTCTCCAGTACTACAACCGGAACGTCCGCATCCTGCCCGTACTCGTCACGCGGCTCGAGGGACCGCTCTTCGCCGGGGCCGCCCGGCAGATGGCCGGCGTTCTGCATGAGGTGACGCGCAGGCACGGCATGAAGCTGGGCGAGGATTACACGATTCTCATTTCGGCCGACTGCGTCCACTACGGCGATGACCGGTGGGACGGGAGGAATTACGCCCCGTTCGGTACGGACCGTGAGGGGTACGAGAAGGCGGTCGAACAGGATCTGTCCATTGCACGCACGTGTCTCGCACGGACGGTGAGCAGGGAGTCGATCGCCTGTTTCAGGGAACGGGTGGAGCGGGACGACCTCGAATGGCCGTACACGGTGACGTGGTGCGGCGTCTACTCGATCCCGTTCGGTCTCAGCGTGCTGCTCGGGGTGGTGGAACGTGCCGGGCGGGAACCGCCCACCGGGCACCTCCTGCGGTACGGTACGAGCATCGATCCGGGCCCGCTGCCGCTCGGTGAAACCGGCCTCGGCGTCACCAACATCAATACGTTGCGTCACTGGGTGGGGCATGCGGCAATCGGGTACTGGTGACGGGATGCGCCGCGGCTGTTATGTATTGGGGCTCGGCCCCCGTGCACCCTGCGGCTGTGACTCAGGAGGGATCGAGCTCCAGCACATCCCCGGCACGTGTTCCGCTCTCGGCGAGGCAGTTGGAGGGGAGCTCGAGGACGCCGATCGCATCGGGCACCTCGTCGGTGTAGCAGTTCGGAGGGAAGTTGCGCAGCACCTTGACGATCCGTCCCTCCCTGTCGAGGAACGCGATATCAACCGGCTGGTGAATGCCGACCGTGTACACGGCGTGGCACGGCGTTATCCATACCCCGCAGTCATCGGGGATACCGCTTCGGTTCAGGAAATGGAGCGTCTCGCGAAAATGCGCGTTGAAGTTGAGAAGCGTCGTCGCGAGAAACGTGCCGCGGGTCCTGTTTCGTACCGACATTCTCGGTGCTCCTCTACCAGGTGATTCCCAGCATCAAGACGGCGATGACGGCGAGAGCGATTTTGCCCGGCCACGGGAGAATCTCACTTTGTGCCGGTGTGATCGAGATCGTTGCGTGCCCTCCGTGGGGGACACCGGGTTCTCCGAACGGCGCACCATCTCTGCTGTCGTCATCGAGCATGCGATGCGATTCCATCTCGACGAGGGAGGGTCGAATGATGCCGTGGTAGGGTGTCAACGGATAGAATGGCATGCCCTGGAAGAGGGATTCCGTCATGAACGTCGTGCGCGCTTTCAGGACATGCTGGACCAGAACGAAACCGGTGGCGATGCAATAGGCGAGCGCGAAATTGATCGGTCCCACGGCCGTGCCGATGACACAGGTCGTGAATATGTCGGCGCGCTTCATCCATCCAAGACGATGGAGCGGCAGCGCGAGGAGCGCCGCCGTTCCGGCGCCGGAAAGGCCGATCACGATGCCATTCATACCTTCCGTGACACTGTAGAGTGGCAGGGTCACGGCGATCGCAACCGCATTGATGATCCCCTGGAGATTCGGTCTTTTCGATCTGTTGATCACCGCGGAAAAGACGAGAAAGACCGTAATGAGCCGGAGAACCGAACTGTCCGAAATCCAGACTGACATTCGCGCCACCCCTTTGCACAGCCCTGATACGATCTTCCATCTACACAGCATAACAAGATGTATTCCTCATCTCGTCCCGCCGCGACACGCGATCGATGCCCATCGCTACGATTGCATCTTCATCGATTCAATCGTTTTATTTATAATGAGTTATATTTTAAGCTCCCGGCGTCGTATCCTGATGGAGGGGGAAGGCGTCACGGTGATTCCCGGTGCGGGATGGGTGGAAGTACCCAGTTCGAGCGGCGCCGGGCTGCCGGTGTGGGCCAAATCCCGTAGCCGCGAATCGAGAAGGATCGATGCGTGCGCGTCGTTTCCCGTACTGCTGTGTTGTTCCCTGTCGTGAATCGTCGCGGATGGTCGTGCATGCCGCCGCCGGTCGCCACGGCGCACCGCCGTCACCGTGATTTTGTGCGTTCATTACTTCGTCGTACGCCCGCCGCGCGCCGATGCGGCCGTCGAGTATTCGTAGATCGTTCTGCTCTTGAAGATAAAGAACGCGAGGATGCCGCCGATGATGGCGGGGAGGGCGTAGTATGCGCCGAAGATACGGATCGTGATGATGATCGCAGCGATCGGAATGTTCATCGCGGCGCCGAGGATCGCGGCGACGCCGCAGGCGATGCAACTGTGGTAGGCCGGGGTCCCGGCGCCGAATCCGGACAGCGAGCTCATCAGTGCGCCGCTTCCCATCCCGAGGATGATCAGGGGGCCGGTGAATCCCCCGCTCATACCGCTCCCGACGGTCAGGGATGTGGCGGCGATCTTGACGAAAAGAACGATGACGAGGAACAGGGAGACGTGATCGCGGAGGAAGGGGTGCGTGACGACCGCCGCCGGGTCACCGCCCGCAACGGAGAAGAAAAAAGGCATCGATGTTCCGAGCGCCCACCGCGCGTGCAGGAGCCACGCAGCGGAGACGAGAATCCCCGCGATCGCGGCCCGTCCGGGCTGGCCGAACGGGAGGCGGTGGAATGCCCGGGAGGTTCTCTCGAACGAGATGATGAACAGCACGCCGAACGCACCGGCGACCACGGCCACGAGGAGGAGCCAGAGGGCGAGCGCGCCGGTCATGCTGAATGCGGGGGCCGCCACACGGAAGATCGGTTCCTGGCCGAGCAGGTGGCGCGAGGCGGCGTACGCGACGCCGCCGGTCAGGATCGAGGGAAAGAGGTCGCTGTACCGGAGCGATTCCTTGCGGAGGATCTCCGCCGCGAAGAATCCGCCGCCGAGGGGTGCGTGGAAGATCGCGCTCACGGCACCGCTCACGCCGCAGATCGCGGCGATGCGGATATCCTCCTCGCCGTGCAGCTTGAAGATCCGGCCGAGCAGGACGGTCGTGGAGCTCCCGGCGCCTGCGCAGATCCGGGCCAGGGGTCCCACGATCCCGCCGCTGCAGTACGATCCCAGTGTGACGATCGTGGCGGGGAATTTCAAGGCCGTCGCCGCGAGGCTCAACCGTCCCGTTCCCGCATTGACGCTCCGCAGGTAGGAGGGAATCCCCTCGCCGCCCGCTTCCGGCACCCGGCGGACAAGGAGCGTTCCGACGATAACGGCCCCCAGGAGCGGCACGATAAAAGGCGCACGGGGGATCCATCGGGGGGCCGCAGCCAGCCCCCACTCCAGCGTGATATTGAACAGGGCGACGATGAGCGCGCTGCACACGCCCGTCACGAGGGCGATGGCGATCCACCGCGCAAGGAGTATGAACGATTGCTGGATATCGCCGGATTTCTTCTGCTCGATGACTCTACTCCCGGCCACGTGTTTTTTCGTTTACATCGCGCCGCGGCGCCGGTCAGGCCTTCGAACCGCTACGGCCCGACACCGGCGATCCGCCGGAACGCTTGTTCGACACGCTCCATATTGGTTTCCCACAGGCCACGCTCGCGCACGAGGCGCACGTTCCGTTCTCGGACCGATCGCGCGAGTTCGCGGTCCCGTATCATGTCGATTACGGCGCGGGCAAGGGCGGGACGGTCGCCGGGCGGGAAGAGGAGTCCGTTCACGCCGTCTTCGATCCATTCCCTGTTCGCCGGTATATCCGTCACGACCGGGGGGGCGCCGCAGGCCATCGCCTCGAGAAGGGAAACCGAGGTCGAATCCGATCGCGATGTCGATACGTAGACGGCGGCGGATTGGAGCACCGCGACGATGCTCTCCGTCGTCGTTCTCCCCTCGAATGCGATTCGGTCCTGCACTCCCCGCGCCGATGCGAGGTGCTCGAGGCGGTCCCGCGCGGGCCCCTCGCCGACCACGACGAACCGTGCGCCCGTATCTTCGACGATCTCCGGTGCGGCATCGATCAGGAGGTCGATATTGTAAATGGGATGGAGCTTGCGCGTGCTGACGACGATCGGCGCGCCGCGGTCCGGCGCGCCGCGGTCGCCGGCGGGGAGATGGAAAACGGCCGCGTCGATTCCGAAGTATGCCTTGAGAATCCTCTCCCGCGGCGCACCGATGTCGGACGCGATGCCGGAGAGCACGTCGGCGTCGGTCGTGACGAGATCGGCGCGGCGGATCGCGTACCGGATCTGCGTCCGGTGGAGAGGGGAGGAAGGGTAGTCGACGAGGAGGTCGGAACCGAGCGCCGATACGGCGAACGGACGGTGCCCGCAGAGCGCGCCGAGCAGTCCGTACCCGCCGACGTACAGGGAGTTCACCAGCTCGGGCTGGAAATCGGCGAGGAGCTTTTTGACCGCACCGAGTGCCGCGAGGTATCCGAGCAGCTTTGTCGGCAGGTGCTTCGCCAGGCGCACCGAGGGGAAGGGGCATCCCGTCACATCCTCGAACGAGATCAGCAGCACTTCATGGCCCCGCCCGTGGAAGTAGGAGACCCAGCGCCTGACATGGTTCAACGAGCCGTCCCCGAGGAATGCCATCCGCATTCGCCACACCCTCCCATGATTGAATAATACAAGCGGTTATAACAGAAAACGTGTTGAATGAATAGCATATAGTTACGGGGCGCCGGGCCGGGTGGGATCCTTCATGTGTAAGACGCACCGGCGCGTTTTTCCCCCGAGCATTTGACACCTCGCCCCACACCCGCTAGAATGTCCCGTTGGGAGTGTAGGGACAATGAGCATATTCAACGGCACACGGCTCACCGACGAGGCCTTCAAGCTCGATATCGACCGGATGCGGCGCGGCTGGTATTCGGACAAGTACTTCGAGAACAGCGTGCGCATGTATGAGGAACTGGTCCGGCGCGGTTACTCGTTCCGGGGGCGCTCGCCCGCTCTCGAGACGCGGGGCATGCCGCCCGACGCCGTCTCGATCGGGGATATGGAGGTCGAGATGCAGTGGTTCACGCGGCGCCGGCCGTTCACGCTGGTGGCCGGCGTGGACAAGGCGCTCGCGATGATCCGTCACTGCGCCGGATACTTCGATGAACGGGACACCTTCGTCGAGACATACGGCCGTCTCGATATCGAGGCGGTCGAGGACGGCGTGAAGGTGCCGCACGAGGGCGGCCCGCTGCGGGTGTGGCCCGTGATGCGTGTGCGGGGACGGTACCGTGATTTCGCCATACTCGAGACTCCCACCCTCGGCGCATTGAGCCGGGCAAGCCGTATCGCAACGAACGTGTACGAGGTGCTCGTTGCGGCTCGGGGCAAACCGGTCCTCTTCTTTCCGGCACGGTTCGATGCGCACGAGATCCAGGCGGCCGACGGGTACGCCTACGATATCGCCGTCCGGCGGTATGCGCTCGATACGGGCCGTGAAGTCGGCTCGTACGTTTCGACCGACGCGCAGGGGGACTGGTGGGGCGGCGCGGGGGGCGGCACCGTCGCCCATGCCGCGATCGCCTCCTTCCTCGGCGATACCGCCGAGCTGATGGTCGCCTTCGCCGAGACGCGGCCACCCGATGTGCCGCGGATTGCCCTTGTCGATTTTCATAACGACTCGGTCGGGGACTCGCTCGCCGTCCTGGAGGCGTTGTTCACCCGGTACCGGCGGTGCATCGA
Source organism: Patescibacteria group bacterium (assembly GCA_035529435.1). Taxonomy (GTDB): domain Bacteria; phylum Krumholzibacteriota; class Krumholzibacteriia; order Krumholzibacteriales; family Krumholzibacteriaceae; genus DATKWS01. The sequence continues at coordinate 37,918 of DATKWS010000154.1, forward strand.
TCGGGGCGACGAGACGGCGGCGAACAGGTACCGGCTCTACGGCGTGCGTCTCGACACGAGCGGTTCGATGCGTGACGTGAGCGTGCCGGAGCTCGGTGACCCCTCGCGGGAGTGCGGGGTCACGCCGGAGCTCGTGGTGATCGTGCGCACGGCCCTTGACAGGGCGTACGAGGGCTGGAACATCCCACCCTCCTGGCACGGGCGCGCCCGCGAGTACTGCCGCTCGGTGAAGATCGTCGCGACGGGCGGATTCGATCCGGAGCGGATCGGGGAATTCGAACGGCGCGGGGTCCCCGTCGATATCTACGGCGTCGGTTCGTGGCTGCTCTCATCGTGCAGGCGTTGCGGAACGAACAACGATTTTACCGCCGATGTGGTGCGTGTGCGGGTGAGCGAAGAGTGGATTCCGATGGCGAAGATCGGGCGGGCTCCGGGGGAGAATCCCGATCTGAGACCGGTTTCATTTCAGGAGTAGAGGCACGGAGGGGGGATCATGAACGAGGAGTCGTTATCCGAGAGGTCGGAGCCGTTTGTGCGGTGGCTCGGTGTATGGCGGGATGGTCTCGACCGCCGATCGTTCGCCGCGGCGGTTCCGGAATCCGGCGCCGCCGCGGTCATGTCGGTCGATCTGATCAACGGATTTTGCTACGAGGGTCCGCTGGCGAGCCCGCGTGTCGCGGCCATCGTGCCGGCGGTGGTGGCGCTCTTCGAAACGGCCCATGCCGCGGAGGTGAACCGTTTTCTCCTCTTCCAGGACACCCACGGCGATGAGGCTTCCGAGTTCGACGCGTTCGGTCCACACTGCATCGCCGGCACGCGTCAGGCGGAGACGATCCCCGCGCTGGCCGCACTTCCATTCTCCGGCCTGTTCCGCATCGTCGGGAAGAACTCCCTATCCCCGGCGAGCGGGACGATCCTCGATGAGTGGATCGATTCGCACGGAGAAATCGATCATTTCATCGTCGTCGGTGACTGTACGGACCTCTGCGTCTACCAGCTCGCCATGCATCTCAGGCTCACCGCGAACGCCGCGAATATACGCCGCACCGTCATCGTGCCGGCCGATTGTGTCGAGACGTACGACATGCAGGTCGAATGGGCGGGCGAGATGGGGGTCCTTCCGCACGACGGCGGGTTGCTCCACACGCTGTTTTTGTATCATCTCGCGTTGAACGGCGTCGAGATCATCGCCGGCATCGATTGATCGCTCACGGTCATCCCTGCGGCCGTCGAGTGATCACGTACCGGCCGCGCGGCCGAAGCGAAGTATAATTACGTTTGACCGGCCGGTGTCCGAGGCGTAACTTGAACGTGTTTCGAAGGAACGACAGAGCCACAGGTTATCTGAGAGGAGGCGGTAACATGGATTGCAGGCAGAATCTGCTGGATGCATTCCAGGCGTGCGGTGAGGCGGCTGTTCTGTACCGCGGCCAGAACATCCTGATGGCGAACGAGAACTTCGCATCGCTCTTCGGGCGTACCGTTGATGAGTGCGCGGGGCTGCCTATTCTCGAGATATGTCACAACGAGTCGATCGAGATGATTCAGGACTACATACGACGGCGTGCCCTCGGCAACCACGATCTCCCATCCTCGTACGAGGCGACGTTCCGGACCCCGAGCGAACCGAAGACGATCATGCATCTCACGGTGGTCAAGTTGAGGAATGTCGAGGGAGCATTGGTCCTCTTCAACAAGAAGGAATAACGGTTCCACCGCCGGAGCCGGGCGCCGCTACATGAATTTCGCGCTGAAGCCGCCGTACACCTTGAGCGAATCTCCGTCGTGGTATTCGCTGCCGAGAACGGCCTCGATCGAGAACTGCACGATTCCCGGAACGCCGCATCCCACATCCTCGAACAGGATCCATCCGTGCGACTCGGGCTGTGCGGTCGAGATCTCGTTCGGTGTATCGAGGACGAAGATGTCGACGCCGGACGGCTCGTTCCAAACATAGTAATTGGAAAAGTCGATTTTCTCGCCCGGCCCGATGTCGTCGAGGACGGCGCGCAGGCTCCAGTAATTGCCGCCGCCGTCCCATCACCTGATATGCAACGTCCGGGTGGGGACTTCTCCCTGTTCCCACGGCCCGCACCAGATCGACACGTGCGGCTCGAAACCGATACGGGATCCGTCCGTCCGTTCGAAAACGAGGGTATTCTCGACGGAAAAAGAATTGCCCGGACCGTTCGAATCATCGCTGCACCCGCCGATCGCCATGGCCGCGATAAAGCCCGTGATCAATATGATCGTGGATATTCGCCGCATCGCCTGATCTACTCCCGAATAGGATATCGATTCCGCTCTACTGCTTGATTCGCCGTCGAGTCTAACGGTAGGCCGTTTACGAATCAACGGTCAGGTGCTGAACGCCGTACTTGTTTGTGCCTGCTCTCGATCCAGGTAAACAGCACCGGTACGATGATGAGGTTCGAGATCGTGCAGGTGATCATGCCGCCCACAGTCGGAACGGCGATCGGAATCATCACCTCGCTCCCCGTTCCCGTCGCGAACATAACGGGAAGGAGCGCCAGCACGGTCGTCGCGGTCGTCATCAGTATCGGGCGGACCCGCAGCACGCCCGCCTCGATCGCCGATCCGATGAAGTCGGTGCTGTCGCGCGTTCGCATACGCATGTAATCGAGTATCACGATCCCGTCCTCCACCGCGACGCCGAACAGCGCGATGTATCCGACCCAGACGGCGGTGCTGAAGTATATCCCGAGGATGTACTGCAGGATGACGGCGCCGACGAACGAGAAGGGGAGCGCGCTCACGAGGATCAGTGCCGACGAGAGCGACTTGAACTTGATGAACAGCAGCAGGTATATGATGAACAGGCAGATCGGCACGAGCACGAGGAGCCGGAGATCGGCCTCGCGTTTGTACTGGTACTGCCCCGCGATACTGTAGTAGACGCCCGCCGGCAGATCCGGCTTGATGTGCTCCGCAAGCGACCGTTCCACGTGATCGACGAATTCCATGAGTCCCGTGGCGCTCCGGTCTATCGAAACGAAGACACGCGTGTACGGCAGGGTGTTCTCGGTCGCGATCATCGCCGGTCCCGGTACCCTTCTGATCGTCGCGAGGAGCGCGAGGGGAATCTGGCGCCCGTCCGGTGTCGATACGAGAACGGCGCCGATTTTATCCTCGCTGTTCCTCAGCTCACGGGGGTAACGGACGCTGATCGGGTATCGTTCCCGTCCCTCGATCGTCATCGCGACGTTCATTCCACCGATCGCCGTCGAGATCACGTCCTGCACATCACCGAGAAGGACACCGTAACGGGAGATGCGTTCGCGGTCGATCTCGATCTCGAGGTAGGGTTTGTTGCCGAGCCGTTCGGCATAGGGCCCCAGTGCGCCGGGAATTTCACGCAGTAGTTCCTCGATCCGGATCGCCACATTCTCGATCGCGTGGAGATCGCTGCCGAACACCTTGATGCCGACCGGCGTCTGTATGCCGGTTGCGAGCATGTCGATCCGGTTTCTGATCGGCTGGGTCATGATCGGACTCACACCGGGCATCTGTGTCTTTTCCTTGATTTCCTCGATCAATTTCTCCCGGGTCATTCCCGGCCGCCACGCGGACCTGTCTTTTAATTTTATGATTGTCTCTATCATCGCGACGGGGGCGGGATCGGTCGCCGTCTCGGCCCTGCCGAGCTTCCCGACCACGGTCTCGACTTCGGGGAGCGATTTGATGACTGCATCCTGCGTGCGCATCACCTCGTGCACCTGCGTGAGCGAGGCGCCGGGCAGGAGCACCGGCATAAAGAGCAGGTCCCCCTCGTTGAGCGGGGGCATGAACTCACCCGGTATCGTCGTGGAGAGCAGGAAGCTGCCGGCGAGAATCACCGCCGCCGCGATGATGACGAGCAGGCGGTGCCTGATCGACCACCTGACCACGGGGCGGTAGGTCTGCGTGAGGAGCCGCGTGATGATGTTCTCCCGTGCATCCCGCAGGCGCCCGCGGAGGAAAAAAGTGCTCAGAACGGGCAGGAGGGTGATCGAAAGTATCGCCGATACGGTCATGACGAATGTCTTGGTGAATGCGAGGGGGTGGAAGAGTTTTCCGCTCTGACCCACCAGCGCGAAGACCGGAATAAAGGCGACGATGATGATGAGAATCGCGAAGAAGATCGGCGGTCCGACCTCGCGGGCCGCCGCGAGTGTGATACCGATCCGCTCATCGCTGCTGATGCGGGTACCCGTCCTGCCCCGCTCGGAGAGGTGGCGGTGGATGTTCTCCGTCATGACGATCCCCGCGTCGACCATCACACCGATCGCGATTGCGATTCCTCCGAGGGACATGATGTTCGACGGGAGTCCGATGCCCTTCATGATGAGAAACGCGCCGAGAATGCCGAGCGGGAGCAGGAGCGCTATGATCAGTGTACTGCGCAGGTGCAGGAGAAACAGGAGGAGCACGGCGGCGGCTACGAGGATCTCCTCGATCAGCGCCACCTTCAGCGTGTGTGTGGCTCGGTCGATCACCTCGGTCCGGTCGTAGAACGGCACGATACGGATGCCCGGCGGCAGGCCCGCTTCGATCTCCGTTATCTTTTTCTTGGTCCGATTGATCACGCCGAGCGGATTTTCACCGTACCGCATCACGACGACCCCGCCGACCGCCTCTGCGCCCTCCTTGTCGAGCGCGTTGCGCCTGAAATCGGGTTCGAGCGTGACGGTGGCGACATCGCCGATGGTAACCGGCACACCGTCCTCCGCGTCGAGAACGATGCGTTCGAGGTCCTCTATCCCCTTGACGAATCCGATCCCCCGGATGATGAACTCCATACCACCCTCTTCGAAGACCTTTGCGCCGATGTCGATGTTGCTCCGGCTGATCGCGTTGATGATTTTTTTAAATGGAATCCGGTAGGCGAAGAGCTTATCGGGATCGACCTGCACCTGGTACTGGCGCACGAACCCGCCGATGGAGGCGACCTCGCTGACGCCCTTGACGGCGGTGAGCTGGTAACGTACGTACCAGTCCTGCAGGCTGCGAAGCGTTCCGATATCCGTTTCGGCGAGAACGAGCCGGTTACCGTCCTCGGGGCATGTATCCGGTGTGGTGGATGTTACGAGCGGGTGGTCGGGGCAGTAATATACGTTTTCGATCGTGTACCAGAAGATCTGACCGAGTGCCGAGGCGTCGGGCCCGAGAACGGGAGTCACGCCGGACGGCATGTCGTTCTGGGCGAGATTGATGCGTTCCAGTACCCGCGTCCGTGCCCAGTAGAAGTCGGTCCCTTCATCGAATAAGATATTGACGAGACAGAATCCGAACGCGGAATTGCCGCGAATCGTCTTCACGCGGGGGATTCCCATCAACTTCGTCGTGAGGGGATAGGTGACCTGGTCTTCGATATCGCGCGGGCTGCGCCCCGGCCAGTCGGCGATCACGAGGACCTGCATCTCACCGATATCGGGAATCGCGTCGACCGGCGTACCGAGCAGCGCCCAGACACCGGCGCCGGCGACGAGCGCGACGATCGACAGCACGATAAAGCGGTTCTCGAGGCACCATTTGATTATATAATTGATCATGCGTGTTCCTCACATGAAGCAGTGCGATTATATTGATCAGTGCCGGTGCTGGATCTGCGAATCCTTTTTCCCGCTTTCCTTTCCGATGGCGCCGCCGTAGACCTCTTCGGCCTCGCCGGTCAGCTGGGTCTGGCTGTCCAGAAGGAAGCTGCCGCGCTCCACCACACGCTCACCCTCCCGGAGCCCGTCAAGAATGACATAGAATCCCTCGGCCATGGGACCGATCCTCACCCGCCGCAGCTCGTAACGGCCCGGTGCGATCTCGACGAACGCGACGGTTCTGGTCCCCGTATTGATGACGGCCGAGCGGGGAACGGCAAGAACGCCGTCATGCTCCACCGTCTCCTGGGTATGCATGGTTCCGTGCGCTGTCTCGGTTTCGTGGCTGTCGGCCGGCATGATCGGGATGTGGATCTCGACACGTACGAACATTCCCGGCATGAGAGCTCGATCCTTGTTGCCGGTTTCGATCCTGATCTTCGCACTTCGTGTTTTTGTATCGAGAACCGGCTCGATAAAGGTGACCTCGCCGTCGAACGTCTGGCCGGGACGGGCCTCGGGGGAAATGATCGCGTGCTGGCCGGTCGCCACGGCGTCGAGATCGTGCTCGAAAACATCGGCGACGATCCATACACGGTCGAGGTCGGCAAGGTGCACGAGAGGTTCGCCTTCCCTCACGTATGCACCCTCCATGATATTTTTATGAATCACCGTACCGCCGGTCGGTGCGTGCACCGTGAGCTCCGTCCACGGCTCGCCGCGCCCGGCGAGTTCCGAGATCTGCTTTTCGGTGATCCCCCACAGACGCAGTTTCTCCCTCGCCGCCGGCTCCAGCGTTGAGCCGCGGGCGAGGATGAACTCCTTCTGCGCCGAGAGGAGCTCGGGGCTGTATATCGCCGCGATGGGTTCGCCGGCCGAGAATTCCTTGCCGGTGTAATCAGCGTACAGGTGTTCGATGCGTCCGCCCACGCGCGCCGATACGACGGCGAGACTCGTCTCGTCATAGATCACCCGGCCCGCCGCGCGGATCGTTTTGGACAGCATCCGTCTCGCGACCTCGACCGTACGGATCCTGGCGAGGCGGGCGGCATCCGTACCGATGACAAGCTCGACGGCCTTCGACGCCCCTTCCGGCACGGCGCCGGCGGGCTGCACGTATACCGGCACGAGGTCCATGTTGCAGATGGGGCACTTGCCCGCGGTCTCCGATTTGACCGTTGGGTGCATCCCGCAGGTCCAGTACAGGATGTTCCGGTCGTCGTCCTGAGCATGTGCAGGCACCACGGCTGCAACGACGAGTACTGCGGCCAAAAGCGCCACCGTCGAAATATGTATTCTCAATAGTGCATGTATCATCTCTGGCCTCCTACCGGATAATTACTCTATGGGTACGAGATCCGCGCCGGCCGCCTCCTCGAGGGCGGCGATCGTGCGTTCAAGCTCGGCTGTTTTCTCGGCATGCGAGATCTGGAGCTCGAGGAGCATGACCTCGCTGTCCAGTACGGAGAGGAAATCGACCTCCCCCGTCACGTATCCGGCCTCGGCCGATTCGAGTACCCTGCGGCCCCGCGGTATCAGCTCATCCTCGTAGAGGGACACCATGTCACGGGCGATGCGGTACTGCCGGTGGAGAGATTCGATGGCCGCGAGAATGTGCGACCGCGCCGAGGCGAGCGTGTACTCGGCATGACGAACGAGGCTCCTCGCGGCCGCGACATCCCCGCGCACCTTGCCGAACCAGAGTGGAATCCTGGCGCCGATCGATACATTCCACGCATCATTTCCCGAATCGGGGATAGCGAGCGGCGATTCACCGATGACAAAGTAACTCATGCCGACGGTGAAATCGGGTAGGTATCCCTTGCGTGCCAGGGCGACCGATTGCATGCGCTGATCGACGACGAGTTCTCCCAAACGGAGCTCGGGCTGGTCGAGTGCGAGCCGGCGGAGCTCATCGAGGGACAAGCCGATCTCGCTGGTCGTCCCGGCCGGTTCGATCTCGATCGGATCGTTCGGTCGCCTGTTCAGGAGTTCATTGAGGGAAGCCGTCAGGGTCGAACGCCGTTCATCATTGGCAAGTTTTTTCTCGTGCAATCTCAGCCGCTGCATCTGCACCTTCAGAAGATCATGCTGGGGCGCCTTTCCGGTTTCCAGGCGTGTATTGACGAGCTGCTCGAACTGCCCGAACAACTCGTCCTGCCGATCGAGGATCGCATCGGCGCGTTCGGCGGCGAGGAGCGTATAATACGCATCCTTGACCTTCCTGCGTATTCTGAGCGTCGTGATTTTCAGCCTCTCCTGCGTGATCGTCGCTTCAAGGGTGGAAATGCTCCCCTTCGCCGAGAGCTTACCGGGGAAGGGGATCGGCTGCATCAGGTACAGAATGCTGCGCTGCGGGCCGAGGCGAGTCTCGATGCTCTCGGGGAAGTAGGTGAAGGTGAACATCGGATCGGGGTAGCCCTTCGCAACGGATACACGATGCCCGGCCGCATATACCGCCTCTTCGGCCGCACGTATCTCGGGATTGCGCCGCGATGCGATATCGAGCAGATTGTTCAGTGTAAAGACATACGTGGTGTCTCGCGTATCCTCCAGTGAGTACCCCGCCGACACAGAGACGATCAAAATGGCCGTCGATGCAATGGCCGTCGCGATATACCGGCAGATAGTTTTCAAGTTTTTTCCTTAACGCCCTGACATCCCCGGGGAGCAAACAGCCGCATCAGCGAGTGATCATATACTGAGATGTTCACTATGCTATTATAGTGTTTGGATACGCTCCGGTTCCAGCAATACTTATTATTATATAAATTTTTCTCTCATCGGCGCGTGACGGGTAATACCGGGATTCTCTGACCGACGGCATGGTAGCCGACGGCCCGAACGACGGCGAACCACGCCCCGTCCGCCGGCGAGATGATTACGGGACCGGAATCACCGTTTACCTATATAAATAATATTAATTCTTGTTTACGCGGAAACAACATAATAGATTTATAATAGGAATGTGACAGAATATGGCGCGTCGAGATGATCCGGCGCGCAACAGCGAGGCGATTAATCATGAAACGTCCGAACAAGAACGGCATGTGGCTGTTGGGATTGGTGTTGATTGCGATGATAGGTAGTTCTACAAACGGTACGGAACTGGAGAAGGCCACCTTTGCCGGTGGTTGTTTCTGGTGCATGGAGGGACCGTTCGAGCAACTCGACGGCGTCGTCGAAGTCGTCTCGGGCTACACCGGCGGGCAGGTCGAAAATCCGTCCTACGAAGCTGTCTGTTCCGGAACGACCGGACATTACGAGGCGGTTCAGGTGGTCTATGATCCATCGAAGGTCGACTACGAACAACTTCTCGAGGTTTTCTGGCGGCAGATCGATCCGACCGATCCCGGCGGACAATTCGCCGACCGCGGCCCCCAGTACCGTACGGCGATCTTCTACCACACCGAGGCGCAGAGAGAACTCGCCGAGCGTGCCAAGAAGGCATTGGACGGATCGGGTATATTCAAGCGGCCGGTCGTTACGGAGATAAAACAGGCCTCGATCTTCTACGAAGCGGAGGATTACCACCAGGAATATTACCGGACCTGCCCGGTGCAGTACAAGGCATACCGGAGCGGATCGGGGCGAGAGGGATTTATCAATACTATATGGGGCGAAAGGTCCGGGAATATTTTTCAGAAACGGGATGATACTACGGAGCCGTCCGGCGGGGGAGGGGACTCCCCGGAAGCAGACCGCCGGGAAGGGAGCGGTGCATACATGAAGCCGGGCAGCGACGATTTGAAGGATAAACTCACCCCGCTCCAGTACGCGGTAACACAGGAGTGCGGGACGGAGCGGGCGTTCGACAACGAGTTCTGGAACAACAAGCGCGAAGGTATTTACGTCGATATCGTCACGGGGGAGCCGCTCTTCAGCTCGGTCGACAAGTTCGATTCGGGTACGGGATGGCCGAGCTTCACGAAGCCGCTCGCACCGGACAACATTGTCGAGAAGGCCGATCGCAGCAACTTCATGACTCGTACCGAGGTGCGCAGCCGGCACGGAGATTCCCACCTCGGGCACGTCTTCGAGGACGGGCCGGCGCCGACGGGTTTCCGGTACTGCATCAACTCCGCCGCGCTTCGATTCATCCCGAAAGAGGATCTCGAGAAAGAAGGGTACGGCGAGTATCTAACATTGTTCGAAAAGAAAGAATAATGCCGCTCTCGGGGTGCCGTGTCCCCGCGGCACGCGGCACCCTTTGTTTTCATTGCGTCCTCCCGATCAGGGAAGGCGGATCGGTGCATCCGGCCCCGTTGGGAGCCCCAGCAGCATCCAGACGGCTAGCAGAATCGTCCAGAAGATACCGAATACAATGGTGTACGGCAGCATTGTCGCCGTGATCGTACCGATCCCGTACTTCTCGTCGTACTTCTGCGCGAAGGCGACGATGAGGGCGAAGTAGCTCATCATCGGTGTGATGATATTGGTAATCGAATCCCCGATCCGGAACGCCGCCTGCGTGATCCCCGGGTGGTAACCGAGGAGCATGAACATCGGGACGAAGATCGGCGCCATGATCGCCCACTTGGCCGATGCGCTCCCCATGAAGAGGTTGATGAACGCCGAGAGGACGACGAACGCTACGAGCAGCCAGACGCCCGTGAAGCCGATCGAACGCAGCAGCTCCGCCCCCTTGATCGCGAGGAGCACGCCCATGTTGCTGTTCTTGAAGTAGTAGACGAACTGGCCGGCGAAGAAGACGAGGACGATGTACCCGGCGAGACCCTTCATCGAGCCGGTCATGTGCCGTACGGCGTCCTTGTCGTTTCGAATCGTACCGACCGCTATCCCGTAGGCGAGACCGGGAACGAGGAAAAAGACCATGATCGCCGTTATGAGGCCGCTCATGAAGGGGGAACGGAGCAGCGATCCCGTCTCGGGGTTGCGGAGTATCGCGTTTCCCGGGATCGTGAGGATCGCGAGGATAACGAGCACCGCCGCAAGGGAGATACCCGCCCAAGCGAGTCCCCGCTTCTCGTTGCGAGAGACCTCGTCAAACGCCTCGGTCTTACCCTCGTAGGCACCGAGCCGCGGTTCGACGAACTTCTCCGTCACCCACGTTCCGAGCACGACGAGGAGACATGCGGAGACGATCATGAAATAGAAGTTGACGGCCGGATTGATATGCATCGAGGGATCGACGAGGTTGGCGGCCGATTCGGAGAGGCCGGCGAGGATCGGGTCGATCGATCCGATCAGGAAATTGGCGCCGAATCCGCCCGAGACGCCGCAGAACGCGGCCGCGATCCCCGCGAGCGGATGGCGCTTGAAGGCGGCGAAGATCATACCTCCGAGGGGGATCAGGACGACGTACCCCGCGCTCGAGGCGAGGTGCGAGAGGATCCCGGCGGCGATGACCGCCGCCGTGACGAGGCGCCGCGGGGCGGCGGTCACGAGGTGCCTGAGGAGCGCCGAGAGAAGGCCGGAACCCTCGGCGACGCCGATGCCGATCATCGCGACGAGGACGATGCCGAGCGGGGGAAAGTAGACGAAGTTGTCGGTCGCCTTGGAGAATATGAAGCGGAGCCCCTCGGCGTTCAGAAGGCTCACCGCCTTGATCGTCTCGCCGGTGCCGGGGTGCACGGCCGTCGTTCCGCTCCGCGAGACGATCTCCGATACGATCACGACCGCGAGGGCGAATATCGCGAACAGGGTAGCCGGGTGGGGAAAGCGGTTCCCGACCGTTTCGATTCTATCCAACATCCTCAGCAGGACGGAGCGGCCGGCCGCCGCCGGTTTATTGGAATCCTCTCGATCCATCGATCAGCTCCTCGTCATGTCCATCGTACGACACCGCACGTAAATCGCGGCCATACCCTCGGTATCCCGGCCGATGCACGTGATTCGCCCGGCGGCCCGGAGGTCCCATGCCGTTGCGCCGGGTGCCGAACGTGACTACTTGCTTTTTTGGACCATATAAATATCACGATGTGCAGGCAAGGGATTTCCTGCACCGGAGTATGCTGCGGACGCCGCCCGTATCCCCCCGAAAGCGCACGGCCGTCGATTCTTGAGCCGCCGCTACTGGAGCCCGCTGCCCACCGTTGCGGGGATGAGCCTGCCGAACTTCACGCCCTTCATCGCGATCAGCTCATCGGAGATCCGCTGAACGCGGTCCGGTCGTCCGCGCAATACCTTGGCCTCGAGGCAATTGTCATGATCGAGGTGCAGGTGGAGTGTGGCGATGATCTCACCGCCCCAATCGTGCTCCTTGTCGAGAAGGCGCGATGACAGCTCGCGCCGGTGGTGGTCGAATACAATCACGAGCACACCGATCACTTCCCCCGTCGCCTCGCTCCATTCTTCCTGCACCAGCGCACCGCGAACGAGATCGCGTATCGCCTCGGAGCGATTCGGGTACCGCCGCCGTTTCACTATGCGGTCGAGCCTTCCGAGCAGTTCGCCGTCCATCGAAACACCGAATCGTGTCGTTTTCATAGGCCGGATTCCTCCATTTTCGTCCCTGTCACGGCAGTTGCGCCCGTGCCGGACATCGCACCCGGCGGTTTCCCGTCACCCGCCGTCTTTTTCGGTATAATGCGAATGACGGAATGCGGCCGCCGCCGTCCGGTGCGCCGTCCGGTGCGCATGTATGAGCCCCGTCCGCTCGAGAATTTCATGATTTTCCAGCACCTCTGCAACCGGACCGGAGGCTGCGATGGTCCGGTCGGGCCCCAGGATGACGGCCTTCTCCCCGATATGCCTGGCGAGGAGGAGATCCTGCGTCGCGATGACGAGTGTCTTTCGCCGTTCGGAGAGTTCGGACAGGAGGTCGATCAGGGCGCCCTCCGTCGCCGGGTCGAGGCTTGCCGTCGGTTCATCCATCAGGTAGATCTCGGGATCGACCGTCAGGATGGATCCGATGGCGACGCGTTTCTTCTCGCCGCCGCTCAACCGGTACGGATAACGGTCGCCGAGGGCGTCTATGCCGAGCAGCTTCATCGCGTCTTCCACCACGCGCTCGAGCGCCTCGCCGCTCAAGCCCTTCTGAATCGGACCGAACGCGAGCTCGTCCCACACCGTCGGTGAGAAACACTGTATGTCGGGATTCTGGAAAACGAGCCCGACACTGCTCCGGAAAAACCGTCTGAATTCTTTCGCACGCAGGCGCTCCTCCGTGACGGCCCCGCCGAATGCGTCGACCTCGCCGCTCTGAGGGAAGAGGAGTCCGTCGAGTATCCGCAGGAGCGTCGATTTGCCCGAACCGTTGGGACCGAGTATGACCGTACAGGTCCCCGCGTATATGCGCAGGGCATCGATCCGAATGCCGGGAGTGCCGTCGGGGTATGCATAGAAGACGTTCCGCAGCTCGAATACCCGGTCCACGCCGGGGTCCCCGCCCCGTTCAACCCGGTCCCCGCCGGTCCCCGCGCCGCCCGGTTCATGCCGCTCCGGACCGCTCCGCACGTCCGTACGCTCCGGACCGGCTGGTAGAGATGAACCATCCACCGGATCGCTTCCTCGGGAAACCATTGCCAACTGCACTCCCTCGGCGAGGTGCAGGGACCGCACGAAGAGATACCCGGTACTTCGAAAGAGAAAGGAGAGCTCCATACGGTACGGGAGCGTCGAGATAACCCGGCTCGTGCGTGCCGCCAGCAGCTCGACGAGTGTTCTCAGCAGGAGGAGAAAATACCGGTATGATATGGAGAGGAGCGACACGAGCACGTGAGGTGCCCGCAATTGCCCGAGTGCGCGTGTGACGATGTTCCACCGGGTGGTGAGTATCAGGAGCAGTGCGAACGATACACTCGTCGAGACGCGCATGATGAGATAGACCGCGGTGGTGAGCCCCTCCCGCGTGATCGTGACGGGACCCACGGCGGCGGCCCGTTCCCCCGGCGTCATGAAGAGCGCCGGAATCGCGATCACTCCGGTAAAGAGTGGGATGAAAATCCATACCCGCTTGATGAAATCGAACGCTCCGATGCCGGAAAGGCAGGCCAACACCAGCGAAGCGGCGTACAGTACGAGCAGCACGGGGATGCTCCTCGTCAGGGAGCAGAGGAGCACGAGCAGCGGCAGGGCCACAATCTTGATCCGCGCGTCGATCGATTGCAGCAATCCGCCCGTACGTGCCCAGCGCTCGTTCGCCACCGTGTTTTCGATAAGGCGCGCGACTGCGGCGATATTCTTCTCAAGAGTGAGTGCCATGCTTGACAAGCCTGCCGATGCCCAGTACCGCCGCGGTGGTGAGCCCCGCCCCGACGAGAGCGGAAAGGATCGTTCCCACTCCCGTCCGCCAGCCCTCCGCGGCGAGGCCCGGGAACTCGTACTCGGGGAAGGGCGCACTGGGGCGTTTTTTCTGCGCGTTACGCATTCCATCGGGTGCGAAGCCCACGATCTCCGTGACGGAGTTGAGGTCCCATTCCCCCCAAGCGCTTCCGATCACGAGAATGCCGATCGGTGTCAGAATCGCCAGTACGATCAATGCAATCCAACCCCTGGTGTATCTCATCACGCTCCTCCCCCGCCACCGTCCGGCCCTGCGGACCGGGCGCCGGCGCTGAAGAGCTCGTGGTGGTAGCGTCCGAGAAAGGCGACCACTCCTCCGGTGATGACGGCCTCCACCGCTCCGCCGGCGGTGAGATGCGGGATCATCATTGCCGGCACCGTCACCGAGACGTTGAAGGGGCAATAGAGAGGGGTTCCGTCGGGCAGGTGGTGGAACAGCGGCTGTAATCCCAGCTCCAGCGCAACGGCGAGTGCCGCCGCGTTCAGTCCGATATAGGCGCCGATCGCCGCCGCGGCGGTGAATCGGCGGCTTCCCGGTTCGGAGGAGCCGGCTACCGCCCTGAATACGAGGTACCCCACGAGCGGCATGACGAAGCCCATGTTGAAGACGTTTGCGCCGAGTGCGAGGATACCGCCGTCACCGAAAAAGAGCGCCTGTATGGCGAGGGTCAGCGTGATCGCTAACAGGGCAGGCCAGGGGCCGACGAGGATCGCGATCAGAACTCCCCCGGCCGCGTGTCCGGTCGTTCCCCCGGGCAACGGGATATTGAACATCATGATGAGGAAGGAGAATGCCGCCAGGATGGCGAGCAACGGTATGTGCGCCTGCCCCAGGCGCGTGCGGACGGCGCGGAGAGACTGCCACCAGAGGGGGGCCGTCAAAAGATAAAATATCCCCGATGTATGCGGTGAAATGTACCCGTCGGGTATGTGCATGAATCCTTCCCACAATCGTGTTATTTTTTATATTTTCGTAACACAACAAATCTATACGATGGCTCCGGTGCGGTCAAATAGTTTTCTGCTCCGGGAATATCGGATTGCCACGGGCGTTACAGCGTATTACCATGTAGTAGAGTACGTTACGGGAGAATCGAGCATGAGCGGGATCGATCGGACACGGAGCCGTCCACAAAGTGGAAACGGGCTTTTCATCAAAGCCTACCGGGCCCTGCGGCGCGTGTACGGCCCGCAGCACTGGTGGCCCGTGACACCGCCCGGTGAATTCGAGCCGGCCTACACCGGCGGGCCGTGCTCACCGGAACAGGTTTTCGAGGTAGCGGCGGGTGCCGTTCTCACGCAGAACACCGCCTGGAAGAATGCGGCCAAGGCCATCGTGAACCTGAACAGGGCCGGTGTTCTCGATCCCGCGGCTATCCGGGACATCGATGAGAGGGAGCTGGCGCATCTCGTGCGTCCATCCGGTTATTACAACCAGAAGGCGCGGCGGTTGAAGACGCTGGCCGATTATTTCATCGGCGCGGATGTGGTCACGAGGGAGGCGCTACTCCGACTCGGAGGGGTGGGCCCGGAAACAGCCGATTCGATAATGCTTTATGCATTCGGCAGGCCCTATTTCGTCGTCGACGCCTACACGCGGAGAATATTCGGACGGATGGGAGCGATCGACGGTGGATCATCATACGAGAGCATCAGGGAGACGTTCGAGAGGAGTCTGCCGCGCCGGATTTCCCTGTACCGGGAGTTTCACGCGCTGATCGTCGAGCATGGCAAACGGAGCTGTCGGCGAAATCCCCTCTGTGCGGCGTGCGTCATCGCCGACCTCTGCGGATGGAAGAACGGAGAGGCGCTTTGACATACCGCACGGCGCCATATCCATATCGAAGCATGTATATGGTTAGCCTTAATCCGTCATTCTTGTGTATGTGAATGTGTGGCCGGGCGCCGGGACGGGGGCGCTCCGGCTCAAACAGTCCTCGCGCACCGGATCGGAAGCGTTGTATCCCGAGAGATCACACGTTGTGGCGTGCCGGTGTGCTGCGGAACTCGCCGTCGGCCGCCGTCCCTACGCGCCCGGCCGGTCCATCAACGACGACAGTATTGACGGATTAAGGTTAAATGTTTTACTGTGAAAATAATTCTGGACAACGGGTAGAAATTACTTGCCGGATTGGTTATATATCTTTACACTGAATCCGTTTAACTTGCCGAAAGGGGGATTACCCTGGGGTTCTCATAAATAATTGGAAATTTTTATATTATAGAGATATTAATAATGATTATTGACAAATAAACATGTTAGATGATAGAATGTACAATTGGGGCAACGCTGATCTGATAGGAGGAACTGTTAATGCACTCGTTTGATAAAACCATCCAGAAACTCCGACAGGAAGGTTTCAAGCTGACCCCGCAGAGGCTCGCCGTGATCAAGCACATGATCGGCAACAGCAGGCATCCATCAGCGCTGGCGATTCATAAGGATCTGAAGCGCCGGTATCCGAGTCTTTCATTTTCGACCGTCTACAACACACTGAACATGCTCGAGAGGATCGAGGAGGTGCAATCGCTCAACGTCATCGACGGTCACCTGAATTACGATCCCGATATCAGCACCCATGGCCACTTCCTCTGCACCAAATGCGGCACGATCCATGATATCCGTTTCGAGGATTGCGACGATATCAAGCTGCCGCAGGGCGAGATCGGAGGCCATACCATCTCCTCGATACAGGTATCATTCAAGGGGACGTGCAGGATTTGCCGCTAGGAAGTTTTCGTGATAGCGCAGGGTTGGAAATGTTCGCAATGCGGTTTCATTACCGTTGACCTCTTCCCCCCCGATAACTGCCCGAAATGCAACGCCGACCGATCGGCATTCGAAACGGAACATGCGGTCAAGTTTTCCCAGGATGAGCGCGATGGCGTATTCAATGCCTGCTGGAGCGTCAGCTACGGGCTGTACCTCGTCAGCTCCATAGACGGCGACAAGATGAACGGGCAGATATGCAACACGCTCTTTCAGATCACCAGCGATCCTCCCCGCATCGCCATCGGGATCAACCACGGAAACCTCACGCACGAGTACATAGAGAAAAGCGGTGTTTTTGCTGCATCCGTCCTCGGTGAGAACGACCACAGGATCGTCCGGCGCTTCGGGTACCGGTCCGGCCGGGATTTCGACAAATTCAAGGGTGTTCCCCTATTCAAGGGGAAGACGGGATGTCCGATATACGAGAAGGCCGTTGCGTACATCGAGTGCACCATTCTCAGGGACAAGACGACCGACGCCGGCACGCACAGCATCTTCATCGGGGATATCGTGAACGGCGCCCGCCTCACGGAGGACGTTCCGATGACGTACGCGTTCTACCACGAAACCAAGGATAAGATTTGATCGGGACACCACCGGTATCACTTCGGCGCGGCGTTCCCGGGTCCGGTGTTTCGGATATAATTCCCTTCACAAACGGATCGTATTGTGTTTTCCTTTCAATTCGGGAAGGCATCGAAACGTGAAGAGCGAAGATCAAAAGAAGCAGATACTGGATATACTCTCCGGCGCGATCCTGCGGGAGACGGATGCGTTCAATTACTATCACCGGAACGCCGATGGTCCGTCGGCACCGCCCGCCGTACGCGGGCTCTTCTCGCGGCTGGCGGAGGAGGAGCGGGTCCACCGTCACCTGCTGATCAACGAATTTCTCTCGGTGAAGCGCGGGTGGCGCGAGGAGGAGGGGGAAGGGATAAAACACATTCCCGCATTCAGGGTGCCCGACAAGATCCCCTTCCTTCCCCTTCGGACCGGGCCGGATCTCGATGCCGCCGCGGTCTGCCTGCCGGGGAGGCTCGTGGGTGGTGACAACGTATTCTCCGCGGTCGTGCGCGATCATGCCGGCAACGCGACGGGTACATTCCTCGTTCTGTATGATGCGATGGGGCACAGTTTCGAGACGACGGAAACAAACGCGCTTGCCGCCAGGATTGTCGGCGAGCATTTCGAAGCATCGAGCACGGCCCGTATGCAGCAGGAGCTCCTCGCTCCCGATCTGGTGGCGAAACTGCTGAACGAGAAACTGCATGAGAAGTTCGACGGGCAGGGTGTTTTTATCACACTGTTCTGTGCGACGTTCGATACACGGAGTGCCACGATGTCCTATACCTGCGGCGGGCACGAGCCGCCATTCGTCGTTCGCGCGGACGGGCGGGTGGAATCGCTCCTCAACACGCAGCTCATCGTCGGGATCGATCCCGATTTCGACTATACCGCCGATGCGGTGCCGTTCGGGGAAGGGGACATTCTCTGCATCTTCACCGACGGGATTGTGGAGGCGAGAAACGAGGAGGGTGATTTCTTCGGCCGCAGCGGTGTGCAGGCGGTGCTTGCGCGGAGCGGTCCTGCAACGCCCCGCCAACTGATAGAGGACCTGCTCGAGGGGGTTCGGAATCACTCGGCGGCCGAACTGATACAGGATGAGATTTCAATAGTTGTCGTCAGATCGAAAGGAGCGTAGCAGCGTGGCTCGACACGATTCCGAGATGAAAATGGCGATCGAGGGTGCGATCTACCGGGAGATAGGGGCGCGGGATTTCTACCGCACCATTGCCGAAGGTATTCAGAATGCGGAGGGGAAGGAGAAGTTCTCCCGGCTCTCGGAAGACGAGGACGGCCACCGGGCGAAGCTCGAGTCGTGGCTCGACAGGTTGTTCGGGGAATCATTCTCGCCGCAGCCGGACAAGCTCAAGGAGTCGGAGATCGGTGGGATCGGCATAGATGAACGCACGGGCGCGCTCGAAGCGCTGAACATAGCCATCGGTGCGGAGGAAGAGGCGGAGGCGTTTTACCGGAATCAGGCGGCCGGTACAGATATTCCGGAGCTGAGGGAGCTGCTGCTCGGTATAGCGGACGAGGAGCACGGCCATTTTGCGATGCTCGAGGCGGAACGGAATTCGATCATCGGCGGTTTCTACTGGTTCGATATGGATTCGACATCGTTTCTCGAGGACTGACGGACATCCCGTCCTGTGGAACGCCGGCGAACGACCCGCCACGGGACGGCGCGATGCACCGGGGATGCAATGGGAGGTTTCATTGGTGAAAAAATGGAAGTGTACCCTCTGCGGATACATTCATACCGGCATGGAACCCCCGGATGAATGTCCGGTCTGCGGGGCGCCGAAGGAGAAATTCGTCGAGTATGTCCTCGCATAGATCGGGGAGTATCTGTACGAGAGAGGAGACCATGATGGAAAAGTGGAAATGTACGTTGTGCGGTTACATCTACGATCCCGCCCTGGGTGACCCGGATAACGGCGTCGAGCCAGGTACGGCCTTCGAGGACCTCCCCGATGACTGGGTGTGCCCGGACTGCGGCGCCGGCAAAGAAGATTTCGAGAAGGTGTGACACCCACACCCGGTTGATTGCGACGCAGTAGTCACCCGATGAGCCGAAACGATCGGGGGCTGCCGGATCGTGCTCGCTGCACGGGGCGGGAGACCACGGACGTGACAACGAATGAAGGAAATACCGCAGCGCCGCGACCGCACGCTGAACGCAGGCGGTTTCTCGTTTCGATGGGTATCCTCGCGGGCGGCGCCCTCGTCGTGCGGGCCGCGTTCCTCGGGTGCCGCATGGTTCTCAGTGGTGACGAGGTTCATTATGCGGAATCGCTCCACCGGTTCATGGAGGGGAGGTTCACAGAGGGATTCTCCGATTACTGGTCGTTCTTCTATCCCTTCCTCGCACTTCCGTTCGGAAAGATTTACGGGAGCGCAGAGCCGGCCCTGCGGCTGCTGTCCGTAATCTGCGGCGGCGCGGTCGTCGTGCCGTGCATGCTCATCGCGCGACGCCTGTGGGGTGATCGCGCGGCCCTCCTGGCGGGAATCCTCATCGCGCTCCACCCAAGTCTCATACAATTTTCGACCGCCGCGATGACCGAGTCCCTCTCCGCGCTCCTTGTCTCGACCGCACTCTACCTGCTCATCCGGTTCCTGCAGGACGGCGGCAGATGGTTTTTTGTCGCCGGCGGTGTGGTGCTGGGGCTCGCTTACCTGACGCGCCAGGAGGCGCAGTTCATTCTCGCCCTCGTTGTTGTTGTCGTATTACTCGCCGGCGCGGGGACGGTTCCCCGGGGAAAGCGTCTTGTACGCGCGGCGGTGCTGGCGGCGTTTTTCATAGTAACGATTCTCCCGAGCGTATTCTTGCTGCGGGCGAAGACGGGCCGGTGGACGGGGGGATCGAAGGCATCGGTCAATCTCAGCTCACCGCTCATCTGGGAGGACGGCATCGAACGGGAACGGTACGTCTACGGCCTGAACGAATCCGGCACGGGGCGCCGTATCGATGAGATCGGTAGGGAGAGCGTCCTTGCAACGCTCTGGCGACAGCGGGACGCGGTGGTCTCCCGGTACTTCCCGAACCTCACGAGGGGAGTCGCCCTTCTGCCGAACCTCCTCGCCAGTCCGTTTCTCCTGCTCCTCGTGCCCCTCGGGCTGTTCGGGCGGGGATGGCGGCGGGGGGATCGCATGATTGAATTCGTGCTCCTCCTCGTCGGCATTCTTCCGTTCGTTCTCTATGCCGTTTTCCGGATCGATTTCCGGTACCTCGTTCCGTTTCTGCCCGTGTACCTCCTGTGGGGCGCACGGGGGTGTGGTGTGCTCGTCTCGTGGCTGCGTGAGAATGTATCACCGCGACCGATTCTATCCGTGATCACCCTGTTCGTTATCCTGGCGAGCCTCGTTCCATTCACGGTACGGCGCTATGCTCTTCTGGCCGCGAGCCAGCCGGTCGAGTACCGTGAGATCGGACGGTGGATCAGGGACAACGGCGGCGGGGGCGCCATGATTCTCGCGCCGTCGGGTTGGTCGGTCGGGTACTACGCGGGGAATCCGCTCGCCACCTTTATACCATGGACCGATCCGGACGGGCTCATCCGCTATGCCCGGTACCACCGGTTCGAGTATCTCGTGCTCGGTACCGCGTATATCGAACACGCACGGCCGGCGCTCGAGCCGCTCGTCCGTGAGCCTGAGTACCCGGGATTCGAATTGATACATACCTTTACAGACCGGTCCGGCGGAGAGATATTACTCTACCGCCTCGGCACCACCTCCTGAAAATACGATCCGGCACCAAAACCGCGGCCCCGTGATCCGGACCGGTACCGATCCACGGTACGGCTTTCGTATGTGGTGTGCCGTTTCCTTTGATTTCCAATCATGCCGTATCGTATCCCGTGCATTCGATCTATTTCCCGTTGCCGCCAATTGTTCCCGGTTGTTCCCGGCCGTTTCCCACGGCGTCCACCGGCCTGTCATGATTCTTCATGCGGTGTATTGATATCCCCCCTATTGTGAATAATTCTTGCAATATTGTTCCTGCAGACAACGTCACGGATGCGCCGTGAAAAGTATAAGTCAATTATTTTTAATGACTTCGTTCGATTTCACCACATGCCGGCCATGGCGGAAAATCGAGCGGTATGGTGAGTTTCATTTCAGCCGATTATGCAAAACCTGAGTTTCAAGATACAGATCGCCATGCTTGTCAGCCTGCTTGTTGCGGGGCTCGTGGCCGCATTTTCCTGGACGGTTGCCACGCGGGAACGGAGCATGATTCTATCGGAGGTTCTCCACCGCGTGGTTCTGCAGGGCCGGAACCTGGCGCTCAGCTCGGCAAAACCGCTTTTACACGAGGATCCCGAGTTTGAATTGCATCCACTCGTTGCCAAGGTAATCGAATACGATCACGATGTTGTTTCGATCGTCGTGGTCGATCACAATAGCGTTATCAAGGGCCACCGGGACGTTGCGGCTATTGACAAGGTATACATACCGTTAAAAGAGCTCAGGCCCATAGATCAGGTCACGCACCAGTCGGCCGGCGAGACATTCAGGGAAAACGAGAGTTTCATCGAGGTGTCCGTTCCCGTCACCGATCGGAGGGAGAGAATCGGGACGGTATACCTTCAATACTCCAAACGGGGGATTCGCGAGGCCATGGATACCATCAAGGGGAGGATACTGCGCATCGGCCTTTTTGCGCTCGCCGTGGGTGTACTGCTCTCCCTTCTGCTCGCCTTCCATATTACGAGTCCCATCAGTAAACTGACACGGGGCGCCGAATCGATCGGCCGCGGGAATCTCGACACGAGGATCAAGATCAGGTCGGTGAAGGAGATTCAGGCACTCGCGCACACCTTCAACGAGATGGCCAGGAGTCTCGAGGAGAGTCACCGCGCGATGCTCGACAAGGAGAGGATGGAGAAGGAGCTCGAGATCGCGCGCGAGATCCAGGAGACGCTCCTGCCGGCGCATCTGCCGCATCTGCGCAATTTCGAAATTGATGCATACTACCATCCCGCCTCCCAGGTCGGTGGTGACTATTTCGATCTCATACGGGTCGACGAGCGGCACCTCATGATCGTTGTCGGCGATGTCGCGGGCAAGGGCGTTCCCGGTCTCGTCATCATGGCGATGGCGAGAATTCTCGTGCGGCATTTGGCGCTCAAGGGGGAGCGGCCGTCGAAACTTCTGCGTCATCTCAATGTGCTCCTGAAGCGCGATATGAAACGGAACCTCTTCCTGACTCTTTTCTGCGGTTTACTCGATACCCACGATGGCACACTCCGATTCGCCAGCGCGGCCCACATGCCGCTCATCGTGTATCACAGCAACGAACAGATGGTACGCATGATGAGTACGAAGGCCAGGCCGGTCGGGATCTTTTCGGACGAGGTGTTTTCGCAGGGGCTCGAGGAATATGTCGTTTGTCTCCAACCCGGTGATCTGCTTCTCCAATTCACCGACGGTCTCAACGAGATGCGCGACCCTGCCGGGAATGAGTTCGGGATAGAGAGGATCATGCAGACGGCATACGACGAGGCGAAGGGTGGCGCCCGGCACCTGATCGCGGAGATAAAGCGGAGACTCGGGGAATTTCGTCATGGCGAACTGCAGAGCGACGATCTCACGCTCCTCGCGGTGAGCGCGCTGCCCGCCGGCATGGAGAGGGTAAACGAGGAACGTATGGAGATCCTCGACAGGGTGGTATTCGATTGAGGAAGTACTGAACGGGGTTTCGATATGAGGCTCGAAATGTTCGACAGGGAAACGATGACTGTCTGCGTGAGCTGCGCGGACCGGCAGGATTGGGATATCCTCGACAAGCTCTCCAGCCTCATCGCGGTCTCCTCGGATTGCGGATTCAACCGGATCATATTCGAGCCGCCGTCACGCCTGCCTCTGCCGGTCGGTATGGCGCTCGAGCAGCTTGCCCGCCGTAACGGGGTCATCCTTTCCGCCGCCGATGAAAGCGCCGCCGGGGAGGCGAAGGACGAGTTCGGTTTCGTCGTGGTGAGCAGGGAGTCCAGTTTTATCTGCCTCCGTGATTCGGGCGATGATATGCATTACCAGCTCTACCTCGAGGCCTGCGAGGAGAACGTCGATCTCGGCGCGCGTCTCGCCTACCTGCTCGCAAACGTGCTCGGTTTCACGAGCCTCATCTCGTTCGAGATTCGTTTCAGCGTGTACGAGCTCCTCAACAACATTTTCGAGCACGGTCTCGAGCAGGGTGCCAGCCAGTGGGTCGAATTGATCATCGAGAAAAAGCGAGATAAGCTGTCGGTTTCGCTGGTCGACAAGGGAGTCGCGTTCGATCCGACAAGGGATGAGAAATTCAACCTGGCACGGTACCTGGAATCGGGCAAGAAACGGGGGCTCGGTCTCGTCATGACACGCAGGATAGCGGGGCGGATGCAGTACCATCGGGATGGGGAATTCAACAAGATCCATTTCGAGAAATCGGATTCATTCCCCGGAGGGACTCTCCGGGCCGTAAAGGAGGAGACAATGGCACAGTTCATAGTCGGTGAACCGGTCCGCACGGAGGACGGTTCCTCCCTCATGGCGCTCGAGGGCGATCTCGATACGAAAGGCGCTCTTGTCATGGAGGATCTGATGTCGCAGCTCCTCGACCAGAAGATGTTCCGCGTGATCTTCGATTTCGAAAAGGTACCGTTCGTGTCAAGCGCGGGAGTGGGAATTCTTCTCGGGATCGTATCCTCGCTCCGCGAGGAGGGTGGGGAGGTTACCCTGTTGAACGTTTCGCCGAAGGTGAAGTCGGTGTTCAGGCTTCTCAATCTCGATGACTATTTCACCATCGCCGACTCACGGGATTCGTTTGTCGAATTCTGAGAACCATCACGGAGGAATTCTGGATGAGCAAGGCGCCGCCTGAACAGACGTGCCGCAGCGAACCTGATGTGAAACGGCTCGAGGAAAGTCTCGAGAAGCGGAATATCACATTCGAGGCGCTGTTCGGACTGTTCGAGAAGATCGGAACGACGCTGGACCTGGCAACGATCGTCCGGCTCTTCCTGCTCACCCTCATGGGACAACTCAGGTTGAAACGCATCGCCTTGTATCTTGCTTCCTCGGATGGAACGCGGTTCGTGATGCATCACGCGCTGGGTATCGGCCGGCAGGTGCTGCCGACGGCCTTCTGCGTGGAGCACACGCTCACGCGCTGGTTGCGGTCGGAAAAGGACGCTCCGCATATAGACAGTTTCTTCAATGAGTACAAGGGCGAGGTGCCCGGGGAGACGGCCGGTTTTCTCGGGGAAATGGCCGGGCGAAGTTTCGCCTATGCGTATCCCCTTACCGATCGGGATGAGTTGCTGGGAGCGGTGTTCTTCAGCGGGAAGGTGACGGGGGAGGGATTCTCACAATTCGACAACGAGCTGCTGCGGATGCTCGCCAAGGTTGCCACCATCACGATCAGGAATGCGGCACTCTACCGCTCGGCGGTGCAGTCCAAGCAGGAGCTCGAGAGGTTTTCACGGATCAAGAAGGAGTTCATCAACCACACCTCGCACGAGTTGCGGACGCCGATCACCGTTCTCAAGAGCGCACTCTGGTCGATCGAATCGGACGAGATCGATGAAGGCGTACTGATCGATATGTCCAAGGATGCCGTGCTCAGGATGCAGGACAAGATCGAACAACTGCTCTCGCTCAACGATATCGAATTGAACGCGACCGCATTCGACCTCGCCCGGACCGATGTCTCGTCGCTGCTGGAGGAGTGCCTGCGCGAGATCATCCCCGAGCTCGAGGAGAAACAGATAACGGTCGATCTCGATGACCGCGCCCGTTACCGGGAGATCATGGTCGATGCCGCCAAGATGAAGCTCGTGCTGCGCGGTATCATCGATAACGCCGTCAATGCTGTCGAGAGGGGCGGCACCATTTCGATCGTGACCGATGTCACGGATATCCCGCCGGGGGGCGGCGATGGGATCGAGATACCCGATTGGTCGACTGTCGCGGAGGGACCGCTTCCGTATTCCCCGTGTGATGCGGCGGACAACGAGCACGCAGGTACCGGCCCGTCACGGAACTTCACCGATTTTCATCCATCGAGCCAGGGATCGTTCCTCGTCATGCGCATGCGGGACGACGGCGTCGGTATACCGGCCGACGAGATCATGGCCGTTTCCGAGCCGTTCCGGCGGGCCTCGAATTCTCCCCTGAAAAACGTCAAGGGGCTCGGCATCGGTCTCTCCGTCGCGTTGAAGATCATCGCGGGACACGGCGGGCGGCTCTTTTGTAGAAGCGAAGAGGGAAGAGGGACGGAATTCTCTATCTGGCTGAACGCCGATTGATCGATGTCACGCTTGTCCGCGTGTCGATCCCCGAACATGTGTGAAGAAACGGGGCGTGCGGTGTTCCGAGCGCCCAAGCCGGTCCGCGCCTTTCGCTGCATAATGGAAAAGGCGGCCCCTCTCTTGTAGAGAGACCGCCCGTGTAACTGTATTGGCCGGTATGCTACTCCTCCGCTTCCTCCGTAACGACGCGAATCGATTTGATGACGACCGGCTTCGCGGGGACGTTACTGAGGTTCCCCTTCGCCGTGGTTTTTACCGCGGCGATTGTATCGACGACGTCGCCGCCCTCTATCACCTTTCCGAAAACGGCGTACCCGTAATCCCTCACGCCATGATCGAGCAACTTGTTGTCTTTCAGATTGATGAAAAACTGGCTCGTGGCACTGTTGATTTCAGGGGTCCGGGCCATCGCCACGGTGTACTTCATGTTGTTGAGCCCGTTCTTCGCCTCGTTCTCTATCGGCTTGCCCGTCTCCTTCTTCACCATCTCCGGGGTGAAGCCGCCGCCCTGGACCATGAAATCCGGAATGACCCTGTGGAAGATCGTTCCGTCGTAGAATTTGGTTTCGACATATTTCAGGAAATTCTTCACGGTGATCGGGGCCTTGTCCGTGTAGAGCTCCATCACGAAGGGTCCGAGATTCGTCTCCACGCGAACCAGTACAGTTTCTCCAGGTTCCACCGGCTTCTTCTCCGTTTCTATCTTGGTCTGGGTGGGCTTTTTCATTTCCTGCGCGACCACGCCGGTAAGGCAGAGTGAAACGATAATGGCACACAGGGCGAACACGAGAATACCGTTATGCAATCTCATAGGGAAACACCTCCTCATCTGTTTTCCAGCTTCGTTCTCAATCGTGATGTTGAATATACCGTCTCGGGGAGATCAGTAAAAGAAAAAATTGTGGCTGGTCTTCCCAGACCAGGGGGAGCGAGGACGTCCCGGTCCCCTTCATATATCGGTCTGCCATGATTTTTTGCTTTTCCTTATTTTATATTCTTTGATAGGATTACGGATGAGGGCGGCTATGTCCCTCGAGTACTACCCCGAGGTGAGAAAATGAGTCGAAAACTGGTCTATGAACAGGTGGATGTCTTTACAAACAAAGCGTTTGGCGGAAACCAACTCGCCGTGTTTCACTCACCGGGAAAGCTCACCAAACACCAGATGCAAACTATAGCCAGAGAAATCAACTTTTCCGAAACAACGTTCATTTTTCCGTCAAAAAACAAGGAAGTACATGCCAAGGTGCGGATTTTCACACCGGGCGAGGAGGTGCCCTTCGCCGGGCATCCGACGATCGGCACGGCATTCGTCCTCTATTCCAGGATGACCGGCAAGAAGAAGCCCGACACGTTGGTGCTGGAGCTCGGCGTCGGCAAGATTCATGTCGATATCGAACAAAGCGGTAACTATATAACCGGCCTTACGATGCACCAACCCCTCCCCGAATTTGGATCCGCGCTCCAGAACAGGGGGCAGGCCGCGAGGGCTCTTGGCATACGGCCGTTCAACATCCTCGGCGGAGGAGTTGTGTCGAACGGGCTCAGTTTCCTGATCGTCGAAGCACAGGAGCGGGAATCGGTGGAGAGGGCCCGCCTGAACCTCGAGGAGGCGGTCAACGTCATAGACCGCCATAACGTCGTCGGCATATATCTCTTTTCCCGCGAGGAGGGAAAGGAATTGCGAATCCACGCCCGATCCTTCGCACCGACCATGGGGGTGATGGAGGATCCGGCCACGGGCTCTGCGGCCGGCGCGCTCGGCGGCTATCTCGCCAGGATTCTGAAGTTCCCCATCGATCTACGGCTTTCCGTCGAGCAGGGAGTCGAGATGAAACGGCCGAGTCAGATCATGGTCGATATTCATTGTGACCGGGGGATGGTGAACAGCGTCAAGGTAACGGGCAAGGTCGTGCACGTGGGAGAGGGGACGATATTCCTCTCGTAGAGGAAAATTGTTTACTTTTTAATAATATCTGTTATAATATCATGTGGTTCCATTGCGGCACGATCGACATCGCCGCGGGGAATCAGAACGAGGATTCCGGATATTACCGGAAAATGTTCTAGGGAAGGTGGCCCGCGTGACCCCTACTTTGGATCTATTTTCCGGTTTTTTTCTGCTTTCAACCGGCGCGGAGCGCCCCGTTCTCAATCCCCGGGATGCAGGTGCTCGGCGAACCATTCATGGAGCGTGTTCCACCACAGCTCGGCATTCAACGGCTTCAGCACGAAATGGGTTTCGTCCGGGTAGAAGAGGAGCTTTGAATAGACGCCCCTGCGCTGGAGTGCCGTGAAGAACTGGAGTCCCTCCCCGTAGGGAACGCGGTAATCGTGCTCACCGTGCACGACGAGGCACGGTGTCTTGAATGCAGCCGCGTAGTTGTGCGGTGAGAAACGTTCGTACATCTCCGGATTCTCCCACGGCGCTCCCCTGAATTCCCATTCGGGGAACCAGAGTTCCTCGGTCGCCCCGTACATGCTCTCGAGGTTGTAGACCCCATCGTGCGAGACGAGGCAGCGAAAGCGCGTCGAGTGGCCCTCGATCCAGTTGATCATGTAGCCGCCGTACGAGGCGCCGGCCGCGGCGATGCGATCCTTGTCGATGAAGGGAAACCGCTCGATGCAGTAATCGACGCCGTTCATGATGTCGGTGTAGACGGCGCCGCCCCAGTCGCCGCTGATTGCATCCGTGAGAGCCTGTCCGTACCCCGTGCTGCCGGTGGGATTCAGCATGACGACGACGTAGCCGGGAGAGGCGAACATCTGCGCGTTCCAGCGGTAGTGGAAGTCGTCGCCGAACGCGCCCTGCGGCCCCCCATGTATGAGGAGTATCACCGGGTACTGTTTACCCTCGGTGAAGTAAGGGGGTTTTACGAGCATGCCGTGGATCGAGTCCGTGGCGCCCCGGTACCGGAACTCCTCCACCGGATTCATCTCGAGCCTGTCGAGAACTTCCTTGTTGACATCGGTGATCTGCGTGACCCGTTGCCCGCCGGCCGTAGCCCGGAAAAGGTCGACGGGACGCCTCGTGTTCTGTCTTGCAATGATCAGGTGTTTGCCGTCGAGCGTCACGCGGACATTGGTGTCGTATCCGCCGCGAATGACGAGGCGCGCGTCATTGCCCCGGACGGTGACGGCACCGATCGAGCTCCGCCCCGTATCCTCGGTCGTGAAGTACAGCGTGCGGTTGTCGGGGCTCCACGCGAACCTGCCGATGCTGTAATCGAAGCCTTCGGTCAGGTTCTTGCTCGCTCCGGATCTCCGGTCGTAGATCATCATCCGGTACCGGTCCGCCTCGAAGCGGGGGGTCATCTGGGCCCGGTACGCGATGTAGCGTCCGTTCGGCGAGTAGCGCGGATTGTTGTCGTTTGAGAGATTTGCGCCGGTGATGTTCCGCGGCTCCCCGCCGGGGATCGTCATGACGAAAAGGTCGTTATTGGTCGAGGTGGCTATGAACGAGTCGGGGTTCATCGTGTAGCACAGCTCCGTGCCGTCCGGGGAGAAGTCGTAGTCCCGCTCGCCGCCGAGAGAGATCGGCGGCACGTCGGTCATACCCCGGTTGATCTCGACGAGCGACTCCCCCTTGGGATCGGTGAGAAAAAGATGGCTCCAGCGTCCATCGCGCCAGTGGTTCCAGTGGCGGTAGAGGAGGCGGTCGATCAGGCGGGCCTTGACCTGGCTGTTCTGGTGCCGATCCAGCTTCTCGCCGTTGCAATCCATATCGGGGCACTCGGGATATACCCGTGAAGTGAAAGCGATCCAGCGGCCGTCGGGCGACCAGAGCGGCCCTTCGGCACCGGTCGGTACGTCGGTGACACGGCGTGCCTCGCCGCCGTCGGCCGGAATCACCCAGATCTGGGATGTGCCCTCCCTGTCCGAGATGAAGGCGAGATGCCTGCCGTCGGGCGACCAGCACGGCGAGTAATCGTTTCCGTCGCTGCGGACGAATTCCCATACATCCCCGCCCGCGGTGGGCACGAGGTAGACGTCGGTGTTCGAAGAATTCTCCTCCTTGTCGAACCACGTTACCTGGAAAGCGGCCCACGTTCCGTCCGGGGAAATCTCGTAGCTCCCGATCCTTCCCAGGGCGATGAGATCGTCGAACGTGATGGCGTGCGTGCCGGCGTTTTCCGCGGCCGCGGCACCGGCGCTCCTCGCGGCAGCGCCGAGACTTGTGAGAGCGAGAAGGCAGAACAGAAAGCCTGTGTGCCGTTTCATCGATCTTCCTCCGTGTCGGGGTGGAAGCACAATCATAGACGCGTAATGAGAGCGGTTATGTATGCAACCCGGTAACGATCACGCGCCGATGCCGGCATTCTATTGGAATAGAACGCGCGGGGCAACGGAAAACGGGCCGGTGACGTTCCCCCGATAACCGAAGGTGACGACCGCCGGCTCGCGTGAAGCCGACGATCCCGAACGGAGTGGGCAGGCGCCGCCGCGCGGGCCCGCAAAAAAAAGGAGAAACGTAAACGTTTCTCCTTCCGTGGATGGGGGAAACCCCCTCACTTCATCCTCCACCCGTAATATTCTTTTACTTAGTTAAACTAAAACCCCATCTCTTCCCTGGATCTGCCGCCTCAATTCGCCGGCACCTGACTTTTCACTGCCCCCCTGCGTGCTTCGCTTTCCACAGTGAAAGGGCTACTTTCCGATTTTATTAGACGGTCGCTTTTCACAATTTGACATCGCACAGTGCATTTAATAGGTAATTATACCTATATTACTATACGTTAATATTCACTAATTTCATATTTTAATAGAGGTTGCTGGAAAATGGCGGATCACGATTTTTTTTAAGGCGCTTGAGTGGGTGCACTCTGGTCTGATCGTGCGGCGCAACGTTCGACGCCGGGATCGAATCTTCCACAGCAGATGAGGGGCGCCCATAAGTGAATATTATCAAAGGTATTACCGGAAGCACGGCTCTTCTCTATCATCTCTCTCTGCATGGCGCAGAGCGCCGCAGTGGCCGATGACGCGCCGCCCCACAACTTTTCATAGAACGATGTTACGGCCCTCTCGGCGGCGGCATCCTCTATCGGCCACAGCGAACCGACTACCATGTGTGCGCCGGAGCGGACGAACGCCCCCGCCAGTCCCGAACCCGCCTGAGCGTACTGTGTGCCGCCCCCGACCGATTCGCACGCCGCAAGAAAGACGAGCCGAACATGCGACAGATCGAGCCTCAGAATTTCTTGTTCATCGAGAAGAGCGCCCGAGAGCTCTCTCTCGCCGGTGATCTCCCCGGAAGGTGAGAGGAGGAGGGCCGTTTTTCCGCTGTGCAGGGGGTAGTGTATGGAGTGTGATGAGATGTGTACCAGGTCGGAACGCTCGATACGGGCGAGTAACGCCTGCCTGGTTGCCCCCGTCCCCTGGAGCACCGTGCCGTTCTCGAAGAATTGTTGCAGCCGGACAAGCTCCCTTCCGGCGTAATGGAGGGAATCGAGGCGGGGGTAGATCCTGCGCGCGAGATCGGGAATGACGGCATTGCCGACAATGAGCGGTGCCCGGAAACGCGGTGCGGCCGTCCCGCCGGATTCGCCGGGAGCAGCCACGGGTTCATACTGTGGATCGGCGGTGCCGGGCACCGCACGGGTGGTCTTCCCACTGCCGGTGTGCAGATCGAGCAGGCTGGGGGAGACGAATATCGTTTTGGATTCCAGGAGAAACCGGTCCGAGCCGCGAGCCGCCAGGGCGCCGAACGGCAGAAGACGGAGGACGCCGTCGGGGATAAAGCAGAGTATCTCGGCGGATTCGACGAGGGGCGCGAGCGGCTCGATCAGAAAGCCGTAGAGACGGGATGTAATCCCGGCGATACGGTCCCGGTTCAGGCCGGGTCCGGAATGTCGATCGCTGACGGACGGCCCGCACTGCTCGATGAACGCGCGCACCTCCCGGTCGAGCGTCACGCTCTCCACGGCGACGCACCGGTGCGTGGCGCCGTTCCTGTTCAACGCCACGAGTATCAACCGGTCCGGCGTGATCGTGGTTTGGACGATGAGGGCGCACTCCGGAATCCATGCCCGGTCCGCAATGCATGACCTGATGGAATCGTCGAGGGCCATGGATGGGACGGACCGGCCGCAGGGATCAGCGTGCCGCGACCGCTCGGCCCAGAAGAGAACGGAATCGGCCCCATGCGATGTCTCGCTGTCGAGACGTATAAGGTCGTCATAGATCGAATCGACCAGTTGCACGAGGAAGTGCCTGTTTTCCACGTGCGGTTTCCGCAACGATTCCTCCTCGAAGAGGGCAATGGCGCCTGCGAGAATCTTTCGGCCGTCGTTCCGGTTCCCCCGGCTGATCTTTGTTTTTCCGAGGAGCCGGCACGATTCGATTTGCTGCATCCAGTAATTTTCCTCGATCGCCAGGCGCACGGCCTCATCGAGGAGTTCCTCGGCCTGTCGGTAGCGATGCTGCTCGAAGTGGAGACGGGCCATCGCCGTCGTGTATTCGGCCACCCGGCGGTTCTCCCGAAGCCTGTGTGAGACGGCCAATGCACGTTCGTAACAGGAAAGTGCCTCCTCGGTCTTTCCCGCCGCCGCGTATGTATCGCCGAGCTGTTTCTCCAACTCGGCGATGTAGTGTTGATCGATGCCGCGCTGTGCGATCGACAGCGCTTTTTCCATTTTGGCGATCGCCTCGCCGAGGTTTCCCGCCGCGCGCTGGATACGGGAAAGGAGTGCGAGTCCCGATGCAAGGTACTGCTCCGTCGCGTGCGTAACGTAGATGCCGGTCTCGGGTGAGTCGCCGCTCAGCAGTTCCTCGGCGAGAAGCGTCGATTTCTCCGCGATGCCGGCGGCGCGGTTCGTTTCGCCGAAGCTGTTGAGTAACCGCGCGAGTGTGAGATTTCGAGAGATGGAGCAATTCGGATCACAGGCGTGTTCGCTGCAGCGGCAGGCCTGCACGAGCAGGGATTCCGCTTCGACGGTGAATCCTTCGGTGCCGCGGAGGCAGCCGAGAAACGAGAGGGCCCGGCTCAGGTAGTAGGGGTCCCCGCATCGCTCTGCGTTCGAGAGGCTCAACCGGTAGGCCGCGTCCGCAGCCTCGAAATTCCCCTTCCGCACGTGATAGGCGCCGATCCGGCCCGAGATGTAACTCACACTTGGCAGGTGCTCGGTATCCCTGTACGTATCGAGGGCCTCCTCGAGGCAGCGCACCCCCTCGGGATCGCGCCCCGAGGCGAAATAGTAATCGGCGAGCGTTTCGAGCCCTTTGCCGGTCCACCGGCCGCATCCGGCGTCTTCAAGGGCCGCGATGCTCTCCCGGAGGACCGTCTCTATCTCCTCGGCCCGGTCGAGCTCATCGTAGATTCTGTCATGGCACCGCACAATGCACCTGCGCGCCGCCGTGTACGCGCTCAATTTCCGCTCGTCATCGAGGAGGTCTGCGATCAGGAGGGAAAAGTGACGCGAGTGGAACGCCGAATCGAGCAGGTAGGCGATTTTCCCGGCCTCCACGGCGCAGTAGGCGAAGGTCCCCTGCGCACCGCGTTCATGCGCCTCGAGAAGAAGGTTGAATTGCGGGCTCAGTGCTTTCTCGCTCCAGATGAAGCCGCTTTTTTCGAAGAGTGCCACGGCGGCGTCATCGCTCAAGAGCTGGGCCGGAATCCCTGATACTTTCACGTACTCGAGGTTGTACATCTCGCCGTCTCCGGGCGCGGGGGCGAGGTGCACCGCTGCGCTGATGATGATGTAGGCGAGCGCCGCGTACGCCGGGATATGATAGCGAACTGGTTTCATGTCCGGTCCCCGTTCGCTGTATACTATAGCAGAAAAATACAATAATAATAATGATTATTCTTTAATGAGAGCCCGCGCCTTCTCTGCCCATGGAGAGGTTGGATCCCTGTGGATGTACGATTCGAGATACCGGTTCGCCTCGGCCGTTTTCCCGGTCGCATGGTATATGATTCCGAGGTTGTAATAGGCCTCGGGAGGTACATGTTCACGTTGTGCAGCATCGATCAGGCGGATCAGCGCCAGATCGGTTCTCCCCAGCCTGTACGATACCACAGCGAGATCGTTGTACGAGCGGCCGTCATCCGGCGCCAGGAGTGCGGCCCGTCGGTATGCCACTTCGGCCCTGTCGAACCGGTTCATGGCGAAATGCAGATGCCCGAGGAGCTGGTGGACTTCCGGATTGCGGGGATATCGCCGAATGAGCTGTTTCAGTGTGCCTTCGAGTCGTTCGAACCGGCGGTAATCACCCGCTGGATTTCCGCGAATCGCGACCGGTGTTCCGCCCGGTCTGTCCCGCCCGCCGGTGAGGCGCAGCTCGCCGATCTGTGCGGCTGATAGGACCGTGTCGATCTCCGTCCGGGCCGCCCGCAACTCGGGATCCCAGGCAGGGGAGAGCATGAGGAGGCTCAGAACGAAGATCATTGCTATCGAAGTTGCTAGTGCAGAATAGGTTACGGTCGCATGCCACACCCGCGCAAGGAACGGCGCACGAGGAGGGGATTGGCGCGCCGCCTCAGTAATGCCGGATCTATCTTGCTGCGCGAGCGGTTCCCGCCGAGCGGTACACTGGAGGGCCGGATCCGGCAAGAAGGTCCCGGTCATCTCGTCGAGTTCCCCCTTTGCGTTGAACAGGGTTGCCAGGCAGCGGGGACAATCCGCAACATGCTTCTCGTACGCCCGGCGTTCCTCATCCGTGAGGCGCCTGTCGAGATATGCCGCGAGCCATTCCTCGTTATTACAGAATTCCTTCATGGCGATTATCGATTAACTCGTTTCCGAGCTTCCCCTTAGTTCATTATAGATTAGACGACAATTTTTCGTGTTTCCGCGGTCTATTTGTTAATAGTATGTCAGTTTTTTTCAGTGAAACGGATGACCGTGGCCGTCCGGCGGTGTGTTCCACATATCTTCCCACGAGTGCAGTTCCATGAGGTTCTGCACGATTCCCTGGTAAATTTCCAGTGGTATGCCGGTCTCCAGCAACATCGCTTTCAGCTGCGCGAACAGCTTTTCGAGGCGCCGGTAGACCAATTGCTCGTTTCCGAGATCGAGCACCTCGCAGATCCTCCTGGCGCTCGCCTTGTGCTCGAACCGGAGCTGGAGAATGATCTGGTCGCGGTGCGGCAGATGGAGGAGGGCATCGCGGAGGTTCTGCAGCGCCTCGCGGAACAGATCGCTCTCCATGAGAATATCCGGAACCGGTTGCGTACGGCGTTCCAGTGGCACATGATCACTCGAGGTGTAAGCGGTGCCGTTCAGTGGAACGTTCCGTACTATTGAGGGAGCGAGCAGTTTCTCGATGAGCTTGCCGAGCCTGCGCTCCCGCGCCGTTTGGATTATGCGCTCCTCGCATTCGATCAGATCGAGGTAGGAGATATGATCTCCCATCTCGGCACGGAGCCCCGCGAGCACCTCGTGGATCGGGAGTGCCTGGATGAATGCCAGCTTGAAGTAGCGCCGGTCGACCGGGAGAAGCCCTCCGAGGGCCGTCAGTACGTGCCGGATCCCCTTCGAGCTTCTGAAATAGTCCCGGCAGTGATTCACCGTTACGATGAACAGCCACGTCGAGAGCGTCGATCTGCCGTTGAACTTGGCGAGCTTTTCGTTTTTGAGCTTTTCCAGAAGCGAAACGTACAGGTCGCGCGCGATTTCATCGTCATTCACGTACCTGCCGATGATGCTCTGCATGTTATCGGTATAGGTTTCGATGAACCGATGCCATGCCGCAATATCGCCGGCCATGATCTTTCTTACGAGATCGAGATCGACCTTCATGCTATAATTATAATTGAAAATCGATGGATAGCAACCGATAACCCCGGCCGGCGGCAAGGACACTACTCCGTGAGGAAACAGGTGCGCACCGGGAGTGCCGCTTCGCCGGCGGGACGATCTTGTGGTGTGGATCTAGAGCTGGTTCCTCTCGGGCGGGCGCCGCTCGGGAACGTAGATGTCCGGTACCGATCCCTCGTTCCATTCCCGCGAAACGTACAGGTTGCAGTAGCAGCTTCCGTACTCCGCCACGTCCGGCTCGCGGTAATCGCACGGACAGATGATATCTTTGTCGTGCTCGCGGTCATCCGCGGCGAGTCGGCACGGGCACGCCATGTATCCGTATCGCTCCCTGTTGGTCAGGAGTCCCTGGAGGAGCTCCAGCGTCCGTTCCCGGTCATGATTGAAATAATACCCCTTCGGTTCGTTCAAAGCTTTCAGCCGTTCGTACAGTTCCTCGACATTCATGACAGGCCCAGCGCCTCCTTCAACTCTTCTTCCCGGTAGCCGACGATCACCCGGTCGCCGATGATGATGGTGGGATAGGAAAGCCGCTCGTTGAGCCTCCGGAGCTCCTGCAGAACGGCACGTTTCTCCTCCCGCTCCAGCAGATCGACGTCGGTGAACTCGTGTGGTATGTTGTGTTCCCTCATGAACCGCTTGGCGGCCTTGCAATGCCCGCAGGTGCTGATCGTGTACATTCTTACTGGTTTATCCGGGCCCACTGTATTCCTCCTTGAACGGGGCCGTTCCGGGCGGTCTATCGCGGCGCACCCCGCTCCGTTGCGACATAGAATGTCCGCTCCCCCTGCCTCTGCGGGGCTATGCGGCCCTCACCGGCGAGACGCGAGAGGAGCTTCGCCACGCCGGGCATCGGGACGCCGAGGGCCCGGTGCAGATCCTCGGCGGTGCACGGTCGCCGCGCGACGAGGGCGATGATCTGCTCCCGTACCGCCCGGTCCTCCCGATCCGTTCTCGCCGTCGTTTCGGTGATGATCTCGCAGTTCGGCGCGATGCATCCGCCCGCCTCCTCGAGGGCCCGTTTATCGAGGGGGACGATGGCCCGCTCGGTCCCGGGGCGCACCGCCGTGTTGAGCTGAACGGCATCGACACGGAGGCGTTTCAAGACATCCCGCAGCGCCGCCAGGTTTTCGGTATCGGTGTTGAATCCATCGATCAGCAGGATCTCGAGGAGAATCGTTCCGGCGAAATCGGCCGTGAAACGCTCGAGGCCGTCGATGATCCCGTGCAGGTCACACCGCTCGTGCGGGCGGTTGATTCTGTTGAATGTACGCTCCAGCGCGGTGTCGAGCGAGGGAAGTACCGTATCCGCATGGAGCATCTCGTCGCGCACGGCTGCGCTGTCGAGCAGGGAGCTGTTCGTGATGATCGCCACGGGTATGCTGCTCATCCGCTTCACCTCGAGTATAAGCTCCCCGAGCCTGAGGTACAGCGTCGGTTCTCCCGCACCGGACAGGGTCAGGTAGTCGGGCTTGTCGGGTATCTGGGAGAGGCGTTCATCGAGCTCGGCGAGGATGCCGTCGAGCGGAAAGAATTCCCGCCGCTCACACGTTTTGTCCGTCGTCGCCCCGCACTCGCAGTAGACGCAGTCGTACGTGCACGTCTTGTAAGGGATGATGTCGATGCCGAGTGATCTGCCGAGCCGCCGTGACGGCACCGGCCCGAAAATACGCTGCACGCCCCATACTCCCGGGAAAGGGTGACCTGACCACCGGACGGATAATACATGCGAAATGTATTATATCGTGATGCGTTTTACCAGGCTAACCTTAATCCGTCATTCTTTTGGATGTGAATGTTCGGCCGGGCGCCGGTGCGCTGCGGAACTCGCCGTCGGCCGCCGTCCCTACGCGCCCGCCCGGTCCATCAATTACGACAGTATTAACAAATTAAGGCTCATTCTCCAACGACGCTGTCAATGCTTGCGGAATCGGCTTGAATCGATCATTATCAGTATCGACGAGTTGAACGAGAACAATGTTCTGTGTCATCCCTTCGAGGGGGATTTTCATGAGTAACGTTTTTTCGGGCTTGTACCAGGAAAAGAAACGGTCTCCCGACGATCTGGTGAAACTGATACGTCCCGGGAGCAGGATATTTATCGGATCGGGCGCGGCCGAGCCGCAGACCCTGATCAAGGTGTTGATCGAGAAGGGCAAGTATATCGAAGATCACGAGACGATCAACCTGCTCGAACTGGGTACGACCCCGTACGCCGAATCGGTGCTCAGCAAACCGTTTCACAAGAACGCATTCTTTATAGGGCAGAATGTCCGTGACGATGTAAACGAGGGGAGGGCAGAGTACACGCCGATCTTTCTCTCCGAGCTGCCGTCGTTGATACGGTCGGGGCGTCTCAAGATCGATGTGGCGCTGATACAGGTGGCCCCCCCCGATAACTACGGTTTCTGCTCACTCGGCGTATCGGTCGACATCGTGAAGGCCGGGGCCGAGAGCGCGCGGCTCGTCATAGCGGAGGTCAACAAGCAGATGCCCCGCACACTCGGGGACTGCTTCGTTCACCTCAAGGACATCGATTACATAGTCGAGAGCGACACGCCCCTCGTCATGTGGTCGCCGCCCAAGCCGGACGAGGTTTCAGATCGTATCGGCCGGAATGTGGCGCGCCTCATCGGCGACGGCGCGACGATCCAGGCGGGAATCGGCATGATTCCGAACGCGATCCTTTCCCACCTGCACGACAAGCACGATCTCGGCATCCACACGGAGATGTTCTCGGACGGGATTATCGATCTCGTCGAGAGCGGGGTTGTCACGAACAGCAAGAAGTCGATCCACAACGGCAAGATCATCGCCACCTTTTGCATGGGGACGCAGCGTCTCTACGATTTCGTCGACGACAACCCGCTGATAGAATTCCACGCGTGCGATTACACCAACGATCCGTTCATCATCTCGCAGAACAACAAGATGATTTCGATCAACGCGGCTATCCAGGTCGATCTCACCGGGCAGGTCTGCGCCGATTCAATCGGCGAGTACTTCTACGCGGGGATCGGGGGACAGGTCGATTTCGTGCGCGGCGCGGCCCGGTCCAAGGGGGGCAAGCCGATCATCGTGCTTCCCTCGACGGCGAAGCACGGCACGGTATCGCGTATCGCCCCCTACCTGGACCAGGGTGCCGGCGTCGTGACCTCGCGGGGGGATGTTCACTACGTGGCGACCGAACACGGGATCGCCAATCTCCACGGGCGCAACCTCATGGAGCGCGCCCTCGCTCTCATCAGCATCGCGCACCCCGATTTCCGCAATGAGCTGCTGAACTATGCCAAGCAGCGGCGTATCGTGCATGTGGACCAGATGCCGCTCGCGGGCGCGGGCCGGTTCTACCCGGAGAAATACGAGCATACGGTCGTCTTCGGCGATGTAGAGGTTTTCTTCAGACCCGTCAAGCCGACCGACGAGGCGCTCGACCGGGCGTTTTTCTATTCGCTGAGCGACGAATCGATCTACTACCGCTTCTTCAACATCGTCAAATCGATGCCGCACGAGAAGATCCAGCCGTTCGTGAACATCGATTACCGCGAGGAGATGGCGATCGTGGGGTTTCTCGGCGAGCCGGGGGACGAGGAGATCATAGCGATCGGTCGTTTCAAGAACGATCCCGCAGACAACGAGGCCGAGGTGGCGTTTCTCGTGGGGGACGACTGGCAGAACCGCGGGATCGGCACGCACCTGATGCGGAAATTGATCGAGATAGCGTGCGATATGGGGATCGAGGGATTCAAGGCGGAGGTGCTCGCCGATAACAAGAAGATGCTGCACGTATTTCACAAGGTCGGCTACCCGATTCACAGCAAACTCGAGGCAGGA
This sequence comes from Patescibacteria group bacterium, assembly GCA_035529435.1. GTDB lineage: Bacteria > Krumholzibacteriota > Krumholzibacteriia > Krumholzibacteriales > Krumholzibacteriaceae > DATKWS01. The sequence goes on from DATKWS010000154.1 coordinate 76,979, forward strand.
TCGTACTTCATCCGTATCGTATTCTCCGAGGGAGGCGCGAAGTGACGGAGACAACGGGTGTCACCGCCGTATTCGTCAATGCTCCGCGGCTCGGCGAGTTTCAATTCAGCCCTGATCATCCCTTCAAACCGGAGCGCATATCCCGGGTCTACCGTATGTGCCGGGAGCGGGGCCTGTTCTCCGGTCCCGGTGTGCGGGTCGATGAAGTGCGTGAGGCCGATCCCGGCGTCCTCGAGCGTTTTCACACACCGGCGTATATTGCGGCGCTGAAACGGGCCGACGGGGGCGATGATGTCGATCTCGACATGCTCCATCACGGTATCGGATCGATGGAGAATCCGGTCTTCCGGGGAATTCTCGAGTTCTCGACCCTCTCCGCCACGGCGAGCCGCCGAGCGGCACGGATCGTCCTCGAGGGGGCGGAGAGCGCCTTCAATCCCTGCGGCGGATTTCACCATGCTCATCCCGACCGTGCGTCGGGTTTCTGCTATGTCAACGATGTCGCGATCGCAATCGGGGAGCTGCGGGAGGCGGGCAGGCGCGTGGCCTATGTAGACATCGACGCGCATCACGGCGATGCGGTACAGGAGGCCTTCTACGGCGACGCGTCCGTTCTCACCGTATCGATGCACGAGACGGGAAAAACGCTCTTTCCCTGGGGCGGATTCGAACGCGAGATCGGGGAGGGGAGCGGCAGGGGATTCAATATAAATATTCCCCTCGAACCCGGCACCGACGACGAGATCTTCATGCTCCTCTTCAGGGAAATCACACTGGAAGCCCTGCACCTCTTCCGGCCGGATGTCGTCGTGGGTCAGTTCGGGACCGATATGCTCGCAACCGATCCCCTCACACACCTCAAGCTCACCAACAACGGCTATATCGAGGCGGTGGAGTTGCTCCACAGGCATTTCCCCCGCATCGTCGCGCTCGGCGGCGGCGGATACCGGATGGAGGATGTCGTCAAGGGATGGACGCTGGTGTGGGCGGAGCTTGCCGGTATCCGGCTCGATGAGGGGTACGGTGGAGCGCTGGGGGGAGTCCTGCTTGGAGATTCGTCGATCCAGGGATCGGATCTCCGCGACATGCGGCTCTACACCACGGGACCGGTCAAGGAGAATCTCGTCGCTCAGGCCGAACGGCTCATCGCGCATTTTCGCGAAACGATAAAACCCCTTCTGTCGTAGCATGATCCGATAGCACTTGCCGGAGCACGGACCGTTTGCACGACCGTACGTCCCGTGGACGGACCGGCGCGCGTGGAATTCTCCGGGTGCCGAAGAAAGTATTTGAATGTACGTATCCAACGTCTTATGTTACTTCACGTCATATCGATACCGCGTGCGCGATTGATCGCGCCGCACGGGAATGCCGTGGGAGAAACCGTTTGAGCGTCGGAATGGAATTCATAGAGGCGGAACTGAACGCCCTGATCGATGCCATACGTGAATCGGGCGGCTCGCGGGAAATCGAACGTGCGCTGCAAGAAGCGGTCGAGTCGGTCCATTACGGGAAGGTCCCGGATGAGGACGGGCTGATCGAGTTGATCCGCAATGTCATCGGCATCTCCAAGCCGTCGATACTCTCCCGGGGCTGGGAGGAGACCTGGGGCAACCTCTTCTCGCATCTCATTCAGATCATACAGAGTGGCGAGCGTGGAACTGAACGGGTGATCTCGTACCTGTACGGGAACGCCGTTCTCCCCGATACGGTGAGGGATGAGCGTATTCTGTGCGTGAATCCCGGTTCGACATCGACGAAGCTGGCGCTGTTCCGGGGGCTCATGCGCGAGGCGACCGCCGAGGTGCATATTCCACCCGATTTCGACGACAGTGTCGAGAGCCGCTGCGAGGCGATCATCCAGTGGGTGGAACAGCGGGGCATCGCGCCCGGCGGGCTGACCGGCATCTCGTGCCGGGGCGGTTTCGTTCTTCCCGTACCGACGGGCACCTACAAGGTGTGCAGCGAAATGGTGGAGGATCTCTCCGAGCCCCGCATCCAGCACGCATCGAACATGGCAATCCCGATCGGCCTGCGGCTCAAGGAACGGTTTGGAAACGGCGGCAATCTTCTCATCACCACGACCGATCCCGTCGCATCCGACGAGATGGAAACCGGGGTGCGGCTCACCGGCATCCTGAGGATTCTCCGCGATGGGTCGGGTGCTCACTACCTCAGTCATCAGGCGGTTCATCGTCTCACCTGCTCGATCATCGGGTGCGAGCCGGACCGGTTCACGAGTATCAGCGCCCATCTGGGCGGCGGGATATCGATCGTCAGGCACATGGACGGGATCATCGGCGATCTCGTGAATGCATTCGCCGGCATTCCGAGTGCGAACCGTTCCGGGAACATACCCCTCGACTGCCTCATGGAGGCGATCGATCGGGGCGAGATAAGTTTTCACGAGCTGAAGAAGTACCTCTACCGCGAGGGCGGATTGATAAATCTGACCGGTACGAACGATTTCCGCGCCCTGCTGCATTTCAGGGATACCGGCGCCGTCGAGCGGCAGCGGAAAAAGATAGAGCTGGTTGTCGATTTTCTCGCGGCAAACATCGCGAGCTCGGTGATGAAGCTCGCGGCGGTCGAGGGAGCGATCGACGTCGTTGTTCTCACGGGAGGCCTCTCGCGGAGCTCCGAGTTCACCGGCCGTATAAAGCGCAAGGTTTTTCCCTACTTTCCCGTTGTCGTGATACCCGGTTCGATCGAGCATGAATCGATGGTGGCCGGTCATCTCCGCGCCCGGTACACTCGCGGTGAGATGAAGGATTACCGGATCGAGCGCGACCGGCTCAGGCGGCGGCGGATGGAGGAGCGGGAACTCCTCGAGACGGAGATTTTCCCGCATCCGCACCTGCGCAGGCGCGAGAGCGCCCCGATCACGAGCCTCGACGAGCTGGTGTACATGTCCCGCTCGCTCGTGGCCAAGTATCGCGCTCCGCGGGTCGCGATCGTCGGGGCCGAGAACGAGGATGCGGTGGTGGCGGCCAAACAGGCCAATGAGGAGGGTCGGTATCCGGTCGCCAAGTTTCTCCTCGTCGGTGACTATTACGAGGTCAACAAGCTGGCGTGGGAGTACGATATCACGGTCGACGGCGATAACTACACGATCGTCGACTCCGATGACCCGGTTGCACGGGCCGTCGAGCTGCTCGATGCGGGGGAGGCGGACCTTCTCATGAAGGGGAGGGTCAAGACGGCCGAAATCATGGGGGGAGCCCTTCACTATCTCAAGGCAAGCAAACGCCTCAAGAAGGACCGCATCTACAGCCATGTCGGTATCTTCCAAATACCCAATTATCCCAAGCTTCTCATGGTGACCGACGCGGCGCTGATACCGAGCCCCACGGAGAAGATGAAGGCGAAGATCCTTGAAAACGCGCTGACGGTCTGCGGGTATCTGAATATCACGAAACCGAAGGTCGCGGTCATCTCCGCGGTCGAGACGATGAATCCGAGCGTCGAATCATCGATGCTGGCCGGCGAGTTCGCCGCCCGGTACCGGGACCGGACCGACTGCATCATCGAAGGTCCCCTCTCGCTCGATGTGGCGATGGATCCACGTTCCGCGCACGAGAAGAAATATGCCGGGCAGATCAAGGGGAACGCCGATGTGCTGCTCATGCCCGACATAGAGGCCGGCAATGTCGTCTACAAGTCGCTCACCGTTTCTTCGGGCGCGTACCTCGCAGGGGCCATCATGGGGGCGGGTATCCCGATCATCCTGACATCGCGCGGGGACTCGGCGCGATCGAAACTCGCCTCGATCTGTCTCGCATGTCTCATTGCACTGAAGCAGGGGGATTTGCCCCTGGTCGAGTGAAACCAATGCGGCTGGCACGCTCGACCGTACCGGCTGCCGAAGCGGCTCACCGCGAAACGATGATCACCCGATACGTCCGGAGGTGCACCAATGGAAAAGCGGAGCAAACGCTTAGTGCTGCTTCTCTTCATCGTCTTTTTCCTCGTCGTGATTCCGTTGATGGCGTTTTTCGGTCTCTTCTCGCGGGGAGCCCGGACGGGAATCAAGGCAAAGGCGGTGGTTCTCGATGTACAGGGGAGCATGCTCGATTACGAGCCACAATTCTCCGCCGGTATCCTTCTGGCCAGGAATGGGAACACCCAGACCTATGTGCTGACCGTCATCGACAGGGCGGCGCGGGATCGGCGCGTCGGGGCCCTCGTCGTGCGGGTGCTGCCCTCGTCCGCCGGCGCCGCCAAGTGCGATGAGATCCGCAGTGCGCTGAACCGGTTCAGGAAGACCGGCAAGCGGGTGATCGTCTTCTCGCCGATGCTCGTCAACCACCACTACCTGATCGCCTGCGCCGCGGATTCCGTATTCATGCCCCCCAGCGGATATCTCCTTCTCTCCGGTCCTGCCTCCAGCGCGATGTTCATTCGCGGGACGTTCGACAAGCTGGGGATCGCACCGAACATTCACCGGATCGGGGAGTACAAGTCGGCGGCCGAGATGTTCACCGAACGTGAGAGAACGCCCCCGTCGCGCCGGATGGTCGAACAACTGCTGCGGGATCTCCACGATCGGTTCGTTGAATCGGTGGCCGCCGGCCGGGGGGTGGGTGAAGATACCGTTCGCGCATGGATCGACCGCACCCTCTTCAGTCCCCGCAATGCGCTGCGGGAGGGTCTCATAGACGGCGTCCGGTACTGGGACCAGATCGTTTCGTCGCTCGGCGGTGGGCGCACGGAGCTCGTGAATTCGCGCGAGTACATGCGCTCGGCGGGAGCGATCTCCCTCGCTGCGCCGCGCATCGCCGTTGTGCATGCGCAGGGAAGGATCGTCATGGGGGAGAGCGGAATCGATCCGGTCGACGGTCTCACGATGGGATCGGAGACGATCACCCGCGAACTGCGCAGGGCGCGCACCAGCAGCCGGATCGATGCGGTCATTCTCAGGGTCGATTCCCCCGGCGGCGATGCGCTCGCCGGTGAGATGATAGCCCGCGCCGTCGAGATCACTGCCCGCGAAAAACCGGTTGTCGTGTCGATGTCGGATGTCGCCGCATCGGGTGGATACGAGATCTCCTACCGGGCCGATTGCATCGTCGCGCTTCCGGGAAGCGTGACGGGATCGATCGGATCGATCATCGGAAAACTGAACATGCGCGGCCTGTACAACCGCATCGGTGTGACCAAGGATGAGATCGGCATCGGGGGGAAGGCCCTGATGAATTCCGATTACCGTGATTTCAGCGACGAGGAATGGGACGTCATCAAGGAGGAGCACTGGGCCTTTTACCGCGACTGGATCGCCGATATCGCCCGCCGCCGCGACATGACGGTGGAGGAGGTGGACTCGCTTGGCAGGGGGCGTGTCTGGACCGGCAGCCAGGCGATCGAGCGGGGATTGATAGATGAGCTTGGAGGACTCGATCGGGCGCTCGAAGAGGCGTGTGACCTCGCCGGCATCGAGGATCCCTCACGCGTCGTCCTGGTGCATTACCCCGAGCGGATGAGCCTGGTTCAGATTCTCCTCTCCGGCCGGTTGTTCGACGGTACGGTCGAGTATGCATTACACGCCGCGCTTCAACGGGTCCTTGCGGGGAGCGGACCGGTCATGTTCCGCCGTGAATTGCCGGAATCGATGGATATGCGCTGAACCGCTCAGAATCGGTACCGGAGATCAAGGATGAGATACAGCATGTTTCCGGGAGTGAGAGAGGAACCCGAGTAGAGATCGAAGACGAGGCTGTTTTTGTAGTTCAGCGAGAATCCGACCGTTGCGGAGTAGTCGGACTGTATCTCGTCCTCCGCGTTCTCCGCCATGGATATGCCTTCGAGTGCCCGGTACACCATGCGTCCCGTACCGTTTGATACGGGTGCGCCGGAGGGAACCCGGGCAGACTCGATATAGATCGGTGGTATGAGGTACGCCTCGGTGTCCCGGATCCATCCGACCTGGGTGGTGAATCCCGCAAACAGGGTGAAATAGCCGGCCGGCCTGAACTCGACTGCTACCGGTATGACCAGCTGTGCGTGGATACGCTCCATTTCGAAATGGGAAGGACACGTGACCGATGTCTCCTCCACGGCGATGTCATACACCGTTTTTCTCTTGAATCGGGCCGTTGGTTCCTCCTTGTTCAATGAACGGCAGAACGAACCGCTGAATCCGGCGGTCACATCGATCCTCCGCTCGAGGCGGAATGTCTTGCCTCCCTTGACGAAGATGGAGTATTCGGTGAAATCGCCTTCTCCGGTTATCGCCTGGTACGAAATGAAATCGGTCGTGAAGCTGCGCCACTTGTAATCGCGCCGGGTTTTGATCCAGTCTCCGTCGTACGCCGCGGTGTGATATCCGCCGCCGGCGAATATTCTGAATCCCTTCGCGAACGTGTGCCGCCCCCACAGATCGAACGACCACATCGTTCCGTCCTTGTCGTCGATCCAGTCGAAACGGGTGTAATCGTAGCTCGTCCGCGTTCCGGTCGATACCTGATACCCGTTCTTGATATCGAGAAAGAAATCCTCCGTGCGCACGTTCACTTCGCCCTCGGAAATCCTGAACATCAACTCGCTGTCATTTCCGTTTTGTGTGCCCGAAAGCAGTCCGACCTGGAGATACGGGGACAGCCAGCGCCGTGTTTTCTCGTCGTAATCGTGCCGTCTCTCGGTGTCGTGGAGATACGTTTCTCCATAACTCTCCGTGAACTGGTACCGTTCGGTGTATTTGGTCACCTGCTGCGTCCAATGGTAGTAGCAGTCGAATGCGCCGATACGGAAGCCGAGGATACGATCCTCTCCGATGCGCCGGGAGCAGGAAACGGCCGCGTGCATGTAATTGTTTTCGTTGTTGTTACGAATCGAGCTCAATGTGTTCGTGAAATCCAGGCCGGAGTAGGACACCTCGGGATACGAGTCCGTTTCATCGTCCGTATCGATGAACCACTCCGAAATCAGTGCGATATCGCATCCCCGCAGCCTGATGCCGTGGGCTAGCAGTTCATTGGTACGGTACTGGCCGGTTTCCGGCCTCGCGAGGATCTGGGTCATGTTGAACTGGAGGAATGGGAAGCGGTATACGGGCGATTCCCTCTGTCCATAGTTGATGGTGAATCCGTCGGACAACGATGCGTATGCCGGATTGAACATCAGATCGGTGTAGTAATCCGGTATGATGCCGGAAACGGCCGATCCGCCCAGTGCGTAGATACGCGCCGAGTAGTGTGTCTGTGCCCCCGCTCCCGGGACGTAACAGATCGGTACGATCGACGATAGCGCGATAATGGTCATCAGCCTGTATCGGGGCACCGGCATCGCAATCTCCATTCTGACAGCGGCAATGATAGATTTACTATACGCCGTGCCGCCGGTGCATATCAATACGAAAGTTGATGCGCCGGCCGTGAAACGGTCTCGCGCCGGCCGCACATAATTAATTGAAATAATATTATATATATGATACAATGCTCAATCGGTGGGGAATGGATATATGGTAAGTGGGGGGAATCATTACACCAATGTCACTGTTCCCGGTGTGCAAGAGGGTGAAATATACCCTCCGAGGTAAGGAAGGAGGTACTATATATACACTTTCAGCTTCTCTTGATAACCCTTTAATGGGTTGAAATAGCCAACCAGATGCAAGGAGAATGTAGAATGAAGAATAACAGATGGCTGTTCCTTTTCGCGGTTGCCGTGCTGGCGTTGGCTTTCTCGACAGTCGCCGTGCTCGCGCAGGCACCGCAGAAGGCACCGAAGAGGATCTATAATCCGCCGGAGGAGAATTTCGGCTTCGTTCCGGCGCCTCACGATGTCAGCCACATACAGCCCACTCCGCTCCTTCAGGGCACATTGCAGCCCGCTACGTGGGACTGGCGGATGCTGATGGGCGTATCCTCGGTGAAGAACCAGAATCCATACGGAACATGCTGGGCCTTCGCCGCGTGCGGTGACCTCGAGTCCAAGATCATGATCGCGGAAATGATCGAATACGACTACTCCGAGCTCAACATCCAGGCCTGCAATCCGACGAACACCAACTGCAACGCCGGCGGCAACGCCTACACGTCGACCAGCTACCTCGCGCTCCTCGGCTCGGTCGATGAGACCTGCGATCCGTACCCCGGCGGATGCCCGACGCCGACATGCATCAATCCGTCGTGCTCCTACCTGAAGCAGGTCACCGACTGGATTCTCATTCCGGACAACGTGGTTGCGATCAAGAACGCCGTCATGACGTACGGTCCGGTCTACACTTCGATGTACGCGAGCTTTCCCGGCTTCGGCACCTATAACGGCAGCTACTGCCTTACCTACGGCGGCAGCGAGGATCCGAACCACGCCGTGCTGATCGTCGGTTGGGACGACGCCATGTGCAGCGGGAACGGCGCCTGGATCGTGAAGAACTCGTGGGGTACGGGCTGGGGTGCGGCGGGATTCTTCTATATCCAGTACGGCCATGCCCGTATCGGTGAGAACTCGAACGTCATAACCCAGTACAAGGATTACGATCCCAACGAGACGATCCTCTACTGGGACGAGTGGGGATGGTGGAGCAGCGTCGGCTACGGCGACGGCGTCGACTGGGGTATGGTGGAGATCACACCGACGACCAACGAGTTCCTGTTGACCGTCGATACGTGGGCCACCGCCTCGCCGACCTCCTACACGATGACGATATACGACGATTTCACGGGCGGCAGCCTGAGCAATGTACTCTACGGCCCCGTTTCGGGTGCGTGGACGGATGCCGGGTATCACAGCCTCGCGATCGATCCGCTGCTATCGGTGGGCGCCGGGAACGCGATCTATATCGAGATCGAGTACAACACGGCGCCGTACGGTTACCCGGTTCCGTACGACGATTCCGGCCCGATGGAGACGGCGAAGACCTACATCAGCAACAGCGGCACGACCTGGAACGATCTCGGCAATGGCGGATACGCGATGGGCGACATCGGTATCCGTGGACGGATCGGGCCGCCGCCGCCGCCGCCGAACCCCTGTTGCACGTACGAAGGCGACCCGGCGTTTTATGTTGATTTCGGCGAGGACACCCACGACATGATCGCCGGCGAGACCTATTGCTGGACCGTCGGTCCCTGCAACTTCGGGTTCGTCTCGGCGACCTGCCCGGACCCCGACACCTTCTGTGTCTGGGCGTGGGATACCAAGGGTTGGACGATCACCGCCGATCCACCGCTGAGAGATTGCTATCTCCTCGATCCGGGCTACCTCTGGTGGCAGGATATCTGCATCACGGTGCCGTGCGATGTCGTCGTATGCGACTACGACACCCTGTACATCCAGATGCACTGCTGTGATGATAATCTCTTATGCCGGGATCTATGCCCGGAGACCTGCGAGGATCCGAACTGGTACAGCGGCAGTCCGTTCTACAGCACGGATCAGGTGATCATCCACATCGTTCCGTCGCCGCCCGCCCTCTACATCCTGCAGGACAGCCTGTATGTCGTGGAGAAGGGCCAGACGGCC
>DATKWS010000155.1:0-3039 GCA_035529435.1 Patescibacteria group bacterium
GGCGAGAAATGTTTCGGGATCCCAGGAGATCATGTTCGTGTAGTCGTTATTGAAATACATCACATCGAAAGACATCCGCAGGGGTCTGATCTCCTGACCGATTCCGATATCGTAACCGACCGACTCCTCGGGCAGCAGATCGGGATTGCCGTACCCGGGATAGAAGAGTTCGTTCAGACTCGGCGCCCTGAATCCGCTGCCGACGGATCCCTTGATGGTCGTACCAGTTCCGCGAACGGGTACCGAGAGGGACAGTTTGTACGTCGATTCGGTTCCGAATTCACTGTGATCATCGATGCGTACGCCCGATGATGCGGTGAAACGGGAGTCGAAATCGAAGATCAGATTGAGGAACAGGCCGAGATCCTGGATCTTGTTGTCGAAGTTCGTGGGGCCGAACGGGGACATGCTGCTGTTCGTGGTCCGCTCCTCCCGCCAGTCGATGCCCGAAACGGCCCATACATGGTCGAGGAAACGAATATTGTTCTGCCACGTGATACTCTGCACATCCGAGTTTATTTCAGAGAATATATCACCCGCGAACGGACTCGTGTCGAGGGCGTCGAGCGGGTCGTCGAACGTGATCTCGTTTGTGAAAAATGAGGTTCTCAGGAAGAAATTCCAGTTGCCGTGCACGTAGTATTTGTACGTGGAGGAGACGAGAAACGCACCGCCGTTCTGCGTCGCATCGGGATCGGTATCGAAGGACGGGCCGCGGATGCCCGAGTTCACATCGTAATACTTGACGCCGAGGGTCAGTTCCGACCTGTCGGTGATCCTGCTGGAGACGGTCCCGGTGAGGGAGGTGTTCTTGTAGAAGTCGTTCGCGAACCGCCCATCCGTTATGATCCTGGACAGCGAGAGGGAGTAGGTCGAATTGCCGGTGACACCCGAGGCGCTCGCCGAACCCGTGGCCGTCCCAAACGAGCCTCCGGACAGGGAGATGCTGCGCCGCGTGCCCTCCTCGAACGCATCCGTTACGATATTGATGACGCCGCCTATCGCATTGGAGCCGTACAGGATCCCGTGGGGGCCGCGGACGATCTCGATTCTCTCGATATCGGTCGCGACGAGATTGGAAAAGTCGAAACCCCCGGTGGTCGGGTCGTTCAAGGGCACCCCGTTGATCATCAGCAGGCAATGATTGCTGTTCGAGCCGCGTATCATCACGCTCGACGTTTTACCCGCGCTTCCCGACTGGGCCACTTCCATCCCCGTGACGGACCGGAGAATCTCGACGACATTCATTGTTTGATACGAGCGGATGTCCTCCTTCGTTATGACCGTGAGTGAGCTGGCCGTTTTCTCGATCGGCCACTTGATACGTGATGCCGTTACCACTATTTCGTCCGCGTAGTACAGGGGATCCTCCTGCTCGACGGCGACGGAAGGGGAATCGAAAGAAAACATACAGGCCAGAAAGATCACAGAAGAGATCATGAGCCGCGCCGCATCCATAGTCAGTCTCCCGCGTTGGGGTTGATGTGTCTTGGAGGAGAGAGTAAAAAACCCTCCGGATTTTCGAAGAATCGCGGAGGGATGGTATCCTCTCCCTTTCCTCTTGCTCCTCGAAGAGATCCAGGGAATCTATTCTCCAGGCAGGTATCCTGACTTATGGCTCGATTGCTGCCGCCCCCTTCCCGGTGACGTGCACCAGTGGTGCCGGGCGGCGAGCTCGCCAATCACAGTGGCGGGTCCGTGAGGGATTCGCACCCTCTTCCCTGTGTGCTCCGTTGAGCACCTGGAGCTATGTAGAACGCATGGTACAGAGGGGGCAATCCCCTGTCAAGGGAATACGCCCCCGTGATCAATCATTCGAATATACGGCCTGTCGGAGACACCCTCACTCCTGTTGCCGGGAGTAGGATTCGTTTGTGAAGTCGCTGGTTCTGCTATCCCGAAACCTGCTTCTCCGCCGTCTTTTTCAGCTTCTCGTTGGCCATGATCGCCAGCTCGACGCGGCGGTTCTGCTGCCGGCCTTCATTGGTCTCGTTCGTGGCGATCGGCTGTGATTCGCCGTATCCCATGATGGTGAACCGCGTCGCGTCGACCTGCTGGGTGGCGATGTGGTTGGCCACGGACTGGGCGCGCTTGCGGGAGAGGTCGAGATTGTACTCCTCGGGTCCCGTCGAATCGGTGTGCCCCTCGATCAGTACATCCGTATCGTTGTACTTGTTGAGAATCGCGGCGAGCTTGTCGAGGTTCGTCATCGCCACGGGTCTCAGGCCCGCCTTGTTGACGTCGAATAGTATTCCCGAGTCGAAGGTGATCTTGATGCCCTCGCCGACGCGCTCGACCGTCGCACCCTCGAGATCCCGCTCGATCTCCTCCGCCTGCTTGTCCATGTAATTGCCGATATATGCACCGGCCGCGCCGCCGACCGCGGCGCCGATAATCGCGCCGACCGCCGTGTTGCCCGTCCGCTTTCCGATTGCAGCGCCGACCGCCGCCCCGGTTGCCGTTCCGATTATGGCGCCCTTCTTCGTACGGCTCCATTCACTGCAGCCGTATATGCCGAAGAGGAGAACGACGACGAGAATGAGAGCGGTGAACCGTTTCATACTCCACCTGCCTTTCCGTCCTTCTGAAACTTCCCATGCATGACTCGTTGATTCTCAATCGCAATTCTCCGCTATAGCTATCCCCCAGTCAATCCCTTATTCTGATCGCACAATCGTCTCGAAGCAGGCGTCGGGATACCCGGGGCCGAGTCATAAGAGAGAATCTGCCGGGAGAGAAAGAGTTTTTTGCACTCGTACCCGGCGGTTGATCTGTCCGGCGGGATTATTCCGCTTCGCTAATCGCCTTTGATCTGCCACTCCGCGAAGATCGCGTCGGCGAGCGCGCATGCCCCGTCATGGTCGAAGTACCAGAGGGGGATTCCCATGTGGACACTCGCCGCGGCCACCGTTCCGGGCGCATCCGATACGACGTCGGCGTGGACGGTCGACCAAAACGCGATCACGGTATGGTCGACGGCGGACTTGGTGTTTATCGTTCTCATGCGGTACATCGGGTGGAAGCACGAGCGTGACGGTA
>DATKWS010000156.1:0-25280 GCA_035529435.1 Patescibacteria group bacterium
GACATCCGCTCCTTCTCCGCGAAGCGCTCGTTCGGCCTCCCGGTATTCGGGAAGCGCCCGTACCCGTTTCTTGATGTCATCCCACATGAGATTGCTCCCCGGCCGCGCCTGTCATCGCCTGAATCCCGGGCCGGACACCCCCGCACCGGACATTCACGCGGTTGCCTCTCCCCGCATACGTTGCGCGACGACCAGTTCGAGCGCAAACAGGATTATTGCGGCGATGATGAGCGTCGTCGATATCTCGCGCCCCTCGCGCGCACGGTGGATGCCCGCGGTGAGCCCGTCGGCGGCCCCGAGCACCATAGAGGAGGTGATGCCGAGCGAATCGGCCACCTCCGCCCCGGACATGCAGTCCAGATCGGATTCGCTCCGGCAATCGGGATTGATCGCAATGAGCCCCGTGACCCCGGCGCCCCGGCTGATCGTGATGAATCCCGGCTCCTGGGCGGGCGGCAGTATCACGCTTCCCGCAATCCCGCCGGCCGGGGACCCGGATCCAGGCCGCTGCGACGCATCCGGCGCCTGTTCATCTTTCACGAACTGTTCCGGGCGCACCTCGCCACCGCCGGGAAGCCGGCATACATACTCCGGCCCGCACTCTCCGCTCCAGGTGACGGGGACGCCGACGACGCCGCCTTCCCCCGCAGGCGGCTCCTGGCCGGTCGCCAGGAGTGCCTGTTGAATGAGGGGAAGGAAGTACGGCGAAAGGACCAGATCTCCCGATTCGCGACGGGGATCGATCGCGGCAAACACTATCGTTCCGGCGCCGAGACGCTCCTCCCAGATAAAGGGAGAACCGTCGCTGAACCGGAGTACCACCGCCCGGTGGTCGACACCCCTCACGTACGGTACGGCCCGGAACCTGAGCGCGGTGAGCGCCTCGATATCCTTCGTGTCGAATGGCGCGAGGAGCGGGGGGGTGCCGCGGGGCGGCGCTACCGTGATGAATCCCTCACGGATGCGCCTGAACTCGATGTCGATCGCATACCCGCTCAATCCGCGCACCAGCGATTCGAGCTCGGGCAGGAGGAGAACCAGCGCCTTGCCGCCATTCTCTATAAATCTCCGGATCAGCTCGATGTCCGATCCGCCCGGCCCCCCGCCCGATCCGATGACCAGGGCCTCCGCCCCCTCGAGATCGGCGGTCGTGATCTCCCGCCACCGGCGTTTCACCAGCGCGATATCACCCTCGGATCCCTCGGGACTCAGCGCCTGTTCGAGGTAGAAGCCTGCCTCGTCGGCGACGAGGAGCACACCCATGCGATCCTGCACGCGGAGCGTGAAGAATCTCCCGTCATCGGGCGGGAGACGATCCCTCCCCTTTCTGACCTCTCCCCGCAGCCATCCTTCCCGCTCCACGGGAAAGGAGATCTCCTCCACCGCCACGCCGCCGGGTTGTATCGCCATTTCTTTCTCCATGATCCTTCGGCCGTCCACCGCCACAGTGAGGGGGAATCGTGCTTCCAGATCGCGGGAGCCGTTTTTCATTGTAACGGCGAGCCGGGCGAGCTCGCCCCGGTGCAGGGTGACCCGGGGCGTCAGGACCTCTTCGATGGCGACGTTGGTACCCGGCTCCGGCTGCACCGGCACGATGAAAACACGCGCCTGCGGCATCCCGGTCTCCCCGCCTTCACTTCCCTGCCGGCCGCCTTTCAGTGCCGACCGCTGAAAATCGGACACGATGTACATCTCCCTGACCTGGCGCCTGCTGCCCGCCAAAACCTCACGCCCCGCATGCAGGGCGGCCCTGAGATCGGTGCCGTGCCAGGAGGGTTCCTGCTCCCGCAGCGAGCTCAGCACCACCTCGCGATCGAACTGCCTTCCCGCGTAGAGCGTCTGCCTGCCGGTGTCGAACAGGATAACCGACACCTCGTCGTTCCGATCGAGTTGTTCCATGATCTCCGCCGTGCGCCCCACCGCCCGCCGGAACAGTGTCCCCTCGTCTTCCTCGACACGCATGCTGTAGCTCCTGTCGAGCAGCACGCAGGCGGCACGGTCGCCGCCGACGGGAAAGAGCGCCGCCATACCGCCGCGCACGACGGGGCGCGCGAACGCGAGCGCCACGAGCGCAATCGCCGCCATTCTGAGAATGAGGAGGAGGAGCCTCCTGAGATTGATCCGCCGCATGCTCCGCCGGTCGGAGCGCCTCAGGAAACGGAGGGTGCTGAACGGAACCTCCGGTACGCGCCGCCTGCTGAAGATGTGTATCAGGAGCGGTACGGCGACGGCCGCGAGCGCCAGGAGAAACAGCGGATTCAAGAAATTCATGGCATCCTCACCGCAGCCGCCGCCGCTTGTTGAGGTACGAGACCAGCGCCTGATCGAAGGGGGTATCCGTCGTGACGAGGTTGTAATCGATCGCGTGCTCCTTGCAACGCCGCTCGAGCCACGTCCTCCACTCCCGGATGCTGCGGCGGTACTCCTTCTTGAGAAACCAGGGCTGCGCGCGGAGCTTCTCGCCGGTTTCCCTGTCCACGAACTGCACATCCCCGCGGTAGTCGAGTGTCAGCTCGACCGGATCGAGTATGTGGAACAGCACGACCTCGTGCCCGCGGTGCCGGAAGTGCTTGAGGCCGCTCAGTACCCGCTCGGGATCATCGAAGAGATCGCTGAGCAGTATGACAAGGCCGCGCCGCCTGATGCGCTCGGCCATCTCGTGCAGCGTGCCGCTGATCTCGGTTCGTGCCCCGGGCGTGATCCCTTCCAGCGTCCGCAGGAGATAGAAGAGGTGCCGCTTCACCGAGCGGTGGGGGATGAAGGTGTTGATTTTCTCGTCGAAGATGACCAGTCCGACCGAATCGCGCTGTCCGATCATCAGGTAGCTCAGGGCGGCGCAGAGGAGCGATCCGTACCGGAGCTTCGAGACGGGACCATGCCCCTTGAAATCCATCGAGGCGCTCCGGTCGAGGAGCAGCGTCGCCTTGAGGTTTGTCTCGTCCTCGAAGACCTTGACGTAGTACCGGTCTGTCTTGCCGTATATCTTCCAGTCGACGTTCCGCGTGTCCTCGCCGGCGTTGTATTGCCGGTACTCGGCGAATTCGACCGAAAATCCGTGGTAGGGGCTCCGGTGCAGGCCCGCGATGAATCCCTCGACGATGAGCCGCGCGCGCAGGTCCATGTTCGCCAGGCGGCTCACCACCTCGGGGCGAAGAAACTCGCTCAATCTCGTCTCTCGCGGGGTCATCGCTGCACCAGCCTCATGTCACGGGAGATGAAATGCCGCTCCGCGCGTTTACACCGCATCGAGCAGGCGCTCCACGAGGGTATCGGTCGTTACACCATCGGCCTCGGCGTGGAAGTTCGTCACGAGCCGGTGCCTGAGAACGGGGAAGGCGACCGCCTGGACATCCTCGATCCCGGGCGTCGTTCTTCCCATCATGATCGCGCGGGTCTTGGCGCCGAGTATCAGGTACTGGCCGGCTCGCGGTCCCGCCCCCCACGAGAGGTACTGACCCACTCCATCGATCTTGCCGTCCCGGCTCGCCCGGATGAGGCGAACGGCGAATCCCAGTACCTCCTGCGACACGGGCACCTTCTTGACGAACTGCTGTATCGCGACGATGTCGGTCCCGTCGAGCACGCGATGCGGCGTCTCGAGATCGACCGAGGTCGTGGTATCGATGATCCTGAACTCCTCCTCCTCCGAAGGATAGTCGACCCGTATATTGAACATGAAACGGTCGAGCTGCGCCTCCGGCAGCGGGTAGGTCCCCTCGAGCTCGATCGGATTCTGCGTGGCCAGAACGAAAAAAGGCAGATCGAGCCCGTATGTTTCCCCGCCGGCCGTCACCTGGTATTCCTGCATCGCCTGCAGGAGCGCCGACTGCGTCTTGGGCGGTGTGCGGTTGATCTCGTCCGCGAGAACGACATTGGCGAAGACGGGGCCCCTGATGAACCGGAACACGCGCCGGTGGCTCGCCGCATCCTCCTCGAGAACCTCCGTGCCGGTGATATCGCTCGGCATGAGGTCGGGCGTGAACTGAATCCGCGAAAATTTCAGGTTGAGGCAGTGGGCCACGGTCGACACCATCAGTGTCTTCGCAAGCCCCGGCACGCCGACGAGGAGGCAGTGACCGCCGGCGAAGAGCGCCGCGAGGAGCTCGTCGATGACCTGGTCCTGCCCGACGATGACGCGCGCGATCTCCGCGCGCAGCTTCCGGTACGCATCCTCGAACTTGCCGAGTAGCTCCTGATCGTGCTGCTCATTCATCGGCACCGGCCCCCTTTAAATATGTATCGAGAAATGTGAGAATCGCCCCGTACCCCTCGATGCGGTTCTCCTTCTTCGCGAAGCCGTGCCCCTCGTCGTCGAAAACGATGTACTCGACCGGCACGCCGTTCGCGCGGGCCGCCTCGACGATCTCGTCGGATTCGACCTTCAGAACGCGCGGATCGTTGGCGCCCTGGAGCACCATGAGCGGACGGGCGATCTTCTCGGCGTTGAACAGGGGTGAAATACGGCGCAGCCGCGCTTCATCCTCATCGGGATTCCCCATCTCCGCGTAGAGCGCCTCCCTAAAGGCCTCCCACCACGGTGGAATGCTCTGAAGCGTCCGCAGCCAGTTCGATATCCCGAAAAGATCGACGCCGACGGCAAATTCCCCGGGCGCCAGGGTCAGCGCGGCGAGCACCATGTATCCTCCGTAGCTCCCACCGATGATACCGATCCTGCCTCCGTCGACATACCCCGTTCCGATGAGGAACTTCTTCGCCTCGATGCAGTCCCTGAGGTCGCCCTCGCCGTGTTTGCGGTCGTCGAGCTTGTAGAACGTCTTGCCGTACCCCGAGCTGCCGCGGTTGTTCACCGCGATAACGGCGTAGCCGTGGTTGACGAGGTACTGGATCGTCGCGCTGTAACCGACGCTCGCCTGTCCGCCCGGGCCGCCGTGCACCCAGACGAGGGCCGGGATCCCGTCCCCCCGCTTCACGTACTTCGGCTTGTAGTATACGGCCGGGATCTCGAGGCCGTCGAACGACTCGTACCGCACGACCTCCGCATCGACGAGATCGTCCTGATCTATCTCGGGATTCATCGAATCGGTCAGTTTCTTGTAGCTGCCGGTTTCGAAATTGTACACGTACAGATTGTTCGGCGCGCGGCTCCCGTTGACGTAGAACCGCATGAACCGCTCGCTATGCGATATCCCCACCGAGGTGATGACGCCGTCCGGCATCTTTGGGAGCTTCAGTTCCTTTTCGGTTGCGTTGTCATGGACCTTGATCTCCGTGCGCCCGTCGTTGTTGATCGCCGTCGCGCGGTACTTCCCGTTCCACGACAGGAACGAGTAGCTGATATCCCAATCGGCCTTTTCTATCGTCGCCGCCTCGCCCGTGCCGACGTCGTACCGTTTCAGGTACTGGAACTCGTCACCCTCGTCGGTCACGAAGTAGAGGCTCTTCGATTCGAGGCCGAAGAACATCGGCGAGTACCTCACATCCCCCTCGTGGGGCGTTATGTTCGTCACTTCCCCCGTCGCGCGGTTGTAGAGAAACATGTTGTTGTTGTTCGTCGTGATCGCCTTCGTGAAGACCATGAAATTCTTGTCGTTCGATATATCGCCGAATTGATACCCGGCGTCGTTCAGGTAGATCATCCTGCCCGTGAATGCATCGATATCCATCTCGTAAACATCCATGAACCGCTTGTCGCGCTCGTTTGATCCGTAGAAGAAGCTCTTCTGATCCCTGCTCCACCCGTAAAAGACCGATCGAACCGAATCGCCGGGAGTGAGGTTCTGCTTGGCCCCATCCTCGTTCTTCACGTACAGGTTGTATATCTCGTTCCCGCCCCGATCGCTCATGTAGAGGAACCGGTCGTCCTCGGGGAAGAACGAGAGCGCGTATACCGCGTCATCCTCGGAGAATGTGACCTGTGTTTTCTTTCCCGTCTCGACATCGATCACGTAGGCGTTGAACACACCCGTCTCGTCGGTCGAGACGAGGAGCCTCTTCTCGTCATGCGAGAACGCCCCGCCGAATACGGTCACCGTGTTCATGAACTGCTCGATCGTGTACCGCTCGACCTTCCGCTCGCAGCCGCCGAGGAGCACGGCGACGGCGAGCAGGGCAACGAGCAGCGCGACGACGAGATTTCTCACTTTCATGGTTCGATCCTTTCTCCCGTTCAGCGGGAACGTCTCTCCGTATGGAACGCGGTTGAGTATTTATTATATATAAAATCGTGCCCAAACATTCATTATTTATATACAAAAGGGGGCTGTTGTTCCATGTTTTTTCGGGCCGGCGCCCTCGTTACCCGGCTCGTTCCATCCCCGCAATTCATCACATTAATGGAGACGGCATGCAGGACATCATCGTGGGAGTTCACGCTACGGTATGATTCGATGGTCGTACCACCGGTCATGACACCGTGAGAGACGGTGGAGATTCCGCACGCAATCGTGTATTGCGCCTCCCCGCGAAACGATATACGCTCTCCATGACCAACAGCGCCCGGATCAACCGCCCGAGACGGAGCTGTTTCATGAAAAACAAAGAGATCGCCTCCGCATTCAACGAGATCGCCGACATCCTCGAGCTTCAGGGGAAAAATCCGTTCCGCGTGAGTGCCTACCGGCGCGGCGCGCAGAGCATCGAGAACCTTTCCCGGGATATCGCCGCGGTTGCCGATGAGGGCGCGCTCGGCGACATCCCCGGGATCGGCAAGGACCTCCGCGCGAAGATCGAGGAGTACCTGGAGACAGGGGCGATCGCATTTCTTGCCGAGCTGCGCGGCGAGACGCCGCGCGTGCTGCTCGACATGCTGCGCATACCCGGCGTCGGTCCGAAGACGGCCGTGCTCCTCTACGAGGGGCTCGGTATCGAGAGCATCGACGACCTCAAGAAGGCCGCCGTGGAGCACCGCATACAGGGACTCCCCAAGATCAAGGCCAAGACAGAGGAGAATATATTGAAAGGGGTGGAGTTTCTCGAACGCGCGCAGGGGCGCACGCCGATCGGCCACGCATATCCCCTCGCCGGTGAGATCGTCGCTTCGCTCGGGCGGCTCCGCGAGGTGAAGATGATATCGGTCGCGGGAAGTCTCCGGCGGTGGCGCGAAACGGTCGGCGACATCGACATTCTCGTCACATCGACCGCCCCGGAGAAGGTCATTCGCCGCTTCACGTCGCTCGGCATCGTGCAGCGCGTCCTCGCGGAGGGAAAAACGAAGGGGAGCATCGTCGCCTCCGGCGACATACAGGTTGATCTGCGCGTCGTGGAGGAGAAGTCGTATGGTGCGGCCCTGAACTATTTCACCGGTTCCAAGGAACACAACATACGGCTTCGCGAGATCGCCATTCAGAAGGGGATGAAGCTCAACGAGTACGGCGTCTTCAAGAAGGGCGCCCGCGGCACGGAGCGGCGCATCGCCGGGAGCACGGAGGGCTCGGTGTACAAGGCTCTCGGGCTGCCGTTGATCCCGCCGGAGATCCGTGAGGATGCGGGGGAGATCGAGGCGGCGAGGCGTGGTGATCTCCCTGCGCTCGTCACGCGCGACGATATCAGGGGGGATCTCCATTTCCACTCCGACTGGAGCGACGGCACGGCGGGTCTCGAGGAGGTCGCTCATGCCGGGAAGGCGTTCGGTTACCGATACATTCTCATATCGGATCATTCGCAGAGCCTGAAGATCGCCCACGGCCTCTCGCCAGGGCGTCTCCTCGAGCAGATCGAGGAGATCGACCGCGTCAACGAACGGACCAGGGGATTCCGCCTCCTCAAGGGGAGCGAAGTCGACATACTCCCGGACGGCACACTCGATATGGACGAGGATATCCTGAGACGTCTCGACATCGTCATCGTCGCGGTACATTCGAATTTCAAGATGAAGCGCGACGAGATGACCAGGCGGGTCGTCAGGGCGTGCGAGAGCCCGTACGCGCACATACTCGCGCACCCGACGGGGCGCCTCATCGGCACCCGCGACGCCTATGGTATCGACATGGAGGCCGTCATAACCGCCGCGGCACGCACCGGCACCGCAATCGAGATAAATGCGCATCCTCTGAGGCTCGATCTCGACGCCGCCACGGCCCGTGCCGCCGCCGGAGCGGGTGTCATGATCTCGATCGGCACCGACACGCACAAACCGGCCGCCGAGATGGAGAATATCGTCTACGGCATCGGCACGGCGCGCCGCGGATGGCTCACCCCGGGCAACATTCTCAATACCCGTCCACCCGCGAAGCTCCTTTCCTATTTTCACAAAAAAACCGGGTAGAGCCATCCCGGTCCAAGAGCCGGAGGGGTATTCCCTGCGACCCGCCAAGTAGACACTGCCATATTGGCGGTATTTCGTTTCAATCCGCTGTCATTATGGCGTGCTCTGCCGAATTTTCACGTCGAAAACCGCCGGTCATTTGATAAAGCGGCTGCGGATAATAATTGTAACACAATTAGTTGTAACGTGTTAAACCTTATTCGATTACTTTGGCACGTGTTGTGCGATTATAGCGGGTGGACGTCGAGAGTTATTGGTGAGTCAAGAAAGCACAGTGAAGCAGGAGGTGAGTGAGATGACACTCATTCGATGGAGACCGAGAAGAGACCTGATGCCGTTTCCGGGATTTCCCGAATTCAGCGATCTCTGGGACAATTTCTTCAACGTGAGGAGAACGGGGGTCGACATGGATGACTACCGGTGGACACCGCGGGTCAATGTCGAGGAGAATGACGAGGGATTCGAGCTGACCGCCGAGGTCCCGGGCATGAAGAAGGAAGAGATCAATATCGACATCAAGGACCGCACCCTGACGATGAGGGGGGAGAAGAAGCTCGAGGAGGAGAAGAAGGACAAGAACTACCACGTCTGCGAGCGCTGTTACGGCGAGTTCACCAGAACCTTCACGCTTCCCGAGAATGTCGACGCCGACAAGATCGAAGCGGAGTACGATCAGGGCATCCTGAAGCTGGTAATTCCCAAAAAGGAAGAGGCCAAGCCGAAAGAGATCAAGGTCAAGGTTAAATAGCACCCGCACTCCGGCACCACGGGCGAAAAGGGGACCTCAGGGGTCCCCTTTTTCGTTGTGGTTTTTACTTCGTGCCGGAAAGAACGGGCTTCTTCTCGTCCTGAGACTGGGGTGCATGCGTGGAAACGGACGAGGAGCTCGCGCCGCGGTCCGGGCTCATCTTGCAGGCTCCCTCGAAGAAGACGCCCTCGTCGATCACGAGGCGCGTTGTCTTGATGTCCCCCTCGAGCCGTGAGCCGGCCTGGAGCTCGATCTTTTCCTTGGCATCGATATTCCCCGTCACCGTGCCGCCGATTACGGCGTTCTTCACCTTGATCTCGGCCTTCACCTTGCCGCCCTTGCCGACGATCAGCGTATCGGGGCAATTGACCGTTCCTTCGAAGTTGCCATCGATGCGGAGGGTTCCCTCCTGAACATCGACAGTCCCCTTTACCGTGCACCCTTTCCCGATTATGGAATTCATCTTTCCCTCCACGATCATTCCTTCGTCATCCTTGCCGAACATCAACTCCTCCTTCTTGTCCTTATCCTTTTTCCTCAATGTCCTACCTCACTGCAAAAGATATTCCAACGGGTCGACATGAATCCCGTCCCGGATCACCGCGAAATGGAGATGCGTCGCGGTACTCTGACCCGTGTTTCCCGCGTATGCGATCGTTTGCCCCCGCCCGACACGCTCCCCCTTCATAACTACCAGTCTATCGTTGTGCCCGTAAAGTGTTTTTATGCCGTACCCGTGATCGAGCATGGCATAAAATCCATACGTATCATCCCAGCCTTCCTCGATGACATACCCTGGTGCGGCGGCCCGAACCGGTGTTCCGCGATCGACCCCGATATCGATGCCGGGGTGGTATTGCGGGTCGTCCTCGCCCCCCGCGATATGAAACCCTTTCGTTATGTACCCCCTCACCGGCCAGAACGTCGGCAGCGCACGGAGTATCTGCTCTTTCTGATCCTCGATCTCCCGGTCTATTTCGCTTTCCGGCGGTACGGCGGATCCCGCTCCCAGGCTGTCGGCGGGCGGTATTTCAACGCCGAGCATACCCCTGATCTGGAGATCCATCGCGCGAACCCTGGACATATTCCTCGTTATCTCGCTGATCGCCTCCTGCCGCCTGGTCAACTCGGCCACCTGCTGCTCGAGCCGCCCCGCCTCCCTCGCCCTGACCAGTAATCTTCCATACGTGGCAACAAAAACGACCAAAGCCACGAACCCGAGCGAGAGCAGTGCGACACACACATACAGGAGCGGATAGGGAACCCTGACAGTTCTCGTTTTTTTGAGATCGTGAGGCACGATGATGATGGAGAACGTTTCTTTCTTCATGGCACACAACCACGCTCCGGGGCGAGTTACTCCCTGCCGGCCCGTATACTCACGTTCACGAACCTTGCGTCCACACGCGCCGTTCCACAATCACCCGCGCCCCGCGTTACAGGTTCGTATCGATACCGATACGCCGGAGAATGCCCTCGAGCTCGTCGCCGGAGTAGTACTCGATCGAGAGAACACCTCCCTTTCTCCGCGGCGTGATGCGTACCCTCGTGCCGAGATGCATCTCCAGCCGCTCTTCGAGGGCCTGAATGGCCGGATCGATCCTCCGGGCGCCCCTCCGGCTCCTTCGCCCCGTTCGCGATCCACCCCGCTGCTCGACCTCCCGCACCGTCATGCCTTCTTCGGCGACACGACGCGCCCATTCGATCTGCGCCGCTTCCCCCTCAATCGAGAGGATCGCCCTGGCATGTCCCGCTTTCAGTTTACCCTCCTCGATCAGATCGATCACCGATCCGGGCAGATTCAGGAGGCGGAGAGCGTTTGCCACGGTGCTCCTATCACGCCCCAGTATCTCACCGATCTCACGGTCTGAGAGGCCGTACCGTTCCTTGAGTGTACGGTACCCCCGAGCCTCCTCGATCGGATTGAGGTCCTCGCGCTGGAGATTCTCCATCAATGCGTATTTCAATGACTGGTCATCGGTTACTGACCGCACGATCGCAGGAACCGTGCTTTTACCGGCCATTCTCGATGCGCGGAAGCGGCGCTCTCCGATGACGAGCTGATACCGGTCCCCGTCCCGTCGAACGATGACGGGCTGAAGGACCCCATGACTCCGGATGGAAGCGGCCAGCTCTCGAAGTTGGTCCTCACCGAAGTTGCCGCGGGGTTGGTTGGGATTCGGATCGATCAGATCGATGCTGAGTTCCTTGATACGCTCCGTCTCGGCGACACTCTCGCGCAGATCCTGTGAAAGCAGCGCCCCAAGCCCCCTGCCGAGCACCTTTCTTTTCACACCAATCATCCTCCCGCCGTGCTCACGTGCCGATCGCATCGATCGCTTCGACCGGCCGCCCCGCCGCGTTCCCCTGCCTGCACAGAAATTCCTCTGCGAGCTTCAGATAACTCCGCGAGCCCGCACTCTGCACATCGTATAACAGCACCGGGCGGCCGAAGCTCGGGCATTCGCTGAGTCGTACGTTGCGTGGAATAATCGTATCGTAAACCTTTTCGCCGAAATAGGATATGGCTTCATCGGCCACCTGGCTGGAGAGCTTGAGCCGCTTGTCGAACATGGTGAGAAGCACCCCCTCGATCCTCAGATCGGGATTGAGGTGCTTCTGTACCATGCGGATCGTATTGAGCAGCTGGCTCAGCCCCTCGAGAGCGTAATACTCGCATTGAATAGGAATCAGCACCGTATGCGCAGCCGTCAGCGTATTGAGCGTGAGGAGCCCCAAGCTCGGCGGGCAATCGATGATAACATAGTCGTAACGTTCAGCTAAATCGTAAATTGCCGTTTTGAGCTTGCGCTCGCGCGCTATCTGGGAGACAAGCTCGATTTCAGCGCCTATCAACCGTGGATGTGACGGTATGATATCGACCAGGTCCGCATTCCGCACCACCTCTTCCGCGGTCGCCGATCCAATAATGACCTCGTATATCGTACCTTCGTCATCTCCGACCCTGAACCCGAATCCGCTGCTCGCATTGGCCTGCGGGTCTGCATCGATCAGCAGCACCCGCTGCTCGGCGGCGCCCAGGCTCGCGCTGAGGTTGACGGCCGTTGTGGTCTTGCCGACGCCCCCCTTCTGATTCGCGATAGCAACGATCTTGCTCATCCGTATCTCCCCGTGCGCCCGGACAGGATCATCTCCGCCGCCGGTCCGGTACCTGCAGGGCGCCATTTATTGCCGCTCGATCGATCGCCATGAGCGGCTCCTGGTCGAGCCAGGGAATGAATCCGACATATGCCTGTACCGTTGCGCTGTTGTCAGTCCTGTCGTAAATTTGCTCGGCGATTTCCAGTGCCGTCGTCGCCCCCCAGTAATTGTTCTCCGCGTGCACCGTGTCGTTGACCGCGTAGTTGCCGAGCCGCACGGCATATCCCTCGCCCGACTCCGGACCGTTGAAGAAGATCGAGCATTGATGGATCGAGGGAGAGGCTTCTCCGACGAGATAGATCCCGTCAAAACCGTTATTCGCCACGACGCACCCCTCGATAGACTGGATATAGGTTTTCGGCTCATCGGTAATGACCGTGGCCCTGACGCCACGCGTACTGTTGTACCGAATCGATGAATTCAATAGGGTGAAATCTGCATTCGTGGCGAAGAGGCCGGTTCCGTTATCCCATATTTTACAACCTCTTATGATAGCGCTTGCGCCATCCACCACGCTTACGGCCGCTCCGTTCTGGTTGGTGATGTTACAAGAGTCGATCGTGGCGGCGGCTCCCTCGAATACCTGAATACCATCCGTGCCGGCATATACGTTGGCATGCTTGATCGTCGCCTGTGCGGCGCTTCCCGAGATGTAGATTCCACCCCACGTCGCCGACACACCGGTGCAGCCGTTGGGACCGATATTGACCATGTTGCCCTGCCGTCCATCGACGGTCAACACGCCACGAATATCGAGCCCCCCGAATTCGCCGTCGACAATCAACTCGACGCCCGCCCCGATCGTCAGGTTGCTGCTCGATGAAACGATCACCGGTTGATCACCTGTGAGAATGTAGGGATACCCTTGATCTTCCAGTACAACGGTACCATATACAGGGGTGGTCACCTCTTCGCCGATTTCCACCGCGATGCTGATGCTTCGATCATCTATGCCGTCCGTCACATTGAGGGTGAGGATTACCGATCCCGGTGTGTCGGGGGCCTTCCATATCACTTCCTGTCCAACGCCACTGGAAGGCGTGAAGCTGCCGGCGTCCGCGCTCCAAGAAAATGTGAGCGGATCCTCTTCCGCATCCTTGGCAGATCCCGTCAGGGTCATCTCGCCGCCGGTCCAGATGGCGCACTTACTCCGCCCTATAGCCAATTCGGAGGGAGGTGAATTGATAAACTCCACCGTGTCCTCACACCCCACAACAAGTAGCACAAAAACAACAAAGAATACAACCTCATATAACATCAACCGGTTACGAGCCATCTGCTGCTCCTCCTTGAGACTCCGGGGGAATCCATCCAAAGTATAGGCCGGGTCCCGCGAGAAATCAAACAAAAAAGCAGCTACGCCTCGACGAAGCGTTCGTCTCTCGTTATTCGCACGCTTTCCACATGTGGAAAACCGGCGTAACCCCTGATCCATTTAAATAGGTTGCAAGGCCTTGGGTGCTTTGTTTCACGTGAAACGGCGCCGGGGCCATGCCGAGATACTCACCGTGGGATGCTGTGGCGCGGATCCAATCCATTGCAGCGAAATCTGCCTTCGGCGCGCCGGTTGCCGCTGTTTCACGTGAAACGCGTCGGTAATACACATGTTTTAATCGTGTGGCGCCTGAGAGCGCTCCTCCCGGCGATTCGCACTCATTTCCACAATGCATGCTGGCTGCTTGATAATCAACGTGGTGTTTCTCGGGCGGTGGTGTATGTCATTATTAATTCGAGGAGTTCTCGCGAACAAAGGAAAGCATGGTCCCCCGCCCGGTTGGAAGCTCCTCTGCTATCGCGAGCTGCAACGGTGCCGTGCCTGCCTCTTCCGTCTCCTGTTTCCATCCGCTTCCCTTCATCGTGATGTACGTACCCCCGGCGCGAAGGAGCCGCGCCGCCAGAGGCGCGAGTAATTGAAGCTGTCCCGCCGCCTTTGAAACAACCACATCGAACCTCCCGCTGAAATCCGCGCCGTCCACCCCGCTCCCCTCCGTGCGTAAACCGTCTACCCTCATGAGGGTCACAACCCGCTCGAGAAACCTGAGCGTTTTCTCCCGCCGCTCGAAGAGCGCGATGTCGAGCTCGGGAGCTGCGATTTTCCATACGATACCGGGGAATCCGGCGCCCGAACCGACATCGGCCACCCTCACGGGGGCGTGCGTTACATCCCGGTTC
Organism: Patescibacteria group bacterium; assembly: GCA_035529435.1. GTDB lineage: Bacteria > Krumholzibacteriota > Krumholzibacteriia > Krumholzibacteriales > Krumholzibacteriaceae > DATKWS01. The sequence goes on from DATKWS010000156.1 coordinate 14,307, forward strand.
CCGGCCGGTTCCAGTATTCCCCGCTCACCGGCGAACCGGCAGAGAATCCACGAATCGACGACGAGATCGCTCACCGTTTTTCTGATATGCCTCTTGCCGACAAGGTGTATCCGCCCGCTCCACAGCGCAACCTCCCGGATAAATGTTCCGAGGAGCTCCCGCCTCGCCTCATCGAGAGGCCCTATGCCCGAAGCGGCAAGATCATTCATGATTCTTGCAAGCGTCCCGCTGCCACTCATCGGCAATCACCGAACCCGTACTTTGTGGCCGTGCCGTTGCATGCTCTTTCGTGTTCGCTCGAGAAAGACCATCAGTATCGACAGGTCCGAATTTCTCACGCCGGCGATTCTGGAAGCCTGCCCTAATGTAACGGGGCGGAACTTGTTCAGCTTATCGCGTGCTTCGGCGCTCAATCCGTTTATGTCGAAAGAGAAATCCGGCGGTATACGCATCCGCTCGATACCGAGCAGCCGGTCGGCCATCCGCCTCTGTCGCCTGATGTACCCTTCGTACTTGACTCGTATTTCGAGCGTCTCCTTTTCCCGATCGCTCAGCTCGAGCGCGCCGAGATCCGCTGCATTCTCAATATCACGGAGCGTTACCCGGGGCCGTTGAAGCAGCTGTTCCACCCGTCTCGGCGATGTCACTTCCTTGTCGTTCTCCATCCTCAGGATCTCATTGCACTCCGGAACAGAGAGCATCGTCCCCCGAATCCACCTGCGGGCACGCTCCACCCGCCGGCGGCGCCCCATCATACGCTCCCACATCTCGCGTCCGAGCAGTCCGCACCGCACGGCGAACCGAAGGAGACGCTCATCGGCATTGTCCTGACGCAGGAGCAGTCGGTGCTCGGCGCGCGAGGTGAACATACGGTACGGTTCGTCGATCTCCTTGGTCACGAGATCATCTATCAGCACACCGATATATGCCTGGTGCCGCCCCAGAACCAGCGGCCGTTCAGAGCGTATGCTCTGACAGGCGTTGATCCCCGCCATGATCCCCTGCGCGGCCGCTTCCTCGTATCCGGACGTTCCGTTTACCTGCCCGGCGAAATAGAGACCGGGCACTCTGCGCGACTCGAGTGTCGGATAGATCTGGTACGGAGGGTAGAAGTCGTACTCGATCGCGTACCCATATCGAACTATCTCCGCATCCTCGAGCCCCGGGATGGTCTTCAGCATCGCCTGCTGGACATCCCGCGGCAGACTCGTGGCCATACCATTTACATATATCTCGTCGCTCTCGCGCCCTTCGGGCTCGAGGAATAGCTGGTGCCGGTCGCGCCCGGGAAAACGCACCACCTTGTCCTCAATCGACGGACAGTAGCGCGGGCCGACCCCCTTTATCTGACCCGAGAAGAGAGGTGCACGCGCAATGTTACCGCGTATGATGCCGTGCGTACCACTGTTTGTAAACGTGATATAACAGGAGACCTGCTCGCAGTCGAATGTCTCCGTGCGAAACGAGAACGGAACGGGGTACTCGTCCCCCCGCTGTTCGACGCAGCGCGAGAAGTCGATCGTTGTGCGCCGCAGCCTGGGCGGCGTCCCCGTTTTGAGGCGTTTCCGGTCTATTCCGATTCGCGCCAGGTTGTCCGAGAGACGGTTCGACGGCGGCTCCCCCTCCCGCCCCCCAGGCCTGGTATCTTCCCCGATATGCATTAAACCGTTGGAAAATGTTCCCAGGGCGAGTATGACCCTCCTCCCCTCCAGGCGCTTGCCATCAGCAAGTTCCACTCCCGCAACGTGTTCCTCGCCGACAAGGATATCGCACACCTCCCCCTCGAGAACCTGAAGACGCTCCTCGTTTTCAAGGGTGCGGAGCATGCGCCGATGATACGCCGCCTTGTCCGCCTGCGCGCGCGGTGACCAGACGGCGGGCCCTTTCGCCCTATTCAGCATCCTGAACTGTATGCCGGCATTGTCGATACACAATCCCATTTCCCCGCCGAGCGCATCGACCTCACGAACGAGCTGTCCCTTCGCCAGGCCCCCGATAGCTGGATTGCACGGCATGCGCGCTATATCCCGCAGGTGGATCGTGACGAGGAGCGCCTCGAATCCCATGCGTGCGGCTGCAAGCGCCGCCTCGCAGCCGGCGTGTCCCCCACCGACGACGATGACGTCGAAATCGTCCTTCCTGTTTTTATTAAGAATCATTATTAATATATTTCTTTTTGATTATGTTTCAATTTGTTACCAGACTTTTCAACATGTCTTGCGATCCCCGCGATATTTGCACCGAATCATTTCATGGCGGGTCATCGACCATGTATTTCTTTGTTTGCGTTCTCCCGAAGAATTCTCGTTGTCCGGTTGGGCCCGGTGCCGAATGCCGGGGTGCGCCGGTTGATTACTTACCGATGCAAAACCGGCTGAATATCACATCGAGAAGGTCCTCCGTGACGGTTCTCCCGGTGACCGTGCCGCACGCATCCGCCGCGGCCCGGATCTCGACGCTCAGTATCTCGGCGGGGGCGCCGTCGCCGAGGGCCGCCACAAACCGCCGAAGCGCCTCTCCCGCTTCACGCAGTGCAGCTCCCTGACGCGCATTGACCGCTATCCGCTCCCTGCCGATTTCTCCCATTCCCTGTTGGACGGTTCTATCGAATATCCATTGCCGCAACGTGTCCAATCCCTCGCCGGATATGGCCGAGACCGCTGCAACGCTCGGCGAACCGAGTATCTGTGCCGCCTCCTGCTGTGAAATGGAGAGACCGAGATCGATCTTGTTGAGCACGAAGAGCGTCTTGGCCATATCGACCGTCTCCAGACCGACGGCGATCTCATCCCGCCACGCGCCGCTGCCGTCAATGACGAACATCACAAGATCCGCCTCGCGCGCCGCCCTCCTGCCGATCGAGATACCGCGCGCTTCTATGTCGCACCCCGTCTCCGCCAGACCGGCGGTGTCCTCGAGGTGATAGGTGAATCCCTTTATGTGAATCCGCTCCCGGAGGATATCCCGTGTCGTGCCCGGTACGGGGGAGACGATCGCCCGCTCCTCACCGAGGAGCGCGTTGTAAATGCTGCTTTTACCGGCATTTCGTGGACCCACGATCGTCACGCGGATCCCCCTGCGCAACTTGCCGCCTGCCACTTCGGAATCGAGCAGTTCCTCGATGCGCCCCCTGAGCTCGCCCGCAATCAACCCCAGTTCCTCCGGATTGAAGGTCGTGATTTCGTCCTCGGCGAAATCTATAGAGGCCTCGATGAGGGCGAGCTGATCGAGCAGGATCTCCTCTATGCCCCGGACCTTGCGCGAGAGCCCTCCCTCGAGATGTTCGAGCGCGACCCTGCGCTGGAGCCGCGTCTCCGCCGCTATGAGATCGGCAATCGCCTCGGCCTGCGCGAGATCGAGTTTTCCGTTGAGAAAAGCGCGCCTGGTGAATTCTCCCGGTCCCGCCGCACGCGCACCGCACCGCACGATCTCCTCGATCACATCGGCCACGACCTGCATGGCTCCGTGGCACGAAATCTCCACGACATCCTCTCCCGTAAAGCTGTCCGGTGAACGCATCACCTGGATCATCACATCGTCGAGAATGTCCCCCCGTTCGTCCCGGAGGAGACGCCGGTGGCTCGTGTGTGACGCCCATTTCCGGGTGCCGTGCACCATCGACTCGATTATAGCCACCGCCTCGGGGCCTGATACCCGAACGACCGCGATCCCTGATTCTCCCGGGGGTGTGCTGAGGGCGACAACGGTGTCACCGTTCATAGTCGTTCACTGCCTGTCCCGTGATTTATGGACGCCCTGGTAGCAAAACAGCGCATGGCCGCGCGCCGCACGAACCACCCCGCCCGCGGCGAACGCGCTCCCTGCCCATACGGTGCGCGGCGAACGTATACGCCGGCGTTACCGTTTCCTCGGTCTGTCGTTTCTTTCCTCGCTGCTCCTGACGGGTGCGACGTACACCTTGCGCAACTCGCCGTTACCCACCGTGTAGGTGGAGATTCCTTCTTCCTCGGCGAGAGTGATGTGTACGATTCGCCTCTCCGCCGCCTTCATCGGTTCGAGCGGCACCTCTCGATTCGTCTTTCTCGCCCTGTCAGCGGCCTTTACCGCTTTCTGGCGGAGGATATCCATTCTGTTTTTCAGGTACCCCCCGACGTCGAGCGTGAGTCGTTGATAGCCCCCCATCTTGCGAGACACGATGCGCCCTACGAGGTGCTGGAGCGAATTGAGCGTATCACCCTTCCGTCCTATCAGGAGGCCGTCGACACCCGCGGTTTCGATGTTGATATATGTTGTGTCCTCTTTTTCCTCGGTGAAGATTCGGTAATTGACATCGAGGCATTCCATGATCGTCTTTGCCACCTCGTCGGCGATCTCCTCGATTCCCTTCGAGCTCTTTTTCCTCGATACCCTGATCTTCGCATCGCGGGCGCCGAACAGATTGAGAACCCCTTTCTGACCGGCGTCGAGAATCTCTATTTCTACCTCTTCGATGCGGGCGCCCAGCTGGCCGAGCGCTTTCTCAAGGGCTTTTTCGACGGTCTTTCCCTTTACCTCGATCCTGTTATCCTTGTTGTTATCGGTCTTTTTCCTCATCGTGCATCTCCCTCGATCGCTAGTGATATGATCGACGCTTGCTTTTGCTTCCGCGCGCTCCACCACCGCCGGGTTTCGATTTTTTCACGCTCCTCATTTTTTTCGCTTCCCCATCACGCGCTTCCCTCTCGCCGGAGCCGTTCTCGTTTTTCGCCCCCTCGGGGCCATCCTGAATCGACGCCACCTCCTCGTTTTCTGCTTCCTTGTGAACGTAGTACTGCTGAATAATCGTCAATATGTTGTTTACAAACCAGTACAGGACCAATCCGGACGGCATTCCATAGAAAAAGACGGTGAAGATGATCGGCATGGCCGTCGACATCATCTTCGTCTGCGCCTGCGGTGCCGCCTCGCCGGTCGGTGACGCCCCCATCTTCGACTGGAGCACCATCGCGGCCCCCATCAGTATCGGCAACAGATGAAATTCGTTGCCGATGAACGGAAGCGACACGCCGAAACGGAAGAGCGTGTCGGGAGACGCCAGGTCGTCCATCCACAGGAAGAACGGGGCGTTTCTGATCTCGATGGTGTTCCGGAGCACGTTGAACAGGGCGATGAACACGGGCATCTGAAGCAGCAGCGGGAGACAGCCGCCGAGTGGATTCACCCCCGCTTCCTTGTAGAGCTGCATCATCTTCTCGTTCATCTTCGTCTTGTCGTCCTTGTACTTCGCCTGTAATTCCTTGATCCTCGGCTGGAGGCTCTGCATGTCCTTCATCGACTTGAAACTCTTGTGGGTGAGCCGGTAGAACAGCACCTTTGTCAGCACGGACAGGATAATGATGATCAGGCCGTAGTTCGGTATGAAACGTTTCAGAAACGTCATGAAATTCAGAATGAGCACGCTGAGAAACCGGAGCTTGCCGAGATCGATCGTTTTCTCGAGTCCGACGCCGTAGGCCTTGAGGGTCTCCATGTCGAGGGGGCCGAGGTAGCAGGCGTACGAATCCTCGACGATCCGCGGATCGCCCCGGAACGGATAACGAATCGTATAGCCGATGAACCCGCTTTCGCTGTTGCCCTGGAGGGTAAGGACGCCGGAGCGTTGCCGTTCCGGTATGATCGCACTGAGAAAATACTTCGTCCGCGCTCCCGCCCAAACGACCATACCCTCGTGCCCCTTCTCGTCGATCTTTCTGAACTTCCCGAGAGATTCCTTGTATGACTCCTCGCCGAGCCTTCCCATCGATGCGAACTGCCGCTGATCGCCCTTCACGTCATTCTCGGTGACGGCCATGCCACAATCCCACTGAATCGCATAGGAATCGGTCTTCTGAAGCTCACCCTCTCTAACGATAGTAACCGTGAGCCAGACCTCGTAGGCTCCCCTTCCGAAGGTGAACCGCTTCTCGACGCCCGAGCCGCCCGGCCCGGCTCGCTTGAAAACCACCGAGATATCCTCATCCCCATCACCGACACGCACCTCGCGGCTCTGTGTCACCCTCTCTCCGCTCATCGTTGTCTCGAATACGATCCCCGAGAGGCTTTCCCGCCGGTCTCCTTCCTGCAGAACGAGGGAGAATCCACCGGTACCGCCCTGGGGAACCAGCTCAACCGGCCCCCCGTCGATCCCCTCGAATTCGAGGAGCTTGACGCTCTCGATCTCTCCGCCGCGGCTGTTCAGCACGACGCCCATCTTGTCGGTGGTGACCGTTATTCTGATTTCTTCCGGCTCGTCCCCGGCGGCGTTGAATGTCTCCGTCACCACGGAAGGCTCTGCTTCCTCGACAGGGAGCGGTTCTGGCTTGATCGCCCGTTCCTCATCCCGTGCCTGCAGCTCCAGCGCGGTGCTGGAATCGGCCGCCACCCGCTCTCTCGACTGTACCGCCCGCTTGCGGGCCATCTCCTTCTGCTTGGGGGCGATGTAGAATACCTGCCACAGTATCAACACGAGAAATGTCGCGACAATCGCCAGCAGAGAACGTTTGTCCATTCTTGCATTCCCTTCCGCTCTTCGGTGCGCCGGGTTCCGTATCAATGCAATGGGTCATACCCGCCGGGCGAGAACGGATGGCATTTCAGAATGCGGCGGAGAGAGAGATGGATTCCCTTGAGAAAACCATATCGCCGGAGGGCTGCTTCCGCATACGCGGAGCAGGTAGGCGTAAAGCGGCATACCGGTGGATGATACGGGGAAATCATGAGTTTGTATGTCCTGACGGCCGCGAGACCGGCTTGCGTCAGAAGCCTTGATATCATCCGCACTTTGATATTAGCCCGGCCCTTCCGAGGGAGCTCTCCACATCGCGAAAGAGATCCTGAAACGACGTCTCGCTCGGTTTGAAAGAGGCGATGAATACAATCCAGAGGTTCTGCTCCTCGAAACGATGCCGAAGCTTTCGGAATATTTCCCTCATCAGCCTCTTCGCCCTGTTGCGTTGATGAGCCTTTCCAACTCTTTTCTTGCTTGCCACGAAACCGGGTACAACCCCTTCGTGACCTCTACGAATATAACATATGGTAATCGCATCCCCAACAACCCGTTCCCCTTCACTGTATACGACGCGGAACTGGCTGTTCCGTCTCAACTTCGCGAATGCCATACGGCATCAACATCCTTCTGCGGCATCATGCCGTAAGGCGCTTGCGCCCCTTTGCCCTCCTTCTCTTTAACACCAGGCGACCGTTCTTTGTTTTCATTCTCGCTCTGAACCCATGAGTTCTCTTTCTCCGGGTATTATGCGGTTGGTATGTCCGTTTCATGATAGTTACCTTGTTGTTATTGCGCCTCTATTTCCTGGCACTTTATTTAGTTATATAAACAATCAACGATAGGCCAGCTCCTTTTATTTGTCAAGTTTTTTGTGCCGCATATTTTTAACTCATTAGCATTCAGGATGGTTACAATGCCTCCCCCACTTACCCGGACTTCCTCCGCACGGCATCCACCCTCCGTCTCGCGTCGGGTTGCCGCACAACTGCATATGAAACATGACGTTATTAATTCGTTTCGGAGCCGGATAAAAAATTCTTGATCAGCCGGAAACTGTATGCTACATTACCGTCCGCGGGATGAGGGGTGAAAGCCCATCGAACGAGCAAGACCACAAGGATCACACATCGTTACGCTGCACCGGATGCTATTGAATGTGGAAAAGGCTCTACATATTTGACCGGAAACCCGCCGAACTCTTTGTTAGTTTAAAACTTAATTAGTTATCCACATTTGTGGATAAGCCGAGCTTCTCCGAAAGAACGCTGTTGTTCTCTCGAAGGGTCGTTTTTTCCCTTCGTTGCGCGAGGTTGCTGGTTTGGGACTCGAGAGCGGCAAATCGTTGGACATTGATGGATTGCGGCAGATGTGGGAAGTTATTCTTGAGCGTCTGAAAACGCTGGTGAACACCCAGAGTTTCCAGACGTGGATAAAGCCCACCAAGCTCGTGAATTACGAGGGTGGGCGTCTCACCGTCCAGGGGCCGAATGCTTTCTTCGTCGACTGGCTCGCCGAGCACCACAGGGACAAGATGCAGCTCGCCGCGAGCGAGACCCTCGGCAAAGAGGTGACGGTTGAATTCATAGCCTCCCCATCACCCCCCCGCGTATCCCCACCCGAATCGAACGTGCGGCGGTCGATGCTGGTCAGGGATCCCGTCACGCTGCCCAACAAGGTTCAGCTGAACAGCCGCTACACCTTCGAGGAATTCGTCGTCGGCGGAAACAACCGTCTCGCGCATGCCGCCGCCCGTGCCGTCTCGGATAATCCCGCCCGTGCTTACAATCCGCTCTTCATCTACGGCGGTGTCGGGCTCGGCAAGACGCATCTCATTCAGGCCATCGGGCACGCGGTTCTCCGGGAACACCCCCTGCTCAGGATCTCGTACGTCTCGACCGAGAACTTCATGAACGAACTGATCCATGCCATCCGCAAGGGGGTCACCCTCGAGTTCAAGGAGCGGTACCGTAACGTCGACATACTCCTGATAGACGATATCCAATTTCTTGCCGGCAAGGAGAGCACACAGGAGGAGTTCTTCTTCACATTCAATGCCCTTCATAACGCGAACAAGCAGATCGTCGTCACGAGCGATTGCCCGCCCAAAGAAATACCGACGCTCCAGGAGCGCCTCACGTCGCGATTCGAATGGGGGCTCATCACCGACATCCAACCGCCCGACCTCGAGACGAGGATCGCTATACTGCGCAAGAAGGTGGAGAACGAGCGCATACAGATGCCCAACGACGTCATAGAGGTTATCGCTGAAAATGTGAAAAGCAACATCCGCGAGCTCGAGGGGTCTCTCATCAGGATTCTTGCCTGCTCGAGCCTTACCTGCCAGGAAATCAACGTCGAGATGGCCCAGGAGGTATTACGGGACATCATCAAGGGTCCATCGAGAAAAAACATCAATGTTCAGACCATACAGAAGATTGTTTCACAGCACTTCGATGTTCCACTTGAGAGTCTCAAGGCGAGGACGCGTATAAGCAAGGTTGTTCTCGCGCGCCAGATCGGCATACTCCTCTCCCGCGAGTTGACCGGGCTCTCACTGGTGCAGATCGGAAAGCGTTTCGGCGGGAGGGACCACAGTACCGTTCTTCACGCGATAAAAAAGATTCAGAATCAGGTGCGTGGGGATACGGCACTCGGTAGGAAGATTCAAACAATCAGGGAAGAGTTACTTGATTGATCCATCACGGGCGGTCCCCGTTCCTTTTCCACATTCCATTCGATTCCGTTGTGTACATACTGTTGACAGCCCGTCTGAAATCAACAACGTTGTGGAGATCGATAAATATCCCACAGCTCTTTCAACAATTCACGACGGGGCAATCTCCGCACCGCTCCCATTCCCGTTTGTGTTTTTCAACATTCCAACAGGTACTAATTCAACTACTACTTTATAATAGAAAGAAGAAGTGAAGAGAGGTTTTGTTGAGATCTCGGAGTGATTTTCAATTTCCCTTGAAAGGGCGTTCCGTTTGGCGTATCATTTTCCTTCCCCCTGATGTATGCAGGGAAGTAGACTAAGAGTATATTGGAATCTGCCAGGAGGTGGCGGTGTGAAGGCGATAATCCAACTCGGAGAGCTCGTAAGGAAGATGAATGCGATCTCGTCGGTAGTCCCGGCGAGGACGACGATGCCGATTCTGTCAACCGTGCTGATCGGCGCGAAGGACGCGGACATATATTTTTCCGCTACCGATCTTGATATATCGGTGAGATCGAAGGTTACGGGAACGGTTGATGAGGAAGGAGCTATCGCCGCGCCGGCCAGGAAATTTACAGAGATTGTAAAGTCGCTTTCCGGCAAAGAGGTCGTGCTCACGGTCAAAGATGAAAAACTAACCATACAGTGCGGAAAGAGCCGTTTTGTGGTGAATGGAAGAAAACCAGAGGATTTTCCAAAGCTTCCCAAGCAGGAAGGCAAGGCGACATTCAAGATTGACCCCGAGCTCCTCTCGCGCTTGATACAGAAGACGGTTTACGCCGTCTCGACGGACCTTACACGACCCGCGTTATGCGGCGTGCTGTGGGAAGTTGCGAAAGATGGTGTGTCGATGGTTTCCACGGACGGCCACCGCCTTGCACGGGTCGAAGTGGCGATTGATCTCGGAAAGATAGAGAAGATGAGCGTGATCGTACCTCCCAAGGCGTTGTCCACATTCAAGTCCTACGTAGAGGGGGAGGAGGAAATTTCCGTTCAGCTGGGCGAAAACAGTCTATCATTCGAAATGAAGGAAAGCACGATATACTCCCGGTTGCTCGAAGGACCATTTCCCAGCTACCAGAAAGTGATTCCCGAAAAGAACGAGAAGGAGCTCGTGGTAAACCGCGAGCAGCTCGCCGATGCAACAAAGCGTGTGTCCATCCTGTCCGATGCGTTGACGCACCAGGTCGTCTTTGCTTTGGACAAGGACAAGTTGACGCTCCAGGTAACCACGCAGGAGCTTGGTGAAGCGACCGAGGAGCTCGAGGCGGCATTTTCGGACGAGCCGATGTCGATTGGATACAACGCCTCTTACATACAGGATATTCTGAGGACGATCGATACGGAAAAGATATCGTTACTGCTCGATCGGCCCGACAACGCCGGATTGATACGTCCCATCTCCGAGGCCGAGGAAAAGATCAAGCAGGTATGCATCGTCATGCCGCTCAGGATAGGCTGAAAGGGTGGAATAGGGAGGCGGGTGTGCAGGGGTGTTAGTGCGATCACTCGAAGCCGTGGGGTTTCGAAACATCGAGAGGGCCTCACTCACCTTCTCAGATTCATTCAATTTCATCACCGGGCTGAACGCAGAGGGGAAGACGAATCTGCTCGAGGCGATTCATCTCTTCTCGCTCGGCAGATCGTTCAGGACGCGGAACACGCAGGAGGCGATCGCGTTCGGAGCGGAATACTTCTTTCTGAGACTCGCCGGTGTGAGCGATGGGGGTGTCGAGTTCACGATCGAGGTGGGTGTTGAGAGGGGGGGGAG
>DATKWS010000157.1:0-4008 GCA_035529435.1 Patescibacteria group bacterium
CGGGCTGCGAGCCGGGAGTCATGTATCGATACCGGGTGGATATCGCGGATGACGGCGGCTCGCGGACGCTCTTCGAGACGGGGCCCGTCTCGACGCCCATGATTCCCCTGACGCTGTACCAGAACTATCCCAATCCGTTCAATCCATCGACGACGATTCACTACTATCTTCCGCAGGTGGGCAGGGTCGTGCTGGATGTATACGATGCGGCCGGGAGACGCATCATCACATTGATCGACGAAGAACAGGCGCAGGGGGCCCACACGATCGAATGGAACGGACGTGAGGCGTGCGGCGCGGAGACCGCCTCGGGCATCTACTTCTACCGTCTCGTCGCGGGAAAGGAGAAGATATCGAAGAAAATGGTTCTTTTGAGATAGTTCGCGCGGGCACAGATCCGTCGCGATCTATTGATCGGTTGCGTCAATACATGCTGTGAAGGAAATAATACGAATCCCGTTTCAATATTGAAACAAAAGGTTCGCCAATGCCTTCCAACGGGGAATATCACGAACCCCAGTTTAAAAGTCTGAAACCACGTGCCAATATCAATACATATCGCTCCCGGTTGGACGGATAGAATGCGAATATCCCGCCGGGAGAAAAATATGTATAAAATTAACCTCGATCCGGCAATACCACGCTGTCGGTAGATCGTATCGGCGGCGGGCATAGCGGCGGTGCGCCGGCGAGTTCCGCAGCGCGCCGGAACCTCGAAACGGCGCTGGAGTTCTCAAAGCGCACGCGGCCGGCGCGCGAGGACTGTCTGAGCCGCCGTACCGCCGCTATACCCGCCCCAAAACATACACCTCTTTTCCGGTTTTTAACGGATCGAGGTTAATTTCTCCCCGCCCTCATATATTCCAACCGACCACGGGATGTACTCAACCGGCCGCATAAAATTTTTCCTGGAACCTCCTCACCCCCCACGGCGTATTAATAGATACAGAATATTCCGTGGGGCCCCACCCCCCCATCATATCCGCGGAGCCGCCCCTATGAAGCAGATTGCTATCGTCTTATTCTGCACGTTGGCGGCCTTAACGATCCCCCGGAAAATGCTCTGCACCCCTCAGGCGGCGAACCATTCCAAGATCCCGCACCACGTTCCCAGGGTCTCCTCGGAGCTGAAGCTCGACGGCGTGCTCGACGAGGAGATATGGGACCAGGCGCTGACACTCGAATTGAAGTACGAGGTCCGGCCCGGAGAGAACGTGGAGCCGCCGGTGCGCACCGAGGTGCTCCTCGCGTACAGCGAGTCGCATCTCTACGCCGCCTTCCGGGCGTACGATCCCGAGCCGCACAAGATCCGCGCGCGAATCTGCGACCGCGACCGGATGTACGACGACGATTGGGTGGCACTCGTGATCGACACCTTCGACGACAGGCGGCGGATGTTCGATTTCTTCTGCAATCCGCTCGGCATCCAGGGAGACATGATCGAGTGCCCCGACTGCGAGGGTGATTCATGGGACATCATCTGGGATTCGGCGGGCAGGATAAACCACGACGGATACACCGTCGAGATGGCGATCCCGTTCAGCTCGATGCGGTTCCAGCGGTCCGACGGCGACCAGACGTGGAACTTCGACGCGGTGCGGAGCTACCCCCGCATCGTCCGCCATCACATCGGCCTCTTCCCGCGCGACCGGAGCAATAACTGCTACCTCTGCCAGGCGGAGCGGCTGATCGGGTTCGCCGGCGCGACGCCGGGGCGGAACATCGAGCTCGCTCCGACATTCAACTCCCTCTATGCCCAGGAGCGCGAAGACGGCACCGCGGGGAACTTCCGGGAGAAAGATGAAGAATACGAGCTCGGACTGAACGCCCGCTGGGGGATCACGCCGAATCTCAACCTCAACGCGACGGCCAATCCCGACTTCTCCCAGGTCGAGGCGGATGTCGCGCAGCTCGACATCAACACCAACTTCGCCCTCTTCTACCCGGAGAAGCGCCCGTTCTTCCTCGAGGGATCGGAGCTGTTCAACTCGCCTCTCGATGTCGTCCACACCCGGACCCTCGCCGAACCGGACTGGGGGATCAAGCTGACCGGCAAGGAGGGAAGGAACGCGATCGGCTACTACACGGTGCAGGACAGGATCACGAACCTGCTCCTGCCGGGGAGCCAGGGCTCCGATTCGGAGACGATGTACGGAAAGAGCATCGGGTCGGCACTGCGGTACCGGCGCGATATATTCTCATCGTCGACCGTCGGCGTCATTCTCACCGACCGCGAGCTCGATGGATACCACAACCGCCTGGCCGGCGTCGACGGCATATTGAAATTCACAAAGACCGACCAGTTTCGCTTCCAGTTCCTCGGCTCCAGCACGAGTTACCCCGACAGCATCGTCGAGAATTACAACCAGCCCGAGGGGAGCTTCACCGGCGGCGGCATGGAAGCCTTCTACATTCATGACACGCAGACATGGGACTGGTACGCCCGGTATTACGAGAAGGGCAGGAAGCTCCGCGCCGATCTCGGTTTCATCCCGAGCGTCGGCACGCGGTACCTCGATGTCGGCTGGGGCCGCACCTGGGAGAGCGACGCGAAGAACTGGTACACGATGCTCAACATCGGCGCCGGATACGATACGGAGCAGGAGATCGACGGCACCATGCTGCATCGGGCGTTCACGATCTGGGGAGATTACAACGGACCGCTCGAGTCGGGATTGCACTTCTGGAGCTCGCTCAACGGCACGAGGGGATACGAAGGCAAGGAATTCAGCTTCGAGTATATTGCATTCGTCACGTATATCAAGCCGATCGGCTCCCTCTGGTTCGAGTGGGAGGGCCGCTTCGGCGACCAGATCGACTACGCCAACGCGCGGCTCGGCGAGGTCTTGAGCCTGAATCAGGAGATCGAGTACAAGCTGGGGCGGCACCTCTCGGTGGCGCTCGAGCACACGTGGGAGCGCCTCGACGAGGATACCGGCCACCTCTACACGGCGAACATCACGCAGCTCCACCTCGTCTACCAGTTCACGAGGCGGATGTTTCTGCGGACGATCGCGCAGTACGTCAATTACGAACGGCACGCGGGGCTCTACGTCGACGAGGTCGATCCGGAGGAGCGGCACCTCTTCAACCAGGTCCTCTTCTCGTACAAGATCAATCCGCAGACGGTCCTCTTCCTCGGCTACTCGGACAACCACTTCGGCTACCGGGACGTCGACATCACGCAGAGCGACCGGACTTTCTTCGTGAAGATCGGGTACGCGTGGGTGCTGTAGGCCGGCTGCTATCTTCCGCAATACTCCAGAAAAGATTCGGCCACGGCCCGGTGCCCGGCCGGCGCCAGATGGTCGTAGAAGATCTCCTCGCCGCGCCGTTTCCGCACGAGGAGCTCCTCCGTGGGATCGACCACGTCGATACCGCGCTCCCGGCAGAAGCCGAACAGCCACGGGGCCCAGGAGTCCTGCCCGGCGAGCGGCACCTCGATCACGGCGGAACGCGGGATGTAGAGGATCGTGAACCGGCGTCCGGCGGCGACGGCCTCGTCGCGCCATTTCTCGATGACCGCGCCGGTCAGTACCTCGGCCCGCACGAGGAGACTGTCGGGCCAGGTCGAGGGAAGATCGCCGACCGCGGGGATGGCGCCCGCAACGGCACGTTCTCCCATCGCCGTCTGCTCCTCCCCCACGGTCATACGGACTCCACGGGCCCTGAGCAGCCGCACCCTCGTCTCGAGCGTGCTGAATACGAGAAAGTGGCTCTTCAGGTACTGCCAGAGCCGGTGCGGCGCCCTCGTCTTGTGCCGCATCCGCCCGCGGAACGACATGTCCACGGCGAGTGATCCGCCGGTGATGGAGGGGTAGGGAATCGTGCCGCACCGCGTCATCTCGGGGATGTGGTCCCCGGGATCATTTTCCGAGAAAACGTATACCACGGCATCGAGGGACAGCGAGTCGGCCCAGCGCGTGTACTCGAGGTAGCTCTGCAACGTGCCGTACCCCGACATTGCGATGGCGATGCACTCCACGCGGCCGCCGGCCCCGTTCAGCC
>DATKWS010000158.1:0-5234 GCA_035529435.1 Patescibacteria group bacterium
CCGGAATCCCGCGCCGCAGTTTCTTTGACCGGCCGGGTGTGTTTCTCCCACGTTCTCTTATGCTCGAATATCGTATAGACCACCGGAATGAGGACCAGCGTGATCAATGACGAGCTGAGCAGGCCGCCGATCACTACCCGCGCGAGCGGGGCCTGCGCTTCCCCTCCCTCGCCGAAACCGATGGCGAGCGGCAGCAGGCCGAGTACCGTGGTCATGGTCGTCATCAGTATGGGGCGCAACCGGTGGGAACCAGCCCGCCGCACCGCATCGATGAGTTCCATGCCGCTGTCGCGGCGAAGCTGGTTGGTATGATGGACCAGCAGGATGGCGTTATTCACGACGATTCCCGTCAAAATAATACAGCCGATGAACGCCTGCATACTGAAGATCGTGCCGGTAAGTATCATGGTGAGTACGATACCGATGATTGCCATGGGAATGGAGAACAGGACCACGAACGGATCCCTGAACGATTCGAACTGCCCCGCCATCA
Source organism: Patescibacteria group bacterium (assembly GCA_035529435.1). GTDB lineage: Bacteria > Krumholzibacteriota > Krumholzibacteriia > Krumholzibacteriales > Krumholzibacteriaceae > DATKWS01. The sequence goes on from DATKWS010000158.1 coordinate 494, forward strand.
CCATGTAGACGAGAAAGATGGCCAGGATGAGACCGACGAGCAGTTCCTTGAACGCTTTTTGCTGCTCCTCGTAGTCGCCGCCGAACAGGATTGCGAAATCCTTGGGAACCGGTATGAAGCGAAGCTGCTTGCGGATTTCCCCGATCACCGTTCCCATATCCTGACCGGTATAATTCACTTCGATCGTGATGATACGCTCCTGATCCTTCCGTTCGATGCTGACCGGCCCTTCCTCCCGCACCGTTTCGACGACGTTGCGCAGCACGACCGGCTCGCCGCGGTTGTTGACCACGGTCAGATCGAGCAACTCCTCGAGATTTTTGCGATCCTCTTCGCTCAGCCGCACGACTATGGGGTACTGTTTGCCCCCTTCGCGGTAAAATGTCGCCTGTTTTCCGCCGACCGCCGTTTCGAGCGCATCCCCGATGCGCGATACTCCCAGGTCGAGGTCGGCCGCTTTCTTCCTGTCGATCCGGATGATCTGTTCGGGATTCCCCTCCTGTCTGCTTATCCTCGTGTCCGTGATGCTGGGAATCGACGTGATCGCCGCATTGACCCGCTGTGCCAGCAGTTGGGCCGTCTCCAGATCGTACCCGCGGATCTCCATGTTGATCTCGCTCTCCGATGAAGCGCCCATGCGAAGTATGAACAGCCCCTGGCCGGCACGGGTCCGACAGGTCACGCCGGGGAGTTTGTCGAGCACCGCACGCAGATCATTCGCGATCTGCTCGCTGCTTCGGCGCCGCTCGCGCCGGGAAACCAGGCTGATCCGTATCTCCGCCGTATGGCCTCCACTGGAATGCCACCCGCCGCCGCCGGCGTAGGACATAACCGATATCGCTTCGGGTACATTCGCATCGACGATCCCTTCCACCGCACGTGCAGTCTGATCCACCACCTCCAGCCGTGTTCCCACTGCCATCTCCAGACTGACCCGCACCTCTCCCTCATCAGTGGCAGGCATCAGCTCGACGCCGATGAACCTGATCAGTACGAGCGAGACAACCAACAACCCTCCAGTCGTGATGACCACCGTCTTCTTGTTGCCAAGCGCCGATGCCAGCAGCCGGGAGTATTGCGTTTCGATACGCCGGAACATACCCTCACTCCAGGCATAGATCCGATGCAGGCGACTCTCGTTTTTGTAATGTTCCGAGGACTGGAACCTGAGGAACCGCGAGGCCAGCATCGGTATCAGCGTGAGGGCGACGATAAGGGAACAGAGCAGCGAGAAGCTCACCACGTAGGCCATCTGCCGGAACATGATCCCGGACATTCCCCGGATGAACACCACCGGGATGAATACGGCGAGCGTGGTCAGCGTGCTGGCCATGATCGCCGACCAGACCTCGGATGTCCCGTCCAGGGCGCTCTGCACGAAGGAATCCCCGGCTTCGCGGTGCCGGTAGATATTCTCCAGCACGACGATCGCGTTGTCCACCAGCATCCCGATTCCGAGAGCCAGCCCCCCGAATGTAATGATGTTGAGCGTAAAACCCCCGAAATACATTAGGCCGAATGCCGCCACTATCGAGATCGGTATGGCCGTGGCAATAATGAGCGTACTTGAGACGTTGCGCAGAAACAGAAACAGGATTATTATCGCCAGGATGCCTCCCAGCAGGACGGCATATCCCATATTGCTGATCGACTGTTTGATGTACCGGGATGTATCTATGAGAGCAATCAGCCGCAACTGCGGTATATCACGGTTGATCCGCTCCATTTCGGCCCGTACCTCCCTGGCGACATTCACGGTGTTCACCCCGGATTGCTTGCTGACCGAGATGCGAAGCCCCGGTTTTCCATCGATACGCACGACCTGGCGGATTTCCTCCCACGAGTCGAGTACGTCCGCCACGTCCCTGATCTGAATCGGGGAACCTTCACGGTTGGCTATAACCGTGTTGCGTATCTCCTCGAGGCTGCGATACTCCCCCTGCGTGCGAACCAGCACCTCGAGATTGCCTTTTTCGTACAGACCGGCCGGCACGTTTCGGTTCTCACTGCTCAGGGCGGCGAGTACGGCATCGGTCGATATACCGAGTGCCTTGATCTCGGCTGCGTGCAGCTCGACATGGATCTCCCTGTTGAGCCCGCCGCGTATATCGATCGCCGCCACGCCGGGCACTCGCTCCAGCCGGTACTTCACCTGGTCCTCGACGATCTGCCGCAGATCGAGCGGATTGAGACCGCTCGAGACTCCGAGAAACATAACGGGAAAGCCAGAGAGATCGAACTTCCGGATCATCGGGCGCTCGATATCCTCGGGCAGGCGCGCCATGACACGGTCGATGCGGTCGCGGATATCGTTGGCGGCCACGTCGAGGTCGGTGCCCCAGGCGAAAGCGACCCGCACCCGGCTCTGCCCCTCGGTTGACGTCGAGGTGATCTCCTCGACTCCCTGCACCGCGGCCAGCGCCTCCTCGATAGGGCGGGACACGGATTCCTCGATCTCCTGCGGACCGACGTTTGCGTACTCGGTGACCACGGAAATGGTGGGAAAGGTGATCTCCGGCATCAGATCGATTGATAGGCGGCTGAACGAAACGAGACCCAGCGCTATAATCACGAGGAAGATGATGGTCGTCAGGACAGGACGGTTGACTGGTCCCCTTGAGATATTCATCGGCTGTTCTTCTCTCCATGCGTGGCATCCGGTTCGCCGGATGAATTCGATGTTTCTTTCTGCAGCATGATCGGACTTCCATCTTCGAGCAGGTGCTGGCCCAGGGTCACTACGCGTCCCCTGATGGGCGGTTCGATTATCTCGGTCAAATCGGGCGTGACAATCCCGGTCGTCACATGAACGTAGCGGGCGACCGTTTCACCGTCAGGGACCACGAACATGACGGTTTCCCCGCTGCGTTCCACCACCGCCGTACTCGGTACGAGCTGTGTACTGTCCTTTTCAGCCGTTATTACTTCAATCCTGGCGAACATTCCCGGTTTGAGCATGTGCGATTTGTTGTCGACTTCCACTTCCATTTCCGCCATGCGGGAAGCCTCCTGCATCATCGGAGCGATGCGTGCCACCGAACCGGAAAAGCGACTGTTCGGAAAAGCATCCACCAGCACGTCGACCGACTGCCCCCGTTCGATGTGCCCGTAATCACGTTCGGTGATCGTGGTCCGCACTATCACCGAATCGATCCCCACGACCAAAACAACGGCCGTGTTGGGTGCAAGCAACGCGCCCTCGTCGACGAAACGCTCTCCGATAAATCCAGCACCGGAAGCGGTCAGTTTCGTGTAGCCGAGCCGTATCCTCGAGGATGCAAGGACGGCCTCACGCTGCTCCACCTGGGCCAGCGCGAGTTGGTAGCGCGCTTCCCGGGCCTCGTAATTGGTAAGGCCGGTTTCCCGTTCGGCCGTCGTGGCCAATCCCCTGGCTTCCAGGGACTCCACCCGTTCCTTCTCCTGGCGGGCCAGCTCGAACTGGCTGCGCGATTCGGCCAGCGATGCCTCGGCGATCTTCAGACTGGCCTCGGATTCACGCACCGCCTGCTGGTACTCGGCGTCGTCGATCTTCGCGATCAACTCACCCTCCCGAACCGAATCTCCTATCCGTTTGCTGATCTGTATGACCCTGCCGGAGACTTTCGGGGCAACGACGTACTGGTTGTAAGGAAAGATGCTGCCCGTAAATTTGCGGATCTCCCTGATCGGTCCGAATCGTACGGCGGCGACTTCGACGGCGACGGCAGGCCGCTGGCCCTCCAATTGCCCGCCGCCCCTCCCTTTCATCAGCAGTTGGACCAATCTGAATCCAAGCAATACAATGATGAGACCGCCGATAACGATAATGAGCCATTTTTTCATATGCCCGTTTCCTTTTAATAACCTGAACCACGAGTCGTACACGCGGTCGGATTCAGGATCCAATCCCTTTTAACGATATGCACCTCACTTCTGTTCCGCAGCCGAAAGGATAATTATAGCTGTTTCTTGGACGATTTGCCTTAAGAAAATTCGATGGCGGGAGAGCTCTGCAATGCCGTCGATTCCTGTTCTTTGATCGCTGCTTTCAAATAAAACCGTTGACAGAATGAATATTTGCTGAATAAAATTAGTTGAATATTGCCATCCACGCCGTTCTAGACGAGGAAGGAATCGAATGAAACATTCAACGACTATTCTTCTCATTGCCGTTCTCGCAGCCACCCCGGTCCTGTTCTCCCACGCACACGCCGACGTGTTGATCGGCGTCAAGGGAGGCCTGACCGCATCGGACTGGTGGGGAAAGGACGCCGGCGGACCGGATATGAAGCTTGGATTTCTCGGCGGCGTGTTCTTCACCTACATGACCCATGAAAGCTTCCTTTTGTTCAATAACTTCGGCATCCAATCCGAGCTCCTCTATCACCGCAAAGGGGTCAAGGAAGCTTACAGGGGTGTCGACATCGCATGGACTCTCGACTATCTCGAGATCCCCTTCCTGTTCAAGGCAGAGATCCCTCCTACAAGCAGTATTTCGACGGGCTTCCTCTTGATCGGTCCCGCATTCGCTTTCAACATCAGTTCGAAGATGAAGGCTGAGTACCTTGGAGAATCGGTCGAGGAGGATGCCGGCGACATCACGAGTAATATGGACATCGGCCTCGTGTTGGGCCTCAATGTCAACTTCGACATAGCTTCGATCGAACTTGTGCTCGACCTGCGGTACACGCTGGGGATAATGACGATCGACGATGCGGGCGATGCGGCGGTGCGGAACAGCGCCCTCTCGTTTATGGCCGGT
>DATKWS010000159.1:0-28122 GCA_035529435.1 Patescibacteria group bacterium
CCCCGGTGGCGGAGCTCCCGATAAATGGAGAGCGCTCTCGAATACCCGCCGCGCGCAACTTCGATGCGTGCGGCGAGTTCGAGCGCCTGGACACTCCGGTTGTCCGTCGGGTAATACAGGCCGAACAGGCGGTAATTCTCGGACGCACGCGAGTACCGCCCGAGGCGGTACTCGAGCGAGGCAGCAAGCAGCAGGGCATCCTTTTTCAGATCGACGGGCGCGGAGGATTCGAACAACCGCATCGACAGTGATACGGCGCGTTCCACGTTACCGATTCCCGCCTGGTAACGTGCCTGCAGGAGGCGAACGTCGTAATCGTCACGATACGCCGCTGACAGGTGCTCGACGATATGCGCCGCGGTCGTGCTTTTCGCCTCGTTCAAGGCGTATTCGGCGATGGCGAGGAGCTGCTCCCTACCGTACAGATGAAACCGATCCCGGAGCCGCGAAACCGTTTCCCCGAAGGGGGCCATTGTCCCCGTGTCGCATGGAGCCTCCAGTCCCGAAAAGAACCATCGCTCCGCCCACTCCCAGTTCCCTGCTACGCTGTACATGCGGGCGAGGAGAAACCGGGAGCGCCCCGTGAGCGCATCTTTGTTCGGCGGCTCCGCCACGTCCCTCATGCTGTCAGGGGGGCACCGGGCGAGAAGATCAGCGTAGATATTGGCGGCCCTGCCCGTTCCGGGATGATCGGCGAGATCGGGGTGCGCTTCCGTGAGGGCGAACAACGTATCGAGCTCCGCTGCTGCTTCACGGTAGGAATGCATCTCAACCAGCGCCGCACCGCGGATGAATCGACGATACACTTCGAGATAGGCGTTATCGACCGGCGCATCCAGTGCATCGAGCGCCTCTTCATACTGTTTTGCCTTGAAAGCGACGAATCCCGCACTGAAGGGGTCCCGGTGATCGGCCAGCATGCTCGATGCCTCGGCGTTGTACCCCGCCATGGTGAGATAGACGGCCTGATCGGCGGGCGGCGCGTCCGATGCGGCGTTGAGTGCCCGCTCGAACTCCCCCCGCCACACGTGGTCGGCGGGGCATGCCGGCTCACCCGCGTCCCCGGCGGCCAGATACAGTACAACTGTCAGAATTGAGATGAAACGGCACATCGCTCCCCGCATTCATCACGGTACTCCACTCTCAAGATATTTACACGGAGGGATTCTGGCAAGTTGAATGCCAGCCGCGGGATATTATCCGCCGACGGCCCGGCATCCGGACCCTGCCGGGCACGATCGGCCGCCGGCCGTGGATGATTGGAGGATCATTCCCACTCGATCGTTCCGGGAGGTTTCGAGCTGATATCGTATACGACTCTGTTCACGCCGTCCACACGGTTGATGATCTCGTTGGCGACATCCTGGAGAAATCCATACGGTAGTTTCGCCCAGTCGGCCGTCATGCCATCGACGCTCGTAACCGCACGAAGGGCCGCAACGTTCTGGTATGTCCGCTCGTCCCCCATTACTCCGACGCTCTTGACCGGCAGCAGTACGGCGAATGCCTGCCAGACCGTATCGTACAGTTGCTCTCGCCGCAGGGCGTTGATGAAGATGCGGTCGATCCGGCGCAGCAGGTCGAGCTTGCCGGTGGTCACCTCGCCGGGAATCCTCACCGCGAGACCGGGCCCGGGGAAGGGGTGTCTCTTTATCTGCCGCTCGGGCAGCCCGAGGTACCGTCCCACCTCCCGCACCTCGTCCTTGAACAGGAGCGCGAGCGGCTCCACGAGGTCGAAGTTGAGATCATCGGGGAGGCCGCCGACGTTGTGGTGAGATTTTATCGTGGCGGACGGTCCAATCGTCGAACGGCTCTCGATGACATCGGGGTACAGCGTCCCCTGCGCGAGGAACCTGAACGGTCCGAGCCGTTTGCTCTGTTCCTCGAAAATGTCGATGAAACATGCCCCGATGATCTTCCGCTTCTCCTCCGCGTCGGTAACGCCTCTGAGCCGTTTCAAAAATTCGTCGGCCGCGTCAACGATGACCGGCTCTGAGGTCAGATGCTCGCCGAGGAGCGTTTTCACCTCGTCGACCTCCCCCCAGCGCAGAAACCCGTTGTCGACAAAGACGGGGCAGAGCCGCTCGCCTATAGCCCTGTCCACGAGACACGCCATCACCGAGCTATCGACGCCGCCGCTCACGGCGCACAGAACCCGTTCATTCCCGACACGCTCACGGACCCGCGCAATCTCGTATTCGGCGAATGATTGCGAACTCCACGTCGGGCTGCACCGGCAGATATTGAAGAGAAAGTTGTGCAGAATGGTCTCACCGTAATCGGTGTGGTAGACCTCGGGATGGAACTGCAATCCGTATATCGTTCCCGTTTCATCGGCGATGGCCGCAAGGGGACACCCCTGCGATGAGGCGACCGCCCTGTATTTCGGAGGAAGCGTCTTCACCTGGTCGCCATGGCTCATCCAAACGCGCTGCTCGTCCGGCGTGCCGTGGAAGAGTGCGTTCGCGTGTTCGACCGATATCATGGTGTGCCCGTATTCGCGGTGCCGGGAGCGTTCCACGACGGCACCACGCTTCTTCGCTATGAGCTGCATGCCGTAGCATATCCCGAGGATCGGCACATCGAGCGAAAAGATATCGGCCGCCATATCGGGCGAACCTTCCGAGGCGACGCTCGCAGGTCCACCCGAAAGGATCACCCCGACGGGGCAACGAGCTGCAATCTCCTCCGACGTCGCCGAATGGGGGAGGATCACGGAGAAAACCTGCTCCGATCTGATGCGGCGGGCGATCAGTTGCGTGTACTGCGATCCGAAATCGATGATGACGATCGATTCCCCTTTCCAGTCCTTTCCCTGCACGTATTTCTCCTAGTGTCTGAAATGTCTCCTACCCGTCAGCAGCATCGTGATACCGAGCCTCTCGGCCGCATCGATGACCTTCTGGTCGTTGATCGATCCTCCGGGCTGTACCACCGCAACGACGCCGGCCTCGACAAGCACCTCGACGCCGTCGGGGAACGGGAAGAAGGCGTCGGAAGCCGCCGATGCGCCCTCGATCGCGAGCCCCTCGCGGTGTGCCTTGTCGACGGCGATCCGGCAGGAGTCGACGCGGCTCATCTGCCCCGCCCCCACGCCGATCGTCCCCGCATCGTCGCAGATGACGATCGCGTTCGAACGGACGTGCTTGACGGTACGCCATGCAAGATGCAGCGCTTTTTCCTCGGACTCGCTCGGTGCACGGGATGTGACGAGCTTCATCTCCGCGAGCTCGGGAAATCCCTCATCGCGGTCCTGCACGAGGAGAAGCCCGCCTATTTCCCGCGATACCCAACCGGGTAGATCGCGCTCCCACTCGGCTGTTTCCACGGTTATCAGACGGAGATTCTTCCTTTTCTTGAACCGGGCGATGGCCGAATCCGTAAAGCCTTTCGCCATGATCACCTCGATGTACCCCTCGATACACGCTTCGGCGATCTCCCCGCTCACCTCGCCGTTGATCGCAACGACGCTGCCGAAGGCGGAAACAGGATCGGTCCTGCGCGCCCGCAGAAAGCTTTCGAGGGGATTTCCGCAGGATGCCGCGCCGCAGGGATTCATGTGCTTGATGATGGCGCACGATTCCCCTCCCAGATCCCGCGCGAGCAGGAATGCCGAGTACATATCCTGGATATTGTTGTACGAGAGCTCCTTGCCCTGGTGCTGCATGAAGTCCCCGAATGCGTCCACCGGCCGCCCAGTCCGGTAGAGGGCCGCACGGAGGTGCGGGTTCTCTCCGTACCGCAGGGGGCGGATCTTCCGGTACACCGTGATGATCTCATCGGGCAGTTCCGCGACATCGGTTTCGAGTCCCTCGAAAAAGATCGATATGGCCGCATCGTACGAGGCGGTATGATGAAATGCCTTCGAGGCCAAACGCCGGCGGGTTTCCGGAGATACGGCGCCGTCGCCGCGGTCGAGCTCCCCGATGACGGAATCGTAGTCGCCGGGATCGACGACAACGGTGACGCAATGGAAATTCTTCGCCGCCGACCTGATCAGCGTCGGCCCCCCGATGTCGATCTGCTCCACGATATCCCGCACATCGAGTGCCGGGTCGGCGGCCGCCTCGCTGAATCTGTAGAGGTTGACGGCGACGATGTCGATCAGATCGATTCCGAGATCGCGCGCAGCGGCGAGATGCTCCTCCTTCGAGCGATCGGCGAGGATCCCTCCGTGAATTTTCGGGTGAAGCGTCTTGATACGCCCGTCCATCGTCTCCGGAAATCCGGTGACGTCGGAGATCTCGGTCACCGGGACACCAGCGTCACGAAGCGCGGCGGCGGTTCCTCCCGAAGCGATGATGTCGAATTTGCGTTCGTGCAGCGCGGCCGCAAACTGCGCGACGCCGCGTTTGTCGGTGACACTGATCAACGCCCGCTTTTTCAGTTCGCTCATACCTGCAACCCTTTCTCCGGCGGCGGTCCGCTCATGATCCGTTCAGAACGTGTACCGTTCTTCCCTCGATGCGCAGCCTTCCCTCGGCAAAGAGCCTGACGGCCTCCGGGTAGGCGGTATGCTCTTCCCTGAGAATGCGTGCGCCGAGGCTCTCCTCGTCGTCGTCCGGCCGGACCGGAACGACGTGCTGCACGATGATCGGTCCCGTATCCACCCCCGCATCGACGAAATGAACGGTGCACCCCGAGAATTTGACACCGTACTCGACGGCCTGCCGTTGACCGTGCAGACCCTTGAAGCTGGGAAGAAGCGCCGGGTGTATGTTGAGCATACGGCCGCCGTACGATTCGAGCAATTTTCCCTTCACGATACGCATGAACCCGGCGAGGCACACGAGGTCGATCCCTCTCTCCGTGCAGATCGCGTGCATCCTCCCGCTCGACTCCGGCGACATCGATCCCCTTTGTGGCCCGCAGTCGATCACGACCGACTCGACGCCCATTCGCTCGGCGATCCTGAGCGCCCCCGCATCGGGATTGTCGACAATCAGGAGGATTACGGCGGCGGGGAATGTCTCGTCGAGGCACGCCTCCGCAAGCGCCTCGAAGTTGCTTCCCCTGCCCGATGCCAGCACGGCGACGTTGATGCGTCGTTTCATATCACTCCTTTGCCCTGGTTCGTCAGGAATCGTTTCGGCCCTTGAGGAGCCTGGGGGACCGGCTCTCTCTGTCGGCGAATCTCTGTACCGGGAATACGCGACGGCTCCTCCGGTTCGGGACGGTGGCATGGTATCCATTATGGTCACGGAAGTCAAGGGATGAGATCGGCGCCGTACCGGCGTGTTGTGCCTATCATCGCCGCTCCGGTACGCGGCCGTCTCCCGCACGCCGTGGGAGCACGATCGGACCGCGCAAACCGCATTCTTGCCCGGTACCCGGCATGAGCCGGCATCGCAGCACCGTCCCCCGGCGTGCGATCACTTCACCGCCGCGGAGTGGATAGCGCGGTTCCAGGATCTCTATCGTGCATTCTCCGCATACAACGGTATCGCCGCGTGAAACGGTACGGATCGGTATGTCGAGCGCTTCGGCCGCGCGCACGATATCGCCCCGTGTCTGTCCGAGATACGGCGAGCAGACAATCTGTCGCACCACGACCCGCTCGAGAATATGTCGAATCCCCCCCCGGCCCTTTCCGCCGTCCTCACCGATGACGATTGTTCCGATGGAACGTATGCCGTGGGACCAGAGATTCCTCACTGTCTCATGCCCATCGTACCAGCTCATGTCGCTCTCGAGGTAGAGGATGTACGGCCGGCAATCGACCAGAAGGCATCCGTGGTTGATTTCACCGCCGGCGATCGCGGTCTGTCGTGGCCGGTGAAACCCGTTCCCCGCGGTGACGGAGGCGATAATGCAGAGCGTGGCGGTGCACAGCGGGATCACGCGCCGCCGTTGCCGCTTCGCGAGCCCCAGCGCAAGGAGGATGATCCCCGCGCTGTAAAATAGCGGTTCGATATCACCGTAATAAAGTGCGGGGTGCGGCCGGTGCGAGAAAACCGCCGGAAGGTCCCGCAGAATTCTCGAGACAAGGTCGAGTGGAATCGCGAGAACGTTGCGTAGCTGCCCCACGGGAACAAGGAGAAATACACAGCCCGTATACAGGAAAATGCTCACCGGTATCATCATGAGGATATTCATGGCCGGGGCGAGCAGTGATGCCCGCTTGAACAGCAGCAGCACGAGCGGCAGTGTGAAGAGCTGGATCGATACGGTAACCAGCACTGAAAACAGAACGGCCCGCGCCACCATGTACAATCTTCGCCGGGGCAGCCGTGACCCGACCACGTCGACGAGTGGCATCCCGATGAGGCCGATGCCGCATACGGCGGCAAACGAGAGCTGAAATCCCGCGCGCATCACGGTGCCTGCGTTGATGCACGCAACGGCGATGCCGCCGAGCACGAGGGGGCGCATGAGAGTCGTCTTGATGCTGAGTGCACGGTACAGCAACACTGCGGCGGTCAATGAGAGTGCACGTACAAGTGAAGGGGGAAATCCGGCGACTGCCACGTAGAGAAACAGTATCGCGACGAGGAGACAGCTGCGGTGGAAACGTCGGAGGCGCATCAGCGAGAGGAAGTAGGCGATTGGCACGGCGATGATACCGAGATGGAGGCCGCTCAGAGCGAGAAAGTGCGCAATGCCGAGATACTCGTACGCATCACGAATAATCCGGGGCAGATCCGACCTCCGAGCAAGGAGGAGCGCCCCCATCATTGAGCTGCTGAGCGGGGTGAGACGGGGGTGCGAGAGATCACGGACGAGATGTGCCCTGAGTTTTGCCACGTACGAAGCATTCCCGGCGGAGCCGTTCTTGGATGATCGCCCGTCGCCCGAATGGCGCGCCGGCGATCCGGTACGCTCCGATGCGGCGAGGTGAACCGTGCCCCCGCCCCGCCGTTCGCCGTTCTGCTCGTATCGCTCTCGCTCCAAACCGGCGCAGGTCCAGAGAGGAAAGACGGTGAATACGATGAGGGTGACGCGTACCGCGGTGTTCCACGCGGAGGAGAGCGGAGGCGCCGCCGGTGTATCCGGTATCCTCCAGAGCACCGGCACGAAGAACATGTAGAGGATGATGCACGCTGAAACCAGCGCGATACTGCGAACGTCCGGCGGAAAAATGATGCCCGATGCAATGAAGGCAGCCCACCACAACACCATCACACACCTCCCACGCTGCCGTTTACGGTATGCAACGCCCTCCGGGAACGAATCGCTTCCCTTCGGGCGGGTATATTCTATGCCTCGGCCTGGTAGAATGCCACCCTGTTTTTTCCCTCCTTCTTGGAAACATACAGGGCCTTGTCCGCTTTCCGGAACAGATCGATCTCGCTCTGAGCGTCGATCGGGTAGATGCACCCGCCGATGCTCACTGTCCGCCGTATCTTCTCACCGCTCTCCAGTACGTGCTGTACCTGAGACACGACGAGGCGTATACGGTCGGCGGTCCGTTCGGCTGCATCCTGCCCGACGCCTGGCAGCAGCGCAATGAATTCCTCCCCTCCGTATCGAAAGAACAGATCGATCTTCCGCAGGTGGTCCTTCACGTTTTGCGCAATCAACTTGAGCATGATATCACCGACATCATGACCGTACCGGTCGTTGACGTGCTTGAAGTCGTCGATGTCGAACAACAGGAACGTCAGGCATTTCTTGTCTCGTGTCGCGCGTTCCATCTCGAGCGGAAGTTGCGATTCGTAATAATTCCGGTTATGCACCTGCGTGAGCCTGTCGACCATGGCCATCTTCTCGAGACGTCTGTTGTTCTCGAGGAGCCTCGTCAGACCCTGGCCGAGAAGGGTAAAATTGTTGACGGTATCGATTTCGCGCGGTTCGCGCTCCCTCAGATGGATCTCGAGAATCCCCCACCGCAGATCCCCGCTGATCAACGGAATGAGGATGATCGACCGTACATCCGATCCGAACGCGAACAGGCTTGCCCGCGAGGCCGCCGTTTCGGCCCCGAAGAAGCGATAGGACGCCCCGCGGCCCAGGACGGTCCGGTATAGAGCATTGGTGGAAACCGCCACGTGCGAAGAGATTTTAATCCTGCCTTCACCATGCCCCGAAACGAACGGAAGATCTTGCAGAAGAAGAAGGTGCCCTACCGCTCCCTGGCAGATATGGGAAACCAGTTCGAGAATCCCGCGTATCTTGCCATTCACGCGTTTCGGCGAATCGTTCAACGACAGCGATGAGATGATGCCGGCGAGCACCGAAGGCACGATACCCGCGGCCCGCTTCTCTTCTCCCGAGATCGCCTTCCATTCGAGATGCGTCAACTCCAGGGTTATCCGCGTCCGCCCATCGGTATGCACGTAGGAAACGGATACATTCATTCCGTCGCGTTGAATTCCGCCTTTTCCGTACACGCCTTTCGCCGCGAGCTCCTCGAGTGACAGGTAAGCCTGCCGTATCATCTCGAACCGCTCGTTCCCGGCGAGCGCACCTTGAATCCCTTGAATGCGCTGCGATGAAAGGAGATGACGTGGTACCAGCCGCGATAGGAGGTACCGATAATCTCTCTCGAACGGCGGGTGCATCTTTATTCTTTCCGGGGCAATAGAGTTCCCTGTTAAAAAATAACGTCATATCGATCATTCATCTATCATTATACACCAACGTTACCGCCTTTTCCACCAAAACAACCGATTACGACCGACTGCTGGAATGATCTTTCTTGCACGAATCGGGCCCGAGTACCCGCCGAGTAAACGAATCCATTCATAATCCCGGTGACCGGTCCAATGATGGAAGGTTTGCGGGATAGGTCCGAAAGATGCTTACTGTCCAGGTAATAATACCCTTTGAAATGGACAGGGATATTCGATATATTCTCTCAAGCGATGATGAGATGTAAGATGATGCAGGCAAAAACGTTGACCGTAGTACTTTCGGTACTGTTCCTCCAGCATATCGGATGTGTTGCCACCGGTGGAATGCGCACCGGCGGCGACCCCGGCGATCAGGCGTCGCTCGACGCCGGGGAGGAGATGTACCTGCTGTACCCGCAGTTGATGCATCTTCAGGAAAGGCTTGATACCGCATGCGCATACTATTATATGGGCGATCTGGAATCGGCCTTCAACCTCAGCGAGGATCTGCTCGAATCGATCGATGAGACGAAGGAAACGGTAGACGAGCCGGCCATCTGCGATCATTTGGATTTCATCGAAAACAAGACCCTCTGTCTCAAGCAGCACATTGCGGACGAGGAGATGGAACGGGACTGGCGGCTTCATATAACCGCGGTCCTCGACTCGATCGGAGAGAATCACGTAGTCGAGGACGAGATAGAGATAACCTTCAACTGGCGGACCGACCACTGGTTGACCTACTTTCAGGGAAAAGGGAAACTGAATTTCCAGCGGTGGCTGGCGCGTGCGGAGCAGTACCGGGATATCATCGAGCCGATTCTGATCGAAATGAACGTGCCACGCGATCTTCTCTATCTCGCCATCATCGAGAGCGGTCTCAACCTGAATGCCAGTTCCCGCGTCAAGGCGATCGGTCCGTGGCAGTTCATGCCCGGTACGGCCAGGCTGTTCGGACTCAGGATCAACTGGTGGATCGACGAGCGAAAGGACATCATTGCCTCTACATACGCCGCCGCACACTACCTGAAGCATCTTCACAATCTTTTTGGATCGTGGCCGCTGGCCCTTGCCGCGTACAACGCCGGCGAATACCGTGTGGCCCACGCCATATCGCAACAGAAAACGGATGATTACTGGCGGCTGCACCTCCCGAGCCAGACCCGCTGGTTCGTGCCGAAGTACATGGCGGCCCTCGCCATCGGGCGCGATCCGGAGCGGTATGGATTCGAGACAACCTCGGCCGAGCCGCTTGAATTCGATATCATCACTATCGATCAATCGACCGACCTTCGTTTGATCGCGAATGGCTGCGGCTGCACCGTCACCACGATCAAGGATCTCAATCCCACGCTCAAGCGATGGGCGACGCCGCCCGATATGGCCGTGGAACTCAAGGTCCCTCGCGGATCAGGCGAGAAATGTATCGAGGGCATCTCGAAGATTCCGGAGAGCGAACGTGTCTCATGGCATCGGCACCAGGTCAGACAGGGCGAAACATTGTCCAGCATCGCGGCGCGGTACGAGATTTCCATGTCGGAGCTCAAACGGATCAACAGCATAAAAGACGTTCACCGTATCAGGGCGGGGCACATGCTCCTGATACCCGTCAAGGATGCCGGCCCTGTCACCGCGAGCACGAGTAAGCCTTCATATCGAACCCCCCCCTCCCTTCCCGACAAGATCACCATGAAGAAATACAAAGCTCCGGAGGGGTACCAGAAAATCGTTTACACCGTCAGGGACAAGGATACACTCAGCGAGATCGCCGAACGGTTCCATGTCGGCCTGAGCCGGTTGAAATCATGGAACGGCTTGCACTATACCTCGTTGATCCACCCCGGTGACCGGCTCGTGATCTATACCCCCCCCGGTTCCGATTCAACTCCGGAGATTTCCGGTGCGGATCCCGCGGAAGGATACGAACACGACGGAAAGAAACAGATCGTCCACATCGTCAAGCGCGGCGAGACGTTGACCTACATCAGCAGGCTGTACAAAACCCGCATCGCGGACATCCTCGCCTGGAACAGTGATATCAAACGTGACCGCCTCTTCCCCGGCGAGCGGATCAAGATCTGGATGGATTCGAACTAGAGGGTGATACTCTCCGCAATCGCGCTTTCCCCGTCCCCCATGTCGTGCTGCTGCATCGAATCGTCGGCCGGGGATCCGCACACGAGACAGTTGGTCCCGATGCGGACGCCTGCCGGTATGCGTGTCTTGATCCCGATCAGTGTTATCCCAAAATCGAGATACAAAGGCTGGAGCTGGTTGGGCACGCTTTGATCGCCGAACCCGACGGATGTGTTCCGGCCCACCGTTACCATTTTATCGATGATGGCGTTCCGCACCCGTGCACCGCTCTCGATGACGCAGTCGTGAAATATGATGGAGTTCTCAACGACGGCGCCCCGTTTGATCGTAACGTTCGGCGATACGATCGATGAAACCACCTCTCCCTCGATAACGCACCCGTTGCAGACGAGAGACCGTGCAATCCGCCCCGTTTTCGTGACGACGAGGGGCGGACTGTCGTCCGGAACGGTCAAAACGGGAATCCCGTCGTGCCGGAATCGCAGACGGGGACGCGTGCTCAGAAGATCGAGACTCGCCCGGTAGTACCCCTTCAACGTTCCGATATCGAGCCAGTAACCGGGAAATCGGTACGCGGCGACATGCCGGCGCGAGACGAGGTGTGGAAAAACGTGTCTTCCGAAATCGAGATTTTCGAACCGCGTGTGCAGCTTTTTCAGCGTTCGCAGGAGAAATTCCTTCTCGAAGATGTAGATCCCCATCGAGGCGAGATTGCTCTCGGATTGCTTCGGTTTTTCCTCGAACCGCGAGATCGTCCCGTCGCGTTCCGCGGTCACGATCCCGAATTCGCTGCACATCGATCGCGGCACCGTGACGGCGGCGACCGATGCCGGTTTGCCCGATGCGAGGTGAAACTGCATGAATTCCCGGTAGTCCATGTGGTAGACGTGATCGCCGGAGAGAATGAGGATGTGCTCGCTGTCCAGCTCCTCGAGAACAGGAACGTTCTGGAATATCGCATCGGCCGTGCCCTGGTACCAGTCGGCCGCCTGGAATCCGAGGCGTGGGTGGAGGATGTGCACGCCACCCTTCCGCCTGTCGAGATCCCACGGTTTCCCGATACCGATATGCCGGATCAGTGAACGCGCTATGTACTGGGTGAGAATGAATACGTCGTCGATACCGGAGCGGAAGCAGTTCGTTAAGGTAAAGTCGATGATGCGGTACCTGCCGGCGAACGGAACCGCCGGTTTTGCGCGGAAGCGGGTGAGCAGGCTGAGTCGCTTTCCGACGCCGCCGGCAAGTATGAATGCCACCGGATTACTCATCGGATCCTCCGCATGTCGACCACGGTTCTCGCCTCGACGACCGCTCCCCGCGGAACACCGACGCCCGCCGCGATCCTCGCTGCCTTCCCGACCACGGTTATACCCCTTCCCCGCGTTCTGTGTATCCCCTCGATACGGTAGATGTCCGGTTCGCCGGTGTGTGCGCGCTCGCCGATCTGCGCGCCCGCGCCGACACGCACTTCCTTGTCGATGATCGAAGTGCCCACCACGGCATCGTTTCCTATCGAGGCAAATGAGAAGATGATGCTGTTCTCGACCGTGGCACCCGCTGCGATACGTACCCCCGGAAACAGAATGCTTCCGCGCACCGTTCCCCGAACGGAACAGCCGTCCGCGATGATCGAATCCATGACGACGGAATCCCGGGAAAACGAGGCCGGCGGAAGTTCCGCACCACGCGTGTAGATCGGCCATGCTCGATCCGTTATGATCGATCGATTCCGCAGCAGGCGACGTGAAGCCCGATAGTAGCTCATCACGGATCCGATATCCTCCCAGTATCCGTCGAACTCGTAACCGGCAACCCTCCTGCGGGTGAGCATCGGCATAATGATGTCGAACACTATGTCGACCCGTTCGGGCCGCAGGTAATCAATCAGGAACTCCCTGTCGAAGAGATATATTCCGAGGGAAGCGAACCGGAACGGCGAGGATGATGGTTTTTCCTGGAATGCGGTGACGAGACCCCTGCGGGAACAGCGGATCATGCCGAATCGCGATCGCTGGCTCGGGCTTACTTCCTTGTAGGCGATGGTGACGGGCTTTCCCATGGAGCGGTGGTGCACGACCATGCGCCGGTAATCCATCCCGTATACCTGATCGCCCGAGAGGACGAGCACAAGGTCGGCATTCGAACTCCGGATGACATCGATGTTCTGGTACAGTGCGTCCCCCGTCCCGAGATACCACTGGGCCATCTCTCCGTGGTGCGTCGGCTGGAGGATGTAGACACCGCTGTTTTTACGGTCGAGATCCCACGGTTTGCCCATCTTGATGTGGTCGATCAGTGATTTTGGATTGTACTGCGCGAGAACGGCGATATCGTGAAAACCGGAATGGACACAGTTGCTCAAGCAGAAATCGATGATCCGGTAGCGGCCGCCGAAGGGAAGCGCGGTTTTCGCCCGATGCTGAGTAAGCACCGAGAGCTCCCTTCCGGTACCCCCGGCAAGTATCATCGTCAGTATGTTCAATTGATATCAGATCCTCAGGATCAATCCCCGTGAAATCGCGAACAGCACACCTCAATGAGACAATAGAAGCGAGACGCGGTGTGTTGTATCAAGCACGTCATGCACGAGTAACGCGTAGTCCAATCCGAGCGTGACGCCCCAGGGACCGAAATCTCTCAGTATGAAACCGGCACCCGCCGTTGGCCTGCCCATGTCGAGACCGCCCCGGAGCGAAACGATATCCCGGATGACCAGCTCGGCGCCCACATGAAAATCGGCGCTTGACCGGCCCATCCAGAATTGCGCGGCGGCGCGCCTGTTTTCGTACCTGAAGTCACCGTCGACTGCGAAGAGCAACCGGGTGTCCATGCGCCTTATGAAAAACGGGTATGCCAGTCCGATCTTGAGTGCCGGGTAGATATACTCACGATTCCCCGTGCTCCAGCTGATGTACGTACCGGTGGCGTCCTGCAATTTCACGCCGACGAGCAGGTCCCGCCACAAATCGCTCTTCATGAATCCGAAATCGAGACCGATCCCGAAGCTCGATACGCCGGTCACTTGATTGTTCCTTATCAACTTCACCGACGCGCCCACCGCTCCGAAGCTCATATTCTGGCCGTATGATGCGAATAGGGCGAAGTCGTTCGCGCTCTCCAACGGAAAGTCGGTATAATCGAAGTTGATTATCTCTCCATTCTCCCACTCGATACGGTCATCCCCGTCGTCGTTTATGATCATGCCGGGCTCCCAGGGAATGATCCGTATGTCGTCGACTCCCAGATGGATGAATGTGACGCCCCACCCTGATTCTCCCTGTCGAAGCGGAAACGCGGCTGAGAAATAATTGTAATCCACGAGATCGCCGAAACGTTCCGAGTGCATGAAGATCATCTGCCAATCGTTGGGAAGGCCCTGAAGCCTATCGAAATAAGCAAGCCCGGCGGGATTCCAGAAGGTCGCTGTCGCATCATCCGCGATGGCGGCAAATGCGCCTCCCATCGCCATTGCGCGCGCACCGCCACCGAGGGCCATGAACTCACCGGCATACTTGTCGCCGTATACGGCTGCTGGCAGCAGTAATACTATGATACACGAAATAGCGGCTACTGTTCGCATTCTCGGCTCCATGTTCCCAGGGGATGTAAACGCTGGTATACCTCATCGATGTATCGACGCATGGGAAACGTTATCACTTCTCACCATTACAGTATACTATATCCACGGTTCAGCGACAAATGAATTTACTATTACACCGGCAGTTACATCATGTCACGCCGCGGGTCACCCCGGGGCCTCTCGCCTGTCCGGCCCTCCTCACATGAGATCGTACTCCTTCAATCTCCGGTACAGTGTCCGTTCCGAGATGCCCAGCTGCTTCGCCGTCCTGCGCCGGTTTCCTCCGTTCGCGATGAGGGCCTCCCGTATGGCAGCCCGCTCGATCGTGTCGAGCTTTTGCGGCCGATCCATCTTCGCCTCCTCCACTTCCATCCATCGCCCCCACCGGTGTCCCGCCTCCTGCCCCGCGCCCTTGAGTATGTGAAGTATCTCCTTAACGTCGTTGTTCAATGACAGCAGTGAGTTCAAGATCAGTTCGCGCTCCATCTGCTCCATGCTCTTCTGCACGTGGACGGGCAGGTCCGGAACCGTCTGATCCGCCCTCGTTTCTTGAAGTCTCTTCTCGATCTCCCCCGACCTGATCACGGTATCGGTGCTGAGGACCGTCAGGTTGTCGATCACGTTGGACAGCTCGCGCACGTTGCCCGGCCACGGGTAGTTCATGAGCAGCTCGATTCCCTGCTTATCGATCCCGCGGACCGCCTTTCCATGCTTCAGGGAGGAACGGCGCACGAAGTAATTGACGAGCATCGGAATATCTTCCCGGCGCGCCCTGAGCGGTGGAATGTTCACCTGGACGACCTTGAGCCGGTAGTACAGATCCTGGCGGAATTTTCCCCTCTCCACCGCTGATTCGAGTTCGCGGTTCGTCGCTGCGATAAGCCTTACATCTGTGTGAATCCGTTCGTTGCCGCCGACACGGAGGAAATCCCCCGTCTCGATCACGCGCAGCAGCCTGACCTGCATGTTCAATGACATCTCACCCACTTCATCGAGAAACAAGGTGCCGCCGTTGGCACGTTCGAACAAACCGAGCCGACGCGATACCGCGCCGGTGAACGATCCCCGCTCGTGCCCGAATAGTTCGCTCTCCAGCACACCCTCGGCGAGGGCGCCGCAGCTAACCGCCTCGAACGGCCGGTCGCTTCGACGGCTTACCTTGTGTATCGCTATGGCGGTCAGTTCCTTGCCCGAACCGCTCTCACCCTGTATCAAAACGGAAACCTCGGTGGGGGCAACCTGCAGCACCTTCTCCAGCATATCATTGAGCGGGCGCGATCTGCCGATGATCGAGGCGGCATTTTTCAACCGCCGCAGCGCGGCGAGGTGCGCGATCTTTGCGAGAAATTCCTCGCCGTTGACCGGCACCGTGCAATAGAGGTCGACACCGATCTCACGCTCATGATCGATGATCTCAACCCGTTTCGGCTCGCCGAGAACGACCGTTTCGAAGGATTGGAATCTCTTCTGAAACCGTTTGATGATGGTCAAGTAGTTGCCATATTTACCGGTAGCGTCAATGCAGAGCATGAAACCGGCGGAAGGCTCCGGCGCGCCGAGCGCTTCGGCCACACTCGAGAACCGGCGAAGGGTGAGTTCCTCGCTCTCGACGGTTTCCGTGATGAGCCTCGCTACAGCTTCATCTTCAACGAGTGACCAGATTTCCGGATTCGCCTTTTTCATGGTACTCGCGCGGTATGGAGCCGAACCGTCATTTACTCCGTCACGACCGACCGCCTCTCCGCGATTTCGGTTCTGCGACGAAGCGTGCTATTCATCGATATGATACAGCTTCGTCTTCTCGCGGAGCGTTTGCCGGCTGATACCGAGTATCCGCGCGGCCTTCGACTTATTGCCGCTCGTTTTATGCAGTGTTCTCGTGATCAGGAGCTTCTCCATCTCCTTGAGGCTCATCGGATACAGTGCCTCGAGTGAGGATTCCTCCCCGGAACCTTCATGAAATCCATCGCCGTGTGAAATCTCCGTCGGAATATGCTCGGGCAGCAGTTCATCCTCCGCCTCGAGAAGTATGGCCCGCTCGATGACATTCTTGAGCTCGCGCACGTTTCCGGGCCATGAATAGCGCTGAAGCGCCTCTGCAACATCGGGATTGATCTTCTTGACGTTCTTCTTGAATTCCGCGTTGAACACCGAGATGTAATGGTTCGCCAGCAGCTCGATATCCTCCTTTCGCTCTCTAAGCGGCGGGAGTTGAATCGGTATTACCTGTAGACGGTAATAGAGATCACTTCTGAAAGAACCGTCATCAATGGCTTTCTTCAGATCGCGGTTCGTCGCGGAAATGATACGTGTGTTGATCTTCAGGTCCTTTACGCCGCCAACGCGGCGGAATGTCTTGTTCTCGATAACCCGCAACAGCCTGCTCTGGAGCGTCACACCCATCTCGCCGATCTCGTCGAGAAAGATCGTGCCGCCCTCCGCCAGCTCGAACAATCCCTTTTTACGGTATTTGGCATCGGTGAACGCACCCTTCTCGTGCCCGAACAGCTCACTCTCGAGCAGCGTCTCTGGCAGCGCCGCACAGTTGATTTCGAGAAACGGCCTGTTCTTGCCGCTGCTGCTCTCGTGGATGGAACGCGCGACGAGCTCCTTTCCCGTTCCACTCTCGCCCTGTATCAGAATGGTGCTCGCCTTGCTCTCACCTATCTTCTTTACCTTCCGGAACACTTCCTTCATGACCGGGCTCTTACCGAGGAAATTCCTGAAGTTGTAATGTTCCCGTTCCTTCTGCTTGATCCCGTCGAGTTCGCTCCTCAGCATACTGGTCTCGAACGCGTTCTTGATCGTGATCTTCATCTTCTCGAGCTGGAATGGCTTGAGTATGAAGTCGTACGCGCCGCTCTTGAGCGCTTCGACGGCGGTTTCCAAATCCCCGTATGCCGTCATCATAATGACCGGTGCAGTGCACTCGATCTCCTTGATTTTCTTGAGCACCGAGAGACCGTCGATGTCCGGCAGTTTGAGATCGAGAATCACGAGATCGGCGGGATCATCGCGAAACAGCTTGATCCCCTGCTTTCCGTTTTCAGCCTCCTCGACATCGTACCCGGCACCTCGTAGTGCTTCACCAAGCGACCATCTGATCGCTTTCTCGTCGTCGACAATCAAGATACGTCTCGACATCGATACCCCTTTATGTCACCTGTGCCGTTTCCGTCTTCGTCGCGGGCGCCACCACTCTCCGCGGAACCTCGATGAAGAACCTCGTCCCCTTCCCCTCCTCCGTCCGGTGGTATATCACACCGCCGTGGCCCTCGACGATAGTGCGCGATATGGAAAGTCCGAGCCCGGTACCGTCCGGCCTGGTCGTGAAAAAAGGATCGAAGAGCTTGTCGGACACATCCGCGGGGATTCCGTCCCCCGTATCGATGAATTCGAGAACGATCAACGAAGGATCATCGCCGCCCCGGAGATTCACGGAGAGGGTGCCCCCCCTCTTGCAGGCCTGTATTCCGTTCAACGCGATGTTGAGAATGACTTGCTTGATTTGGTCACGATCGAAAGCACAGCAATCATCTTCAAGCTCGTTCTCGAACTGGATCGTGACGCCCTTCTCGACTGCCGTGTCCGCGAGGAGCAGCAGGGCTTCCTCGATCAGATGGTGAGCCGAGAGTTCCTCGGGACGCAGCGCGGGGGGACGGGCGAACATGAGAAGATTCGTGATGATTTCATCGAGGCGGTTGATCTCCTCGAGGATCACCGACAGGTACTTCACCTTCTCCGACTCACCGGACAGTTTTTCCCTGAGGACCTGTGCCGTTGTTGCGATGCCGGTCAGCGGATTGCGGATCTCGTGCGCCACGCCGGCCGAAAGCTCCCCGAGGGAACGGAGCCGGTCGGCACGCCGGAGTTCCTCTTCCATGGCCCGTTTCTGCGTGAGATCCTCGAAGATGGCGACGACCGTCTTGCCGTGATAATCATCGGTCTCGACAACCGTCGAGTTGAGCCGGACGGGAATAGTACGCCCGTCCGGAAGTGTCAGTGTGCTCTCGAGAGAGCAGTTCCTGTCCTCGCTCTTTGCGAGACGCTCGAAAAGATTCCCCGAATCGTACGGATTCGTGAACAGATCGTCGAACGTCATGCTTGCATCCGCAGCCGTGCCGATGATTTCCCGTGCGCGCCGGTTGATGAATATCACCCTGCCGGAGCAGTCCGTCGTGAGAACGCCGCTGTTGATATTCTCGAGTATCGTTTCGTTGAAGTTTTTGAGGCTTCTCAGGCGGCTGATATTGACCGCGTTGGCGACCTCCTCCGTCAGTATCGTTTGCATGGTGTTCATGAAATGGTATTCACCCATGAACTCGCGCCGGGAACGGTACGCCTTCTTGATGATGAGAAACCCGAGCCAGCGCCCCTTGTAGAGGAGCGGCACAACGGTACATTCCCACGGCGCCTTGAGCTCGAGGCAGGTCGGGATTCGCCCGTCGCAGCAACCCTCGATACAGAATATTTCGGTCGGCAGGGTATCCCGGTTGCGTGCCTCAAGCAGCGCCTCGACCGCCTCCTCGAGGAGTTCGCTCTCGATCTGGTATGCGGTCCGTACGTTGAGAACCGAACCATCCCCGCTGAACAAGAGCAAACCGGTTCCGTCGGCATCGAGGTACTGGCACAGCGCCATGAGAAAACGATCGAGCGCGTCGCTCCAGTTTTCGTTGGAGCTGATATCCCGTCCCATCTGATAGAGCATCTTGAGGCGGGTTACATGCTTCTTGAGCGATTCGTGCGCTAGTACCAGCTCATCGCTCGCCCTGAGCATCTTCCCCTTCAGACGCTCCGTGCTCTGTTCCAGTTTCCTGTTGGTCTTCTCGAGATGATCGATACGCCCGGCACTCTCACTCAGCAGCTTCGATTCGTGGAATGCGGCATCGACGAGTTCCCCGATCTTCACCAGATCGAACGGCTTCAGGATATAGTCGAACACGTTGAGCCGCAACGATTCGAGCGTACTTTCGAGCGAGGCGAATGCGGTCATGACGACGGCCTGCGTGGTGGGGTGTGTGGCCTGGCAGTTCCGTATCACCTCGAGGCCGCTGCAATCGGGAAGCTTGAGATCGACCAGGACCACATCGAATCGCTCCGTCTCGAGTAGGGCGAACGCCCGGTCCCCGGTGGAAGCGATCTCGACCAGGTACCCCCGATCGGCGAGAAACTGCCTGAGAATACCGAGCAGCGACTCCTCGTCATCGACCACGAGCACTGACCCGGTACCCGGTACATTCATTCCTTACCCCTGAACGGTTGGTATCCGATGTCGTAACCAACGGTCCGAGTAATACCATACGGTGATTGATCCTGCAACAGAAAAGCTCTCCGGTGGTGCACGGTCGAAACTCGTGCGGGAGCGGCCGTTTCAGGCCGAGAGCCGGCGCTTTATAAAATTGTCGAGCATCTTCTGGGACACCTTGGGAACATGCGTGAAGAATACTGCGATGCGATAGCGCACAACGTTGGGATCGGTTTTATCGATGTTCGACCGCACGATGATGCCTTCGAAACTCACGCCCATCTCCTTTTCCGCGCCGCCTTCCAGAACCGGCACCATCAGTTGCATCCGCACCTTGGTGAGTGGTTCGATTGTGCGGGGAGATTCGAAATAGACACCATTTGTGCTGATATTGAACGTTTTTCCCTCTGCGGGTGCGGATCCGCCGGAAATCGAGATGGGAAGTTCGACATCCACCCTCTGTGCCTTGCGCCTCTCTTTCGCGTTCATCGTCTCACCCCATCCTTCCACGAGGAACAGCCTCTCGTCCGATCACTGAAGCATACCCCCCGTATCACACCACCGAGAACCGGAACGAGCGTCATCCGACACCGTACGGGCGATATCTGATCCGTCGGAACAGTTCCGGTCCCTACCGTTTTTTCTTCTTATGGCGATCCTTGCGCAGCCGTTTCTTACGCTTGTGCGTCGCTATCTTTTTTCTTTTTCTTTTCTTACCACTCGGCATGATGTTCTTCCAATCGTCGGATTTACGAACAATTCTACATAACGTAACAACATATAAAAATCCGCTCGCGTTTTGCAAACGGATTTTTATAATCGGTGGTCAACGGCTCGGTGGCAATCTACTTGTTTACCTTCGTCTTCAGCTCATTCGAAGCCTTGAAGTACGGCACAAGTTTGGCCGGTACGTCGACCGAGGCGCCGGTACGAGGATTCCGGGCCTTGCGGGGATTTCTGCTCTTGACCTTGAAACTGCCGAATCCCCTGAGCTCTACCTTGTCCCCCTCCGCCAGGGCCTTGCAGATGTTTTCGATTACGAGATTCACCATGATGCTCGTGTCTTTTTTGCTCAGCCCCGTGCCCCTCGCGATCTCCTCGACAAGATCCGCTTTTGTCATCTCTAACCCACTCCCTGTTTGAAGAGTCCCTCGAGGGAACCTTGTCAGTTAACCCCCAAGTAAAGCTGAAGTTACAACTTGAAGGCACCTTTCTTTCGCACATCTACCACACGGCCTCAGAATTGTCAAAAGAAAAATTGCCTAAGTTAATAATTTTTCATGGAAAAACGAGGCCCACGGGTGTGCTTTCCGCGTGTCGTTCGGATTGTTCGCCGCATGCCGGGCGGACCAATTCAGCCCGTCCGGACGCGTTCGCGCCGCCGGGACCGGAACTTTCCGGCCTGATGGAATGGGAGTGCATCAAAAGCTTGCCGTTCATGTGAATAATATGGTATCATAAATTTAAAGTTCCCCGCTTGGAACGTGTACCCCTGTACGCGAGGTTTCTACAACACGTGAGGATGAGAAACACGTCAGGGACAAACCACGAACCCGCAGGGAACTTTCCGCGTGCACCCTCCCACAGATCAAAAGTTATGCCACACGTACACATTGGTGCTCGGTTTCTCTAACCAGTTATATTAATGATAAATACGTCAGTGCACCGCGGTGAGAGGCACTGAGCGGCTTCGCGGGCTGTGCGAGTCGGGCGAGCAAAATGAGCGGTCGGCGGGGCGTCGCATGAAACGGCACCGGGGCTGTACGGGATCGCTACCCGAACCTCTTCTCCCGGTATGATTGCAGAAATCTGCGGCAGCCGGGGTCCAGGCCGATGATCGTCCCGGACGCCATCGCGGTTTCCATGAGAGCGGGATCGGTCGTATCACAGATCACGGCGTCGAGTCCGTGGGATAGGACCATGGCGAGAGAGGTCCGGTTGATCAGTTTCCGCTTCGGCATGCCGTACGAAACGTTGGAAAGCCCTCCAATCCGGTGGTATCCGGGAAATGACGCCCGGAGGGCGCCGAGCGTTGCGAGTGTGACCTGCATGCCGTTTGCCGAGGTTGCAATGGGTGAGAAGACCGGATCGATATAGATCCGTGACGGTGATGCACCCGCGGCATCGGCGGCCGCGGCGATACGGCCGGCGAGATGCATGCGCCCATCGACGGTTTCCGGTATGCCATCCCTGCTTTTCAGCATGACGATCACCGATGCTCCGTATCCGGCGATGGCGTTGATGGCCCGTTCGAGGGGTTCTTCGTCACACGTGAAGGAGTTGAGCATGACCCGGCCCCTGATCTCCGGCAGTACTCCGGACAGAACATCGATGTTGGGACTGTCGAGCGAAACGCCTACATCCATGACCGCGGTGATGCACCCCGCCGCCCACCTGAGCGTCTGCTCCTCCTCCTTCATCAGCATCGATGCATTGATATCTATGAACGATGCACCCCCCTGCACCTGTTCCCGGGCCACGTGCAGCAGCGCCGTCTCGTCTCGAATCTCGAGGATTTGCCTGATCCGTTTATTGGTGCTGTTGATGCGTTCTCCTATGAGAAGAATATCCGTCATGGGTTTCGCCTCTGTCCGGAAGATCTATACGGTATTTCCACTCTGGCGCCAGAACCGGTAGATCACCCTGAACAGCTCCGCTATAGCCGGTGTGAAGGTGACATTTCGTCTGTCCATCATGATCTCGGCGGTTTCCGCGGCTTTTTCGAGGTCGTACTCCTGGAACTCCGGTTCGAGCATCCAGGTGAAGCTCGGGACGAATTTCGGCGTGAAGCCGGCCACAACCACATTCGCGTTGTATCCGATAACCGTTCCCGTGTTGATCCTCGTATTGATAGCCACCTTCGCGTGATCGCCGATGACGGTACCGAGAAAGCGCCGTCCCGTCTCCTTGAACTCGCCGGCGCACCAGGCTCTGATCGTGCTGTAGTTGTTTTTCAAATCGCTGTTGTTGCAGCCGGCGCCGAGATTCACCCACGAGCCGACGTATGAATGCCCCAGGAATCCCTCGTGTTGCTTGTTGGAATACGACGCGATGATGGTCCCGGTGACCTCCCCTCCGATGCGGCACTCCCGTCCCAGCGATGTCTCGCGCCCGATCTTGGCGCCTCCCCTGATGATGGAGCTCTCGCCGATGTAGCACGGGCCGTAGAGAATCGCGTTCGGTTCGATCTTGACGCGATCAGCTATGATGATGGGGCCCTCGGATGCGTCGAGTACCGTGCCGGACCGCACCTCGACCTCCGACCCGATAATGATATCCTCTTCACGTATAACATCAACTCCCTTGAAGAGTTCCGCTTCAGGCGCCGTGCCGCGGAGCGGTATCTTCTTGAAGTCGTCGACAATGCACCGGCCGTTTTCACCGATGAATTGCCAGTAGTACGACAGGAGCACCGCCCCCGTCTGCTGGAGGGTCGCACCGTTCGTCCGTGCCCATTCCTCGATCGACCTGATCCTGTCCGCAGCTTCATCATAATCGCCCGTCCTGCGGGGCGTTTCAGAAGTAGAAAGCTCCCGTATCGACTGCATCACCTTGACGACGTCCTCGTCGGTGATGGATTGGGACAGGTACCCGGCGAACGACGCCGCTCGTTCGCCGTCGAGTCTCGCAGCCACGGCGATCCCGTTCTTGTGCAGTACACCGTTTTCGGGAAGATCTCCGATGCAATCGGCAAGTTCCGACCCCAGCGCGAGAAGCCGTCCGTTCAGGAACAGCATCTCGCCTTCCGCATTCTCGTTGACGCGAACGGGGCGTTCACCATCTCCCGCCTGCACGGCCTCGGCGAACACCGGCGCCAGATAGGGCCGGCACAGCAGGATCAGCTCCTCCGGATTGACCTCGATGGCCAGGCGCTTCCAGAGTGCCTGTGTTCCGATGTGAAGGTCGAACACCGGCCGGTTGAGGGAAAGGGGGAAAAAATTGGGGTAGCGGTCATCCTCGAAGATACACAGATTCGCAGGCATGATATATTCTTCTTTCACATTCGACGTGGCGTCGTCGTGATCGAACGGATTCGACAAGCGGCCCTGTGTCCGACCTGCGCACTCCTCTCGGTGCAGATAAAACAATGGTGGAGTTGACGGGGATCGAACCCGTGACCTCTTGTCTGCCAGACAAGTGCTCTCCCAGCTGAGCTACAACCCCACTCCGCTTCATACTAACAAACAATTGCCGATCGTCAAGGCAAATTTTGGCCTTATCCTATTGACAGACGGGAGGTCGAGGGTCGATTATTTACGGGAGACCCTCAAAGCCGGTTGGTGTCGATTCTTTCGCAATTCAACGAGCACGAGGCGGATGCTCGCCAATACACGGCGAGCACAATGTGCGAATAGAATAAATGTACGACGAGTCGTGTAATACATAACAGGAGGGTGGTCGCTTGAAACGGAGTCTCCGGATATTCGCTATCATACTGATCGTGGCGCTCTCCGGTACGCCGGCGCTCACGGCCGGCGACGGACGCGTCATGGTCATTCCCGTGAGCGGCGAGATTCAGCTCGGCCTCTCCCCCTTCGTGGAACGGGCCACCGCGGAGGCGGACGAGCAGGGGTACGATCTCATCATATACGAGATCAACACGTTCGGCGGCCGTCTCGATGCGGCTGTCATAATTCGGGACGCGATCATCGCCGCCGATGTGCCGACCATTGCATTCATCAACAAACGGGCCATCTCGGCGGGAGCCCTTATAACCCTCGCCGCCAACAAGATCTACATGCACCCCCAGTCCACCATAGGAGCCGCCGAACCGGTATCGATGGGGATCGGCGGCACCACCGGCGAGGTCAGCGAGAAGGTCGTATCGTACTGGCGGACGGAGCTTCGGTCGACGGCCGAAAAGAACGATCGCCGGGGGGACGTCGCCGAGGCCTTCGCCGACAAGAGCATCGAGATCGAGGGGGTCGTCGAAGCGGGAAAGCTCCTCACCCTCACCACGAAACAGGCTCTCAATCTCGGCATTGCCGACGCAACGGCCGAGTCGATCCAGGAGATTCTCGAGCTCGAGGGCCTGAAAGGTGCGAAGATCACAACCGCCGGCATGAACGCGGCGGAGAGGATGGCCGGATTCCTGACGCAGGGACTCGTGAGCAGCCTGCTGCTGACGTTGGCGCTCCTCGGTATCTTCTTCGAGATAAAGACGCCGGGATTCGGGGCTCCCGGAATCATCGCCCTGGTCGCGCTCGCGCTCTTCTTCGGGAGTCACTACCTCGTGCATCTGGCGGGCTGGGGCGAGGTGATCCTCTTCGTATTCGGTGCGGTCATGCTGCTCGTTGAGATATTCCTGATACCGGGATTCGGCATCGTCGGTACGCTGGGCATTCTCGCCATCGTCACGAGTCTCTACCTGAGCCTGATCGGGCGCTTCGTGCATCCGAACGATTTCGTTTCCGGCGCAAAGGTTTTGGCGCTCGCATTTGTCGTCTCGTTCATCGTGATGCTGGTCGCGCTGCGATTCCTGCCGAAATTCACTCCGTTCCAGCGGCTCGTCCTGAAGACGACCGAAGCAGAAGCGGAAGGGTACCGCTCATCCCCCGCGACCTACGCGGCGCTCGAAGGGCGGGAAGGGATCGCCCTCACGATGCTGCGGCCCGCCGGAACGGCGATCATCGACGGGGGAAAATTCTCCGTCGTGACGGAGGGTGATTTCATAGAGAAGAATTCTAGGATCCGCGTGGACAAGATAGAGGGATATCGAATTGTCGTTACAAAGGTCTGAGTTCAAAACGTATCGTTTCATGGAAAGGTAGGGAGACGATGTCACTATCGGGAATCGGCCTGTTTTTCATTGTATTCGGGATCATCATACTGATCCTGCTCTTCTTCTATTTCGTGCCGATCGGTCTCTGGATCACGGCCTACTTCTCCGGCGTGAAGGTCCGGATATTCAGGGATCTGATCGGGATGCGCCTCCGCAAGGTGCCACCCCTCCGGATCATACGCCCGAAGATCGCCGCGACCAAGGCGGGGATCGATGTCGAGATCGACAAGATGGAGGCCCACTACCTCGCCGGCGGCAATGTACAGAATGTGATCAACGCCCTGATCTCCGCCAACAAGGCGAATATCAATCTTGATTTCGAACGCGCAACGGCGATCGACCTCGCTGGCAGGGACGTGCTCGAGGCGGTCAAGATGAGCGTGAATCCGAAGGTGATTGTTACGCCGATGATCACTGCCGTCGCGATGGACGGCATACAGGTCCGGGCGACGAGCAGGGTCACCGTCCGGGCGAATATCGAACGTCTCGTCGGAGGCGCCGGTGAAGAGACGGTCATCGCGCGCGTCGGCGAAGGGATCGTCACGACGATCGGCTCGGCCACCTCACACAAGAAGGTACTCGAAAATCCGGACCGGATATCGAAGACGGTGCTGGAGAAAGGTCTCGACTCGGGAACGGCCTTCGAGATTCTCTCGATCGACATCGCCGATGTCGATGTCGGGGCGAATATCGGCGCCAAGCTCCAGGCCGATCAGGCCGAGGCGGACAAGCGTATCGCCCAGGCCAAGGCCGAGGAGCGGCGCGCGCTGGCGGTCGCGATCGAACAGGAGATGAAGGCACGTGTGGTCGAGATGCGGGCCAAGGTTGTCGAGGCCGAAGCGGAGATCCCCCGTGCAATCTCCGAGGCGTTCCGCCAGGGCAACCTCGGGATCATGGATTACTACAACCTGCGCAATATACAGGCCGATACCGACATGCGTAAGTCGATCGCGCAGCCTGGAAAAGAGCAACGGCCCGGACAGTGCAAGGAGTAGTCCCCATGGGTGAAGGCCTTATCGGTCTTATTATATTCATCGTCGTCCTCAACGTTCTCGGACGGATTCTGAAGGCCGTGACCTCAGCGGCGCGCTCCGGTACCCAGCAGGCGCAGCAACAGCAAAAGGCGCCGCCGCAGCGGACCAGGGAACAGCAGATCCTCGATGAACTGTTCGAGCTCGAACGCGAGCGATCGGAGGAAGCAATCGAGGAGGGGGAATTGATCGAGGCGGCTGCGGTTGCAGAATCCGCGTTCCCCGAGCAGGCAGCCGGTTTCGAGGATAGATCAAAACCGGGAGACTTTGCCCAGTGGGCGGATGAGCAGTTCGAGAAATCCACTCCGGTCGATACCTACGAGTACCGTGAGGCGATCGAGACTTCACCGGTCATCGATGAGACCACTGCTGTTTCCGAGGGCGCATCTGCATGGACGAGAACCGCGGCACCGGCGCGGAAGGGGGCGGTCCCCCCCGACGCGATCCAGCAGATGCTCGGCGACGCATCATCGCTTCGGACGGCGGTCCTTCTCTCCGTGATCCTCGGACCCTGCCGGGCACGTAACCGGAACCGCCGGGGAGACCGGATCGTTTAATCGATTCTCCGTGGCGTTTCGACGCGGATCGATCGCGCTGTATCGTTGGCTTGCATGGGCCGACAGAATTAGATATCATACTGATCCCCGCGTTATCCGCCCGGAATGCGTGACGCGGATCGATCGTGCCGGAGTGGTGAAATTGGTAGACGCAGGGGACTCAAAATCCCCCGGAGCTTTGCTTCATGCGGGTTCGACTCCCGCCTCCGGCACCATTAAAAACCGAGAGATTGAAGCGTTTCCTGGACGCAATGGATACATCCGCTCTTTCCGCCCGGAAGATCAACACGAAAATTATCGAGGACGTGAAAAACTTCTACGGCGGAGCCCCCCAGCGCGACGATATGACCATGGTCGTTATCAAGGCGATATGATGTATAAAGGAAGCGGATTCATTCCACCGGCTTCGAGCTGCGGAACACCGGGCCGCCGCGCATTCCGGCGAACAGGTACCCGTCCGGATCGAACGCCAGGCAGTGATATTTACCGTAGCAGCACCATTTTCCTTGTTTTATTCATTCCTCCCGCGTCGATGCGGTAGAAATAGACGCCGCTGGCGACGGGATTCCCCCGTCCGTCCGTCCCGTCCCACATCACCGTGTGCCTGCCCGCCGCGTACCGTCGATTCGCCAGCGTTCCGATCCTCTCGCCGGCCGCATTGTACACCGCGAGGCCGACATGACAGGCATGGGAGATCGAGAATGAAATCGACGTGACGGGGTTGAATGGATTGGGGAAGTTTTGTTCCAGCGCCACGCGGTACGGCGGCAATGCGGCCGACGGCTCCACCGCGGTGACCGCACCGCGTATTTCCGCCATCATCCAATCCGCGTTCTCCGGTGTTATCAAAACGTGCTCCTGATTCTCCACCGGGTAGTATATCGTATCGAACGGCGTCCGCGACATCGGATCGGGATCACCGGCGATGTCGTGGAACAGGTCGCCGGTATCGAAATCGAGCGCGCTGACGGTCGGTATGAAGCAGTGGACGTCGCGGAGCGCGACGATGTCCCCGTATGGGGCCTCGGTCGAATCCATCTGCGCCATCGAGGCACGCGTCCCGCCGGGAGCGCAATCGTATGCCTGCGTCCCTGAAACGGTGACGGACATCTCGTCGTCGGGGAACGGCCATATCATATCGATGAGTCCGTCGAATACGATATGCTCCGTGCCGCCCGGCACGGCCCACACGTTGCCGACGATATCGACGAGCAGGCTGTTGTATTCGTACGAGAGAATCTGCTCTCCCGGCGCAAATCCCTGCCCGATGGTCGATCC
>DATKWS010000160.1:0-4636 GCA_035529435.1 Patescibacteria group bacterium
TGAATGAAGCCGGCGTGGCCGTGTGCGGGGCAAGTTCCTCGTCGAGAATCCGGGCATCGATGAGCGACGATACGTCTATACCTCCCTCGACCGCCCATTCCCACACCGGCGCCGCCGGTGTCTCGGCGCGTACGCGGAGCCAGGGCATCGCACCGAATTCGATCGCCGGCACGGCGTAGAACGAGATGTCGATGTGCGGTCTCACGTAGATTCTGATGTCGGCGTCGGCGTACGCCCCGCAGGTAAACGGGGACGCGGCGAGGGATGGGTCGACGGCACCCCCGTCGATCCAACCGCCGTCACGGTAGGAGGAGACGACGCCGGCGAAGGCCGTGGCCTCGAAGCTCATATCACAGTCGTCCGCGAAGGCGCCCGACACCTCGTACCCGGCCGCAAAGACGAGCGTGACCGTCTCGACGACGGGCACGGCACCGATCTGCTGAACGAAGGTCGCGCTGAACGAGGCGAGGGGAATCTCCCCCGCCGCATCGATCGGTTCCGGCATGTCGATGGATAGATCGCAGCTGAACCGGAGCATCCCCTCGGCGCTCGCGTGGAGCCGGTCAATCGATCTCGCCCGCACCGTGGCGCCCATCTCGACGTGCGGATTGAATGAAATGTTCCCGTTCGTGATCATGATGGTGCTCCGGCGGTCGCCGCCCCCCGCATCGAGGAGAATCACCCCGGCGAGGTCGAGGCCCTTATCGGAGAGCGTTACACCCGGTGAGAGGAGGGCCGGTGTCCAGGCACGGGCCGCCGCCCGGCCGGGGGAGCGCCCCGTTCCGAGGCATGCACGGTGTGAGCCCGCACCGACGTTGATCGTCGTATCGATTCTCCCCACGATCACCGCATCGGTCAGGGATGCCGGTTCCGTATCGAGGACGAGTGCGCCGATCGACTCGCGCACCGCCTTTACCCTGCGGAGAAATCCGCCCCGGTCCGCTCCGACGATGATATACCCGACACGGATCTCCGGTGCATCTTCGGCGGCACGGATGACGAAGGTGGAGCCGTTCCGGTCGAGCAGTGTGAAGTCCCCGTCCGCCGTGACGACGCACGTGTGCGGTGAGACGAGCGGAATGACGCGTCCGTTCTCCGGCCCGGTGGGGGAGTCCCGCCCGCAGCCATAGAGGAATACCATGAAGAGGACACACCAGAGCGGATGGGCTGCTCTATTCACTCTTCATTCCCTCTCTTATGAGAATGTCCATTCTATTCATCATGCAGTATTCCCCATTCACTGAAGATGACGGTAGTGATGCTGTCGGTGGCTCCCGGTGTGAAGAACCAGAGGGGGAAACCGAAATGCACGCTCGGTGCCGCAACGGCGACGCCGCTTTTCACCGCCGGGACGATTTCCTCGTACGGGGTAACCCAGAGCGCGACGGCCTCGCGATCGAGCGCCGAAGCGCCCCCGCGCGCCCGCATGCGGTAGATCGGATGAAAGCATATCTGGTGCGGCAGCGATTTTTCGTTCATCCAGTAGGCCGGATCGTATACCTCCACATACGGGAATCCGCCCAGGCCGTCGAGGGAGTCCGGATCGAAATATCGCCCGGGCGATGTGACCTCATCCCGGAGGTCGAGGCGGCCCGGGAGCCCGGCATGGCGAGCCGTGACGATATCGGTTCCGTCCTTGTACGCGTACGCCATCACGTCGTAGTGACGGATCGATCGATACGGCATCGCCGGATCCCGCCGGATGACGCCGTCGATCTTGTCGATCATCGAAACGCAGTAGTCCCGGTACGGCATGCTGCGCACGCCGCTCCGGTCGCCGTCGCAACCGTCCCTGTTGCCCGTGATCTCGCACGCGAGGTGCGTGGGGAACGACCGGGCGGCGGGTTCGAGCACGGCGGCGAGCCCGCCGCCACGATCGGCGCGTCCCGCCGTCCAGAGATGCCCGCCCTTGACGAGAAAGATGGGGAGGTAGTTCACCTGCTGCTGGCCTCCCTGGCCGATCCGGCTCTCGGGAGTGAAATGCACGATCGATTGCCATGCGTCACTCGATGATGAATAGGTCCAGATGACATTCTTGTAGAGGCCGATCGTCCCGATGCCGGGAGGCGTATCGAGATGCTCCCGGCAGTCGTAGACATCGCGGGCCGGTTCGAAACCGGCGGCGCGGCCGCAGGTCGCCAGCCAGAAGGCATCGTGGTTCGCCTCGCTGGGCATCTCGTAGAGGGGGGACTGCACGGTGCCGCCGGGAAAATCGTCTATCCAGAGGAGGTTCCTCTCCATCGGAAACAGCACCGTCTCGATGACGATCACCGCGCGCGTGACGGCGCCGCTGAGATCCACCGCCTCGACGGTGAGTGTGTGCGTGCCTGCGTTGAACACGGCTTCGAGGGCCGTGGTGTTGTCGATCCTGTATGGCGTCGTCCATGCGTCCGTATCCGGCACGTCCCATCCGTACCGGTAGCCGGCCACCTCGCCGCCGTACCCGCTCGCGTCGGCCTGCCACCGGAAACCGAGCGGTGTTCCGGACGGTACGCCGCTCTGGACCGGATTCTGGATTACCCCGATAAATTTGAATCCTCCGAGCAGCGGTTCGAAGATGGTGAGCAGCGCACCCCGTGAGCGCTGGACGCGAAAGAGCCTTGCGTTCGTGTCGGCTCCGAATGTGCCCGTGACGGTGCCGTAGCGGTCGATCGCCTGCACGGCGAAGAGGTAGTACGTTCCGGATACGAGCTCCTCGTCGTCGCCGATGATCGTCGACGATCCCGAGTCATCCGGCGCATCGTACGGTATCCAATGCGACCACCAGCCGTTGTAGCGTTCCCCGTGTTCGTTGATGTCGGCGAGGATGTCGAATCCGGGGTTGTAGGCGCCCGTCGTGTCGATGATCGCGCTCCACAGGAACCTCACCGAATCGGGCGGCGTGGGGGGTCCGCTTCTCCACCGGAATCGGATGACCTCGGAGTAGCGTGCCGTACCGGGAACGGCCGCGGGCTGCTCGATGATCACGTACGGTTCCCCGCCGGGAGGTGTGAACGGCGCCGTCGCGCGCTCCTCGCACCCGGCGAGTAGTACGAGAAGAATCGTGAGGAGCGGTAAGGATCTCATTCCTGTACCCGTTGAAGCAAACGTGCAGGAACAATCGCGCGGGTTCGGGCCGTCTCACCGCGCCAGAATCATCTTCCGTGACACCGATCGTCCCCGTGTTGTAAGCACTGATAGGTACACTCCCGAAGCGACGGGAGTTCCATCGCCGGCGCAACCATTCCAGTGCACCAGATGGTGGCCCTCGCCCCGTTCTCCCTGTACGAGCCGGGTGACCCGCCTTCCCGCGATATCGAAGATGTCGAGTGTCACCGAAGCGCTGCGGGCCAGGTAGAACCGGATGCCGGTAACGGGATTGAACGGATTCGGGAAGTTCTGGTAGAGGATGACCGCCGCCGCCGGAGCGATGGATTCCACGCCGGTTCCCGCCATGAAATTGCAGTAGAAGCGATCGACCTCGCTGTACTCTCCACTCACGTTCGTCAGAACGGCGGTGTACGAATTCCTCGTCAGGATCAGGTTGTCGCTCCCGGCGACATTGAGCCACGAGCTTCAGCCGTATCCGACGCCGGTGAAGAAGAAATCGAC
Organism: Patescibacteria group bacterium; assembly: GCA_035529435.1. GTDB lineage: Bacteria > Krumholzibacteriota > Krumholzibacteriia > Krumholzibacteriales > Krumholzibacteriaceae > DATKWS01. Next base: position 3,592 of record DATKWS010000160.1, read on the forward strand.
CGTCTGCAAACCGCCGAGCGTGTCCGGAACGAAGGTGAGCCGGAAGTGGTACTCGACACCGGCATTACCGCGGCAAACGAGGCGCGGTGCGTAGACGCCGGTCGGATCGGACGAAACGTCGTACGAGGTCCATTCATCGACGAGGTCGAGACCGATCAACAGCAGTCCGCCGCTGCACCCGGCATCGGGCTGGATTCCGATCGGTACGCCGCCGATATCATGCGAGGCCGCATACCATTCGGTCTCGACCGCGATGACCTGCGCTCCGGCGGATTCGGCGGCCGCCATCACGAGCGCTATGATTACCGGTAGAAGTGATTGCCTCATCGCATGTGTCCGTTTCCGTGCTGTTGCCTGTCACCGGTCATTCTAACAGAACAGCATGATAAATGCAACGCGGGCGATCACATGCTAGAAGATGCGGTAGTGGTAGCCGATGTCGACGGTGCCCCCGTCCGGCTGGCCGTCGGTCCGCGTCGTCCGCTCGCCCAGGCCGTGCGCCGCTGCGGTGCCGCTTCCCGCATCGATGCACGGGCTCGTCTCAAGCTGCCCCGTCGCCGTGTTGCTCAGGTAGAACGGACCGAGCGGCCCCGGGGCGAAGAGGGGATTCATGCGGATATTGCCGTCTGCGTCGGCCGTTCCCGCCGGATCGACGCCGAAGCCGTTCTGATCGATATCGGAATACCGGATGACGGGGAGGATCGCTCCGCCGACAAGAATTTCGTCATCATAGTATATCGCGGAATCGTTCCACGCGATGCAGTTCGTTATCGCGGTCGCGCCGAACAGGCAGTTCTCGATGACCGGCGAGCGGCCGGTCGCGGTGGCCAGGACGTAGACGGCGCCGCCGTTGAGCATGCCGCCGCCGGTGTTGTGCGGTTCGATGCCGTTTGCGACCCATATCACATCGCCCGCCCTTGCCGCCTCGACGGCCGGCTGCGGGTGGGTGAAGGCGTTTTCCCACGATTCGCCCGTTCCCGTGCCCTGGGCCGTGTTGCTCACGTACCACCGGCGGGGCAGATTGTTGCCGTTATCGGGCGGGCCA
>DATKWS010000161.1:0-7079 GCA_035529435.1 Patescibacteria group bacterium
GGACGCCGCGTGGTCGCCGGACGGCAAGAGGATCGCCTACCTGTCCGACCGGAGCGGTGAATACGAGATCTACATCGTCGATCAGAAGGGTGAGGAACAGGCGGTTCGGCTCACGGAGCACAAGGATGGATACCGCCACACACTCCGGTGGTCGCCGGACGGCACAAAGATCGCATTCGCCGATCAAACGCTCGGCTGCTATTACCTCGATGTCGAAACGAAGAAGATCATCAAGGTCGACAGGGCAGAGTACGAGAACATAGATGTTTCGCTCGATCTCAAGCCGATCCACGACTTCGCGTGGTCGCCGGACAGTCGTTACATCGCGTACTCGAAGATGGACGCCGATCTGGTGTACAAGGTCTACATCTACTCGCTCGAGGACAAGAAGGCCCGCTGCGCGAGCAACGGCCTCTTCAACGATTTCAATCCCGTATTCTCGACAGATGGAACGCATCTCTTCTTCGTATCGAACCGCCGTTTCAATCCGACGCTCTGCGACTTCGAATGGGAGATGGTCTACAAGGACGTCGCGGGTATCTACTGCCTGACGCTCGCGAAGGACGGCGGATCGCGTTTTCCCTTGCGGAGCGACGAGGAAGGCGAGGTGGAGAAGGACAAGGATGAGAGCGGTGAACCGGCGGTGAAGATAGATTTCGAAGGTCTCGCCGGCCGGATCGAGCATGTTCCCCTGCCGGCGGGGAACTACCGGTATCTTTCGGCCAACGAATCGGCGCTCTTCTACCTGAACAAGGACAAGGGGGATTTCAACCGTTTCGAATTCCGGAGCATCGGTCCGATGAACCTGTACCGGTTCTCATTCGACGATCGCGAGGAAAAAACGGTCATCGAAGGGATCGATGAATACAAGCTCTCGGCCGACGGAAAGCACATCGTTTACAAGAAAGGAAACTCGGTCGGCATCATCGATGCGACCGTGACCGATTCGAAGGGTGAGGTGCTCGATCTCTCCGATCTCACGATGTCTCTCGATCCCATCGCCGAGTGGACGCAGATTTTCGACGAGGCATGGCGCATGGAACGGGATTTCTACTACGAGCCCGGTATGCATGGGATCGACTGGAACGCGATGAAGGTGAAGTACGGGAGGCTGATCCCCTTCGTCTCATGCCGGCAGGATCTCCGGTACGTCATCGGGGAGTTGATCGGCGAGCTCAACACCTCGCACACCTACGTTTTCGGCGGCGACCAGCAGCGGTCGGCCGGGACGGTCGACGTCGGGATGCTCGGCGTCGACTGGACGGTGGACGCGAACAGCAACCGGTACCGCTTCGGCAAGATCTACCGCGTTCCCGACTGGACCTCGGAGGTCATTCCGCCGCTCGCCAAACCCGGCGTCGACGTGAACGAGGGAGACTATCTCCTGCGGGTGAACGGCCGCGACGTAACGGCGGACCGGAATATCTACAGCTATTTCCAGGGCCTCGCCGGCAAGCAGGTGACGATTCTCGTGAATGGCGGGCCGAATGAAAAGGGCGCGCGCGAGTATAGCGTCGAACCCCTCAGCGGCGAATACACGCTCAGGTACAACGATTGGATGGAACACAACCGCATGGTGGCGGACCGGGAATCGGGCGGGCAGATCGGGTATCTCCATCTCCCCGACACCTATCTCGGATCCTGCCGTGAATTTCCAAAGTACTTCTACTCACAGCTCCGGAAAAAAGCCCTGATCGTCGACGGCCGATTCAACGGGGGAGGTCTCGATCCCGATATCTTCCTCCGACGGCTCGACAAGGAGATCCTCGGGTACTGGACGCGGAGGTACTCGCACGATCAAACGAGTCCGGCGATCGCGACGCGCGCGCACATGGTCTGCCTGACGAACCGCCAGGCGGGCTCGGGCGGCGACATGCTCCCGATGGAATTCCAGATGAAGGAGATGGGCCCCGTGATCGGAACGCGGACGTGGGGCGGGCTCGTCGGCGTGTCGATGTGGCTCGGCCTCATCGACGGCGGCGGACTCTCGGCGCCCGATTACCGCATCTATACCCCCGACGGGCGATGGATCGTCGAGAACGAGGGAGTCGAGCCCGACATCGTCGTCGATCTCGACCCGGCCGAGGTGCGGCGCGGCTATGACGCCCAGCTCATGAAGGCGATCGAGGTTCTGAAGAAGATGATCGAGGAGGATCCACTGTCGTGGCCCGAGCACGAACAATTTCCCGATGACGGCGGCAGGTAGGTTGGTGGGGTGATCGGCGGGGACGGCGCCCCCGCATTGAGGGGTGGTTACAAGCCCGTCGGGACATCGATGAATCGCACCGGAACGCCGAGCTCTCTGTGCAGGCGCTCTCCCAGGGCCTGCACCCCGAGAGTTTCGGTTGCGTAGTGGCCGGCGCAGATCAGGTTGATACGCGATTCCCGGGCGGTGTGGTACGCCGCGTGCGACGTCTCGCCGGTGAGCAGCGCCCCGCAACCCGCCTCCGAGGCCGCCTGCACCAGGCCGGCGCCTCCCCCGGAAACGATACCGAGCGTCCGGATCCTCGGCCTGCCGAATTCGAAAGTCCTGACCGGTGCATCGAGTGCCCTCCGCAGCTTCGCCGCCACGCCGCGCGGCGTCATCTCACGCGGAAGGATTCCGCGGAGTCCTATCGATACACCATGGTACTCCCCGAAGGGGACGGTTTCGCGTAGCTCGAAAATGCGACCCAGGCAGACGTTGTTGCCGAACTCCGGATGGCAGTCCAGCGGGAGGTGGGCGGCATAGAGGGAGACGCCGCGTGAGAGGAGCAGCTTCAGGCGCACGGCGAGGGGGCCCATGACCGGCTGCGGGGTCCCCCAGAGGATGCCGTGATGTGCGATGAGAAGGTTCGCCCCGGTGCGGATCGTTTTACGTATCGACTCCTCGCAGGCGTCGACGGCACAGCATGCAGCGGCGACCGTTCTCGATCCCTCGACCTGCAGCCCGTTCAGGGCCGAATCGGATGCGAAGGAGGCGATCTCAAGCGTTTCGTCGAGGAATCCGACAACTGTTTTGAGCCGCACGCTACCGGTCCTCTTCGGCAGTACTCATCTTTGACGCCTCGAGTTCCTCCTCGTACGATTTCTCGAACGCCACGAATTCAGGATCACCGTCGAGCGAGAGGAGGACTTTCCCCATATCCTTCGGGGTGTATCTTGGTACGCCCCCGTCGATCGTTACATCGATCTCGGCGAACGAGGAACGGTTCGGGCCGGTGTCGATCACGATCGTTTCACCGATGTATTCATAATGCATGCCGTTGTGCGTCCGGTGGCCGTTGATGACGATATCGAGACCGGGCACCTCCCTGGCCAGCTCGAGGCTGTTCTCCCAGCCGAGATGGCTCAGTGCGATGATCAGGTCGCATCCGCGCTTCTTCAGGGTGGAAATCGTTTCGAGCACCGTCATCCTCGTATCGCGCACTTCGTAGTATTCGTGTATCTCCTCATCGACCGCATGAATGTAGGTTGGAAGGACGACGCTCAGTATTCCGACCGTGATTCCCCCCGTGCGCCAGAACAGCAGCCGGCGTCCCCCGGCGGTGGCGACGATATATGGTTTGACGAGGTGCCCGCTGCCGCGTTTATCGATGATGTTGGAGGAAACGAGGGTAAGATCGGCCTCTTTCATCGTCTCGAGTAACCGCTTGCGGCCGAACTTGATCTCGTTCTCGCCGATTCCGACGGCATCGTATCCGAGCCGCTTCATGCCTTTGAAGAAGTAACGATCCTTGATGTCCTGGTATCTGGTTCTCAAGGGGGAGCAGAAATCACCGGCATCGACCAACAGGACCGGCTTTTCTTCGCGACGCTGTCGGATGAGGGTGGCCCACCGGGCCATCCCGGAGTAGTGCTCCGCCTTTCATCCGCATGGTTCGCGGTACCCCTTAAGGTCGCTCGTGACGAAGATACTGAGTGTCGTGCCGTCGGGGATCACGTCGCCGGTGTCATCCGACCGTGCGACGCGTATCTTGAGCGGGATATAGATCACGAGAAGCACGGCGAACAGTATAAGGGCCGCGGGTATAAAGGGGAAATTCTGTTTTTTACTGGTTTTTCTCATGGTTTCGCAACTTCGAGTAAAGCGTCGGTTTCGAGATGCCGAGGAGTCCCGCGGCCTTTGTCTTGTCGTTCGTTTTATCGACCACCTTCTTGCAGAGCATCCCCTCCACCTTGGGAAGCAGGGGGTCGCTCTTTGAAAACGGCGTGTTTTCGAGGAGGTACTCGATACTCTCCTCGAGGGAGACACTCGATTCCACCCGCTGGCTCTCCCGCCGCTTTACGACGTTGTCCGGCAAATCCTCGGGGAGTATCGTGTCCTTCTTCGTGATTATGATGAGCCGGTTGATCAGGTTCTCCAGCTCCCTCACATTTCCCGGCCACGGATAATTCGCGATGTATGTCATCGCCTCCGGCGAAATTTGCTTGATAGGAATATTGTACAATTGGCAGTGCATGGTCAAGAAATGATTGCAGAGCGGCTCGATATCCTCTTTCCGTTCCTTCAACGCGGGGACCCTGATCGGAAAGATGTTTATCCGGTAAAAGAGGTCCTCCCGGAAGTTGCCCTGTTTCACGAGCGCGAGAAGGTCCTTGTTGGTGGCCGTGATGATTCTGACGTTCGTTTTCACCTCTCTTGTTCCACCGACCCGGTAGAATTTCTGCTCCTCGAGCACCCGCAGCAGCTTCGGCTGGAGCTCCAGCGGCATATCGCCGATCTCGTTGAGGAACAGGGTACCACCTTCGGCGGCTTCGAAATGCCCGATCTTGAGGCGGTGGGCGCCGGTAAATGAGCCCTTCTCGTGCCCGAAAAGCTCGCTCTCGAGCAGGTCGCGCGGGAAGGCGGCGGTGTTGAGGGAAACGAACGGTTTTTCACCGCGATGACTGGAGTAATGAATCACCTTCGCGATCTTATCCTTTCCGGTGCCGTTCGGACCGGTCAGGAGCACGGTCGTGTCCATTTCCTTGATGCCGGCGATAAGCTCGAAAATATTCCTCATCGCCGGCGATTCGCCGATGATATCATGGATGAAGGGGCGTTCCTTCGTCTGGACCGGTATCTGTTTCGTGTTTTGCCGTGCGCTGTTCATATCGGTGATTTTCTGTGAGAGAAGGTTTCTCTCGAGGCCGAGGGCGAGCTGCTGGCTTAATGCGAGCAGGAAACTGTGATCCTCATCCGATGGTATGGCGTTGCTCTCATCCGAATCGAGATAGAGATATCCCGTCACCTCGTCTTGTATCCACAGCGGAATGCATATGATCCCGCGATGCCGCGCGAGGAACTCGCCGCTCACCTTCCCCGCGGGGATTGCCGTGCGTGATATGTCGAGCGGGTATCCGAGCTGCCGGGCGATATTGAGTATCGCGATGATATTCTCGTCGGTGATAACCGAACCCACGTCGAATCCGCAGCCGGACGCGAGTATCCGGTATGTCTCGTTTCCATTGCTCTGGAGCACGAGGGCCGCGCGTTTCATGCCCGTGATCTGACGGGCCATATCGGTGATGGAGCTGTAGAGCGTTTCCGGGTCCTGCGTCGTGCGTATGAGAGACGTGATACGGCACAGGGCCCTGAAGCGTTCGCTGTCCGAGTGGATCTCTGCCAGGGAGAGCGGTTGCCGGCTGTCCAGCTTTTCAAGCAGCCTCGTGATCTGGGACGGGGGAGTTTCTCCTTCGCCCACCAGCGAGCTGCCCCGCAGCAGGTACTCGCGTGCGAGTTGCTCGTTCCCCTCCTCGAGGCAGAGCTCGCCGATCTCAGCGGCTATGGATGCAGCCGCAATCTTTCTCCCGAGAAGCGATAGTTCCAGGCTGCTTCCCTCGAGCAGCCGTTTACCCTGTTCCCGCTTGCCCTCCGCAACGAGTATCCGCCCTTCGAGCACGTTCAGCAGGCAGGTTTCGAGCCGGGAGCCGATCTGCCGGTTCAGGTTCTTCGCCTTCTCGAGCAGATCGGTGCTCTCGTCGATCTTGCCTTCGCGCAGGTTCAGCTCGCCGAGCCTGCGGAACACGACAGCCTTTTCCCTCACGGAGCTCGTCCGCTCACACATGTGGAGGTCCTGGAAGTAGAAATTTTTCGCCTCATCGAGTTCTCCGCGGAGAAAATGAATTTCTCCCATCGTCCCGTACAATTCGGCGAGCAATTGCTGGTTCCCGATATCCTCCGCGAGACGTCTTGCCACGAGGCAGTTCTCCTCGGCCTCCTCGATCTTTTCCCCGTCCAGGTAGGCGAGCGCTATATTCAAATGCACGGCCGCGAGGCCGGGGAGATTGTTGTTTCTCTGCTTGAGCTCCATGCTTTTTTTGAAGCACTCGAGCGCTTTGCGCACCTTGCCCAAATCCCGGTATACGAGACCGAGATTGTTGAAACTCGCCGCGACTCCGATCTCGTCGTTGCAGTCCTCCCTCAGCGAGAGGCATTTCTTGTAACAGAGAATCGCTTCCTCGTAGTTGCTTCTGTTCCAGTTTATCGCGCCCATCATGTTGTATGCCTGCGAGATCTCCCGCGGGTACTGCTTCTTATCGAGAAGCTTGTGAACGATCAGACAGTTTTCCCACGATTTGTCGAAGGCCCCGAGCCGGTAGTGCACCCAGGCGAGATCATTGTACAGTTTGGACCGTTCGTTGGACATGATGTGTTCGCCGTGGGACGCAAGTGCTTCCTCGAGGAGCTTCTGCGCCTTGATGAATTCTCCCTTCTTCTCGAGTATCTCGCTCTCCCGCCGGACCGCTTCGACCGAGAGCGCCCTGAACTTCTCCACGTCCCCTTTCTTTTGCGTTTCTTTCCTGCACCGCCGGTACAGGTTCTCGGCCTTTTCCAAGTTGCCGATGAGGGAGAAATAGTTACCGAGCTCGAGAAGGAGTTTGAATCTGATATCAGGCGGCAGGTGCTGGTCGAGTTTCTCCTGAAGGAAGCTCTCGTTGAAACAGTTGATCGCGCAGAGGCATTTCTTTTTCAAAAGGAGGTGAAAGAGCTCGAATCCCTTCATCGCCGCCTCGTTCTTCTTTTGCGCGCCGGCGAGATGAAAGTAGATGTACGGATGCGGCGCGTTCACGATCTCCTTGAGTATGAGCACGATGTTGTCGTGCATCTGTACGAG